>JANQLR010000337.1 GCA_028280525.1 Longimicrobiales bacterium
CCCCGGCTGGTTCGGCGACCCGCAGCCCGACTGGCCCTCGAGTCTCCGCCTGGCCGGCTTCCCCCTCTACGACGGGCGGACCGAGGCGCGGCTCGGAGAGGAGACGGAGGCCTTCCTGCAGCGAGGAGACGCTCCGGTCCTCTTCACGGCGGGCACGGCGAACCGCGATGCCGCCATCTTCTTCCGCACCTCGGTGCAGGCGGCCGAGCGGGCCGGGCTCCGGGCGATCGTCGCGACCGGCTTCCCCGAGCAACTCCCCCACCCCCTCCCCGACACCGTCCTCGCGACCCGGTACGAACCCTTCCGTGCCCTCCTGCCGCGGTGCGCGGCGGTCGTCCACCACGGCGGGATCGGCACCACCTCGCAGGGGCTGAGGGCGGGGATCCCCCAACTCGTGCGCCCCCTCGGTTTCGACCAGGCCGACAACGGTCATCGCCTCCGGCAGCTCGGGGTGGGCAGGGTGCTGACCCCGGCCGAGTACACCATCTCGAAGGCCGCGCGGGCGCTCCGTCAGCTGACCGGCGACCCCGAGGTCCGGCGCCGCGCCGTCGCGCTCGCCGAACGGGTCCGGGGCGAGGACGGGATCGCGCGCGCCGTCGACCTGATCGAGGCGACGCTCCCCTCGGATCGGCTCCCCCTCGGACCCCGCGTGTACCGGGCCGGCGAAACCGGCCGGCGCGCCGCGACGTAGAGCGCCGGGTCACGCACACGAACCGAGACCGTCATGCTCACCATCCTGAAGCGACTCTTCCAGCTCGTCCTGAGCTGGATCATCTGCCGGCGCTGATTCCGTCCACCCGGGGCCACCTTTCCCGGGGCGAGGAGTAGCAGCCGAGCATGAAGATCCTCGTCACCGGGGCCACCGGGTACATCGGCGGACGCGTCGTGCGCCGCCTGCTGGAGTGGACCGAACACGAGGTCCGCGTGCTGGCCCGGAACCCCGTGAGTGCCCGGGCGCGGCCCTGGGCCTCCCGAGTCGAGATCGTCGAGGGCGACCTCGGCGACCGCGACTCCCTCCGACGCGCCCTCGACGGGGTCGACGTGGCCTTCTACCTCGTCCACTCGATGTACGGCGGGACCGACTTCGAGGCGCGCGACCGCGAGCTCGCGCGGAACTTCGTCGAGGAGGGGCGGAACCTCCGGCAGGTGATCTACCTGGGGGGGATCGTGCCCGGCGGGAGGAGCGGTGCCGCCGTCTCCGAACACCTCGGCAGCCGCGCCGAGGTCGGCGCCGTCCTCCGCGACGGCCTCCCGACCACCGAGTTCCGGGCCGGCCCCATCATCGGCAGCGGCTCCGCCTCCTTCGAGATGGTCCGCTACCTCACCGAACGACTCCCGGTCATGATCACCCCGAAGTGGGTGCGCAACGAGGTGCAGCCGATTTCGGTCGGGGATGTGCAGCGCTACCTGATCGGTGCGGTCGGCCGCCCCGAGACGACGGGCGTGATCGACATCGGCACCGAGCCGGTGACCTTCCGCGGGATGATGGAGATCTACGCCGAGGTCCGTGGCCTCCCCCGGCAGATCATCCCGGTGCCCGTCCTCGCCCCCGGCCTCGCGGCCCTCTGGGTCGGTCTGGTGACGCCGATCCCGAACAGCCTGGCGGTTCCGCTCGTTGAGGGAGTCGTCGAACCGGTCGTCGGGGACACCGCCCGGGCGCGCGAGCTCTTCCCGGAGATCACGCCGATGGAGTACCGGGAGGCGGTGTCGCGGGCGCTGGTGCGGATTGAACAGAACGAGGTGGCCACCCGCTGGACGCTCTCCGGGGCACCCCCGGACGCCGTGGAGCTCGAGGACCGCGAAGGGATCGTGCGTGAGCGGCGGACCCGCGTCGTCGACGCCCCCATCGAGGCCGTCTTCCAGGCCTTCAGCTCCGTCGGCGGGGAGCGGGGATGGCCGGCGTGGAACGGCCTGTGGAAGCTCCGCGGACTCCTCGACCAGATCGTCGGCGGACCGGGGCTGCGGCGGGGCCGACGGCACCCGTGGCAGGTCTACCCCGGGGAGGCGATCGACTTCTGGCGGGTGGAGGCGGTCGAGCCCCCGAGGCTCCTCCGCCTGCGCGCCGAGATGAAGGTACCGGGGAAGGCGTGGCTCCAGTTCGAGGCCGCACCCGCGGAGGGCGGTCGCACCCGGCTGATTCAGACCGCCTTCTTCGCGCCGACCGGCTTCCTGGGGTGGGCGTACTGGTGGAGCATCTACCCGGTCCACGCCTTCATCTTCGACGACATGGTCGACGCCCTCGCCGACGATGCACGCGCCCTCGCCTCCGACCCCCGGTGGGCGCCGGGACCGCAGCACGTCAGCGTGACGCAGCCGGGAGCGGAGGCTCGGCAGGACGGCGGCTGAGGAACCAGACGACCGCGAGCGCGCCCTCGACCGCGTTCGCCGCCCACGCGACCCAGAGGTACCCCGGTCGCGCCCGCACCTCGAAAGGCGGGAGCAGTTCGATCCACGGGTAGAGGGCCCGCTGCCACCACTCCAGCGCCAGGAAGAATCCGGGGTGCATGAAGCGGACGCCCGCGAGGTCGACCCCGACCGCGACGGTCATCCCGAGGACGAGGACCCCGACCAGGGCGGCGGGGAGTCGCGGGTCGACCCACCGGAGATCGAGCACCGGCCGCACGACGCCGACGATCCAGCCGATCCGAAGCGGGAGGGCGAGGAAGCGGAGGACGGAGCCACCGGAGAAGACCTCCCAGAAGAGGGGGAGGACGACGGTGCCCGCGATGAGGCAGAGGGCGGACCACCCCCGCCAGAGGCGTCCGGTCAACGCGGGAGGTCCACCCAGACCTCGGCGCGCCAGAGCTCGTCCGGGACCCTCCACCCGGTCACGTCCGGCTCGAGCCCGACCGCCTCGAGCGCCTCGATCGCCGCCTTGGTGCAGTTCGAGTACGGCGCCCCCGGGCGGGCGACCCCCGTGAAGACGCGATCCCGGTGTTCGAGCGCGACCTCGGCGATGCGGGCCCTCACCGCCGGGTCGTCCGAGGCGCGGCGCACGACGACGTTCGGACGGGACGCGAAGATGTCCAGCGGGACGACGTACATCCCGTTGTGGATCGAGGCGTCGAGGACTGCAACGCTGCCGGGCCGGGCGAAGCGGGCGTCCTCCGGGGCCTCCACCACGACCGCAACGTGCGACCACATCCCCCAGGCGACCTGTCCGCTCGACAGGAAGAGGATGTCCCCCGGCTCGGCGACCTCCATCCAGTCCGGGTCGTGCAGCCCCGGGAGGGGATCGTCGTCGCCGACCACGACGCCGACGAAGAAGGTGTGGAAGGCGGTCAGGAGGGAGTCCGGGAACTCCTGCGCGGGCGGGATGGCGAGACCGATGCCGAAGGCGACCACGACGATCGCCCCGATCCCTCCCGCCAGGTGGGCGAGCCCCCGGATCACCTGGGCCATCCCCCGAGGCGCGCCCCTAGTCGATGTACTTCGGGAAGCCCTGCAGGAAGAGGATCCGGTCGAAGGTTCGCCCGAGCGACTTCGCCTCGAAGTTCCGCATCCCCATCGCGCTCATGACCCGGACCCGGTCGCCGACCTCCAGTCCCCCGGTCGAGGGCCCCGCGGCCCAGACCGTGTCCCCATCCATGGCGAGGCGGGCGTAGGTGTAGCCCACCGAGTTCATCGTCTCGAGGACGGTGGCCACCGGGGCGTCCTCCATCGCCGCGGCGTCGGGCGCGCCGGGGGCCGCGCCGTTCCCGATCGGCGGGTGGCCCGGAGGCATCGCGGCGCCGGGGGCGAGGGCGCCGGCGGAGCCGGGGACGACGGGCTCGCTGGACTCCTCGGGGGCGCCACCGCAGGCGGCGGCGAGGAGCACGAGGAGGGACGGGATCGAGATGCGGGTCAGAGTCTTCATCGGTCTTCGGAGCGGGACGGCGACGATGGCTAGAGGCGGAACGTAGGGCGGCACCCCGAGGAATTCGACCCCATGACCGCGATTACGGCTCCGCTCGCCGGCGAGTTACCCGTCGCGAAACGACCCGGCCCTCCGCGTCGAAGACCAGGACGTCGGTGAAGGTCTCGTCCACCACCTCCTCCACGATCCGCAGATCGTGGTCGAGGCTGGACTCGATCGCGGCGACCCACTCCGCCAGACCCCCGGCGACGTGGGCGAACGGACCGTGCAAATCGGAGACGCTCGCCTCCTCCAGCCTCCCGAGAACGGCGTCGGATCGAGGCGCGCCGTCCCGGTTCGCGCCCAGCGCCTCCTCCAGCCGGAACTCCTCCGAGAAGCGCGCAGGTCGCTGAACGAAACGGCGCGTCGCCTCACGCTTGAGGTCCGCGAAGAACCCGGTCCGCCCCGCCAGCCTCTCCAGCTCTTCGCGAGCGGCCTCCAGCGCCTCGGCGGAGGTCTCGATTCGATCCCGCACGGCCCCCAGCCGACGAACGAGGTCGTCGTCGCGCGGGTCGGGGGTCTGCTCGGCGCGCCTCGCCAGGCCGGAGATCGTCTCTCCCTGAAGGAAGTCCCGGTGCCGGCGGATCGCCTCCTGCCAAGGCTGGCCCTGCTTCGCCTCCACCCGCTGCAGTTCGCCCACCAGACCATCCCGGCGCAGGCGCAATCGATCCAGTCGTTCCCGCTCCACCTCGAGACCGCGCTTCGCCTCCTCCCACGAGGGGAGAGCATTGCCGAGCCCCACCTCCGCAAGCACCGCCGCCTCGCGTTCGTCGGTGAGCCGTTCCAGCTCGGCCGCCCGCCGACGCACCTCCTGGACCTCGGCGTGCGTGAGGCGCGGACCCTCCGTGAGGATGACGTCGCGGCGGGCGAGTTCCTCGTAGTCGATTCGGCGGGCGAGCCAGCGGTCGAAGACCCGGGCGATGAGCCGGCCGCGATAGTCGGGCGTCCCCCACCGGCGATCTCTGAGCCGCGTGTACGGGAGGCATGCGTCGTACCGGCGCCGCTCGAAGCTGCTCGCGGACGCCAGGCGCGAGCGGCGTTTGCGCAGCACCTCCTGTCTCTCCATGGCTGCCTCGTGATCGGCGACCCACCCCTGGTACTCATCGTCGGCCGAGAGCTTCTCCTCGGCCGCCTCACGGCATCGACGCACGCGGTCCGCCGCCGCGGCCTCCCCCGGCTCGAGCGCCTCCGCCCGGGCCTGTTGCTCGGCGACCTCCCGCTCCGCTACGGCGAGGTCCGCGAACAGCGCCTTGCGGTGGACCTCCTGGCTCCGGAGCGCGGCCCGGAGTTCGTCTTCCATCTCCGCGAGCCCCGCACCCACCGCGGAGGGGGAGAGCTCCGGCAGATAGAGTTCCGCGAGCGACTGCAGGATCTCACGCTCCTCCTGCAGCAGCCCGGCGTGCTCGTCGGCGATCCTTCGCACCTCCTCGGCGCGCTCCTCGAAACGGCGCCGGGCGTTCCCGAATTCGACCGAGAGGCCGCCGAGAGCGACGCGCCCACTGATCATCCACCTCGCTCCCGTTCAGAAGACGAGGAGGGCCAGAGCTCCCAGCACCACGGCGGACGCCACCGCGATCGCCGGCAGCACACCGGGGCGGAGCAGCCGCACCGCCCACGCCGCCGGCAGGCGGTCGGGAAGCCTTAGATCGTCGATCAGCCCCTGGTCCACCAGCTCCTGCAGTTCGACGGGATCCGGGTCCTGTCGGGTGGCGAGCAGTGTGTCGCGCACGGCTTCGACGACAGCCGAGCGGTTCCGGTCGAAGTGCTCGTGAACGAGCGTCCGGGCATCCGTCCGGTCGGTCAGCGCGTGGAGGACGCGTCGGGTGACTGCTTCCGTCATGGGGAACCTGCCGGGGGGTGGGATCACCTTTGCGAGAGCGATCGTTCAAGACTCCGCCCGGAAGGGGATTTGCGCCATGGCGTCCCTCAGCCACCGAGGGGAGGGCAGCCTACCCCGGGTGACGGGACCTGCCCGGACGCCACCTCCGCCGCCATCGCGCCGCGAGGATCAGGCCCAACAGGACGAGGTGGATCAGCGGCCCGTCCACCGTGGGCCGACCGGGGTTCGTCAGGACGGTCACCAGGGCCGACACCATGACCACGATCAGCACGATCGCGGCGTACGCCGCCAGCGCCGGCGCAAACAGGAACCCGGCCCCCGCCATCTCCACGACCCCGACGACATGGGAGAAGCCCTCAGGGTACCCCCACTCGACGAACTTCGCGGACCACCACCCCGCCGCGGTGAACTTCGCGGACCCGGCGAGGAGCATCCCGAACGCCTCGACGATCAGCACGAGCCAGAGTCCAGCCGCGAGCGCCTTCGCCTTCCCCACCTCCGCCATTGCCACGCCCCCCATCCGCATCCGAGATTGAAGTATCGTGTCGTGACATAACGCTACATTACATCAATAGGACGATCAAGATGGCGGGAACCCCGAAGCTCTCTCACCTCCAGTTTCTGGTGACGGGCCTGCTGCGAGGCCAGCGCCTGCCGGGGCGCGAGATTCGGGAGCGTCTCTCGGAGTTCGGGATTCGCAAGAGCGGGCCCGCCTTCTACCAACTGATGTCGCGACTGGAGGACGCCGGGCTGGTGGAGGGCGAGTATCACCAGGAGGTGGTCGAGAGCCAGATCATTCGGGAGCGACACTACCGACTGACGGCATCCGGGCTGGGAGCCTGGCAGGCTTGCCGCGACTTCTACCTCGGGGCGATTCGCAGCTTCGACGCTGCCGGGGGAGTGGCCCGTGCCTGACCTCGACCTGCGCTTCGCACGCTGGCGGCGCCTGGGCCGCCTGCTACCCCGAGAGGTCCGCGAGCGGGTGTTCGAGCCGGAGTTCGGTGACCTCGTCCATCACCGGCTGACGCGCCGCGCCCGCTCCCGCGTACCCTTCGGTCTCCTGGCGCTCGGCACGCTCCTCGGGTGCGCCCCCATCGCCATCCCTCGCCTCTTCGTGCGGAGGGGGAGGATGACGCGGCTCGGTCGGGTGACGGCCTGGTCCGCCGCGGTGCTCGGCTCGCTCGCGCTGGCCTGGGTCAACGTGATGAAGGACTACTACCGGTAGAGGACGACCTACCCCTCGTACCGTTCGATCCACGCCTCCACCGCCTGACGGTAGCGGGCCACACGCTCCGGGTTCGCCTCCGCGAGGTTCGTTTCGCTCATCGGATCGGTCGCGAGGTCGACGAGACGGACCTCGTCCAGGTCGAGGTCCCAGCTGAAGAACCAGTCGTCCTCACGCAGCCAGTAGCCCCGCGCGTCCCGGCCCATCATGTCGTCCGGGGAACGGGTCTGCTCGATCCGACCCTGGACCACCGGGCGACCGGGGGCCGCCGGATCCTCGATCTCCGCCACGAAGGAGCGACCGAAGATCGGGTCCCGAAGCTCCACGCCCAGGTAGTCGAGGATCGGTCGCGAGGTCGACGAGACGGACCTCGTCCAGGTCGAGGTCCCAGCTGAAGAACCAGTCGTCCTCACGCAGCCAGT
>JANQLR010000374.1 GCA_028280525.1 Longimicrobiales bacterium
CTCCGTCGGGCGGACTGGGATCGTGACCCCCGTCGCCCTGCTCCGCCCCGTCGTGGTCGGCGGGGTGACCGTCTCGCGGGCGTCGCTGCACAACCGCGAGGAGGTCGCGCGGAAGGACGTGCGCGAGGGCGACACCGTGCGCATCCAGCGGGCAGGGGACGTCATCCCTCAGGTCGTGGAGGTGATCCACGAGGAGGGACACGAGCGGACCGAGCCCTTCCGCATGCCGGAGCGGTGTCCGTCGTGCGACACCGAGCTGTACGAGGAGGGCCCGCGCTCGATCTGCCCGAACCGCTTCGGCTGCCCCGCGCAGCTCAAGGGTCGAATCGTGCACTTCGGCGCGCGCAACGCCCTCGACATCGAGGGGCTGGGAGAGGAGACCGCCGCCCTCCTCGTCGACCGGGAGCTGGTGCGCGACCTCGCCGAACTCTTCGACCTGCAGGTGGAGACGATCCGGGAACTCCCCGGGTTCGCACAGAAGTCGGCCGAGAACCTCGTGGCCGGGATCCAGGCGCGGCGCCACGTCGAGCTCGCCCGCTTCCTGACCGGGCTCGGGATCCCGGAGGTCGGGGTCACGGTCGCGCGCACGCTGGCCCGCCACTTCCGCTCCTTCGACCGGATCCGCGAGGCGAGTGAGGAGGAGCTGACGGCGATCGAGGGGATCGGGCCGAAGATGTCCGAGGCGATCCGCGGCTTCCTGGACGGGGAGCGCGTCTCTGCCGCCATCGACGCACTCCTGGAGCGCGACTTCGACTTCATCCTCCCCGAGGCGCCGCGCACCGAGGCCTTCGCCGGGCTCAAGTTCGTCTTCACCGGGGCGCTGTCGCGCCTGTCGCGGAGCGAGGCGAAGAAGCTCGCCGAGGCCGCGGGCGGGAAGGTGGTGGGGTCGGTGTCGAGGTCGACGTCGTTCGTGGTGGTCGGCGAAGATGCCGGCTCCAAGTACGACAAGGCGGTCGAGCTCGGGATCGAAGTCCTCACCGAGGACGACTTCATCGAGAAGCTCGCCGAGGCGGGGATCTCGGCGGGGGGCGCGGATGGGCCGTCGGAACCCGCGTCCGGAGCTGCTCCCGATGGCTCCTCGGCCGGCGGCGAGGGCTGACGCCGTGGAGAACCTCGATGTCGCCCGCACCCTATCCGAGGTCGCCGATCTCCTCGAGATCCAGGGCTCCAACCCCTTCCGGATCCGGGCCTACCGGAACGCCGTGCGCACCGTGAAGGGGCTCACGCGCTCGCTCTCGACGATGGTCGCGGAGGGGGAGGACCTCACGCAGCTGCAGGGTGTCGGCAAGCAGGTCGACGCGCACATCCGCGAACTCCTCCAGACCGGTCAGCTCACCGTCCTGGACGAGATCACCAGGGAGATCCCGCGTACGCTCGCCCAGCTCACCAAGCTCGACGGGGTGGGGCCGAAGAAGGCGAAGAAGCTGTACGAGGCGCTCGGCGTCGAGTCGGTCGAGGGGCTCCAGCTCGAGATCGAGAAAGACACCGTGAAGGCGCTCGACGGCTTCGGCGCGAAGTCGGTCGAGAAGATGTCGCGCGCGATCGAGGACTACCGGAAGCATCGCGGGCGCTTCCTGCGCGCCGAGGTCGAGCAGTACATCGCCGGGCTCCTGGACCACATGGAGTCGGCGCCCGGGCTTGAGCGGCTCGAGGTGGCGGGGTCGTTCCGGCGTCGCCGGGACACCTGCGGCGACGTCGACCTCCTCGCCCAGGCCGACGGCGACGGAACGGCCGTCGTCGAGCACTTCACCGCCTACCCCGGCGCCATGCGCGTGGAGGCGGCCGGCGGGACCAAGGGCAACATCGTCCTGCCGAGCGGGCTCTCCGTCGACCTCCGGGTGATTCCCGAGGAGTCGTGGGGCGCGGCCATGCACTACTTCACCGGCTCCAAGGAGCACAACGTCCGCGTGCGGACGGAGGCGGTGCGGAAGGGGCTGCGCGTGAACGAGTGGGGCGTCTTCCGCGTGCCGGAGGGGGACGAAGGGGACGACGCGGAGGTTCGCGAGGCGGTCGCGACCGGGGGCGGTGCCGGCGGAGGGGAGCGGGACTTCGGCGCGCGGGTCGGGGGCCGCACCGAGGAGGAGGTGTTCGCCGCGGTCGGGCTCCCCTGGATCCCGCCCGAGCTCCGCGAAGACCGCGGCGAGTTCGAGGCGGCGCGGGCCGGAGAACTCCCCCGTCTCATCGAGCGGGGCGACCTGCGCGGCGACCTCCACATGCACACCACCTGGACGGACGGTCGGGCCTCCGTCCTCGAGATGGCGCGGGCGGCGAGCGAGCGCGGCCATCGCTACATCGCCGTCACCGACCACTCGCAGGCGGTGACGATGGTCGGCGGTCTCACCCCGGAGAAGGTCCGGCAGCAGTGGGACGACATCGCCGCCGCTCA
>JANQLR010000406.1 GCA_028280525.1 Longimicrobiales bacterium
ATCCTCACCCTCCTCCTCGCCGTCGTCGCCGCTGCCTGCGGGGGCGCCGGGTCGCCCGGAGACGACGCGCGCTCGGACTCCGGCGCGCTCCGCGTCGCCCTCCTCACCTCCGGGCCGGTCACCGACGCCGGGTGGTACGCCGGCGCGTACGAGGGTCTCCAGGCGATCGAGGCCGAGCTGGGCGCCTCGATCAGCCATCAGCAGACGCGGACGCCCGCCGAGTTCGACGAGGCCTTTCTCGCCTACGGGGCGGAGGGGTACGACCTCGTCTTCGCCCACGGCTCCGAGTACCAGGACGCCGCGATGCGCGCCGGGGAGCAGTTCCCGGACACCCGGATCATCGTGAGCGGCGGGGGTCGAACCTCCGCCTCCGTGCAGCCCCTGATCTTCACCCTCGAGCAGGCGAGCTACCTGGCGGGCATGGTCGCGGGAGGGATGTCCGCGAGGAACGTCATCGGCATGGTCGGCGGCGTCGCGACCCCGCCCGCGCGGGGGACCTTCGTCGCCTTCGAGGCGGGGGTGCGGGAGGTGAATCCGGAGGCGACCGTCCTCGAGGTCTACATCGGCTCGTGGGACGACGTCGCCGCGGCGAAGGAGGCCACCGTCGCTCAGCTTCAGCAGGGGGCGGACGTGGTCATCCACAACACCGACGGCGCCTCCTTCGGTGTCTTCCAGGCGGTGCGCGAGGCGGTCGATGCCGGCCGCACGGTCTGGGCGCTCGGGATGAACCGCGACCAGAACGACGTCGCCCCGGAGATCATTCTGGGCTCCGCCACGATCGACATCCCGACCGCCTTCCTGGACGTCGCGCAGCGCTTCGTGGACGGCACGCTCGGCGAGGCGCCGATCTATGCGAACTCGGAGCGCGAGATCATCCGCTTCGTCCCCAATCCGGCGCTCTCCGACCGCATCCCGGCCGAGCTGCTGCAGCGGGTCGAGGAGGCCCGTGCGGCGATCCGGGCGGGTGAGCTCGAGGTGCCGCGCGTCGCCTTCGTGGAGGGCGAAGAGGGCGCGTGAACCCGGTCGACCTCTCCGGCATCCGGAAGGTCTTCGGCCCGGTCGTCGCCCTCGAAGAGGCCCACCTCTCCGCCCGACCCGGCGAGGTTCACGCCGTCCTCGGCGAGAACGGGGCGGGGAAGACGACGCTTCTTCGCATCCTCGGGGGGGAGCTGCGCGCCGATGCCGGCGAGGTACGCATCGGCGGCAGTCCGCGACGTCTGGACTCGCCGCGCGCGGCGTGGCAGGCCGGCGTCGGCATGGTCCACCAGCACTTCTCCCTCGTCGAGCGACTGACCGTCCTCGAGAACCTCCTCCTCGGCGAGTCGGCTCCGGCCCTCTCGCGCCTCGATCCCGACGCGATGCGGCGACGGGCCGTCGAGGTGGCGAGCCGCTCAGGCTTCGACATCGAGCTCGATCGCCCGGTCGAGACGCTGAGCGTCGGCGCGAAGCAGCGGGTCGAGATCCTGAAGGTGCTCCTGCGCGATCCCTCGATCCTCGTCCTCGACGAACCGACTGCCGTCCTCGCACCCAGCGAGGTCACGCCGCTCCTCACCCTCGTCCGGCAGCAGGCCGCCGAGGGTCGCACCGTCCTGATCGTCGCGCACAAGCTCGACGAGGTGCTCGCCGTCGCCGACCGGGTGACCGTGCTCCGACGGGGTCGTACCGTCCTCGAGGCGAGCCGGGAGGAGGTCGACGCGGCCGCCCTGTCGACGGCGATGGTCGGACGGGAGTTCGAGGTGGAGATCGGTCGGGTCCGACCGCGGACGGACGCCTCGGGCGAAGAGGTGGTCGCCCGACTGCGAGGGGCGGGTCTCGATTCGGAGGTCGGTCGCTCGGTCGAGTCGGTCGACCTCGAGGTGCGCCGCGGCGAGATCGTGGGCGTGGCCGGGGTGGAGGGGAACGGTCAGCGGGCTCTCGCGCGACTCCTCGCCGGGATCGACCGGCCCACCCGCGGCGCCGCGGAGCTCCCCGAGCGGATCGGCTTCATCCCCCAGGACCGTCGGGCGGAGGGGCTCGTCGGCGACTTCACCCTCGTCGAGAACCTCGCCCTCGCCTGGTCGCGCGACCCGCGCTTCCGTCGTGGGCCGTTCGTGCGATGGAGTGCGCTGCGCGAGGAGGCGGCGCGAGCGATCGGGCGCTTCGATGTCCGGGCCTCGGGTCCGTCGGCCCCCGCTCGCACCCTCTCGGGAGGGAACCAGCAGCGCGTGGTCCTGGCTCGAGAGTTCGCGCTCGCGGGAGATCTCCTGGTCGCGGAGAACCCGACGCGGGGGCTCGACGTCGCCGGCGCGGACTTCGTTCGGCGCTCGATCGTGGATCAGGTCGCTGCCGAGGGTGGAGAGCCCGCCCCCGGGGCCGTGCTCATCTCGACCGACCTCGACGAGATCCTCGCCGTGGCCGACCGGGTCATGGTCCTGCTCCGTGGGCGACTCCTCCCCGTCCCCGCCGACGAGATGGATCGCGAGGGGATCGGTCGGCGGATGCTCGCCACCGCGACGGCGGTCGGATGACGGGCGGACCCTCCTGGACGCGACTGCGCGGGCCGGCCATCACCGGCCTCGCACTCGCCGCCACTCTCGTCCTGGCGGCACTCTCGCTGGTCCTGGGCGGCTTCGACCCGGCGGAGGCCTTCGGGGCGCTGGTGGGCGGGTCGTTCGGGAGCCCCGCGACCGTCCTCTCCATCACCCTCGTGCGGACGGTCCCCCTCCTCCTGACCGGGCTCGCGGTGGCCGTCGCCTTCCGCGCCGGCATCTGGAACATCGGGGCGGAGGGACAGCTCTACGCCGGAGCCGTCGCCGCGATCTGGACCGGGCTGACCTTCGCGGAGCTCCCCGGCCTCCTCCTCGTCCCCCTCGTGCTCGTCGCGTCATCGCTCGCGGGGGTCGCGTGGATTGCCCTTCCTGCCGTCATGAGGCTGCGCCTCGGGGTCGGCGAGGTGATCACGACGATCCTGATGAACTTCGTCGCCATCCAGGGAACGGCGTGGCTGGTGCACGGCCCACTCCAGGAGAGCCGCGGCGTCTTCACCCAGACCGACCGGCTCGGCGACGCCGCCACGCTCCCAGCCCTGGTTCCCGGAACCCGGCTGCACCTCGGCTTCGGTCTCGGCGTCCTCCTGGCGGTCGGGCTCTGGGGCCTCTTCCGCTTCACCCGGGTGGGCTTCTCGATCCGGACGGTGGGTGCCTCCCACGGTGCGGCGCGCGCGGCCGGCCGACTCGCCGTCACCCGGGTCACGATCGGCGTCTTCCTCCTCTCGGGTGCGCTCGCCGGACTCGCCGGGGGCGTCGAGGTGGCCGGGGTGACGAAGGCCGTGTACGAGTCGTTCAGCCCGGGGTGGGGCTACACCGCGATCGCCGTCGCCCTCCTCGCCGGGTTGCACCCGATCGCGGTCGTGGCCACTGCGATCCTCTTCGGCGCGCTCGCCGGGGGCGCGGCGGCGATGCAGCGGGAGGTCGGCGTCCCGGCCGCCTGGGCGAGCGCGATCGAGGGACTCGTCATCGTAGCCGTCCTCCTCGCGGATCGCGCCGTGCGCGGGAGGGGTCGTGAGTGACCTGGTCCTGATCGCCTTCCTGGAGGCGTCGATCCGGCTCGCGGTCCCCCTCGGGCTCGCGGCGATGGGGGAGGCGATCTCCGAGCGCGCCGGTGTCCTGAACCTCGGCCTCGAGGGGTCGATCATCTCCGGGGCTCTCGCGGGAGCGCTCGGGGCACTCGCCTTCGAGAGTGCGGGGATGGGCGTCCTCGCCGCCGCCGCCGCGGGCGCCGGGGTCGGCGTCGTCTTTGCGGTCCTGGTCGTACTGCTGAACACCGACCAGATCATCACCGGGACCGCCGTGACGCTGGGAGGGCTCGGCTTCACCGCGGTCGTCTACCAGGCCCGCTTCGGGGCCACCGGGACCGAGCTGTCGATCCCGATTCTCCGACCCGTCGCCATCCCCGGGCTGGCGGAACTCCCCTTAGTCGGCGAGCTCCTCTTCTCCCAGGCGCCGACGACGTGGCTCATGGTCGTCCTCGCTCCCCTCCTGACCTGGCTGTTGTACCGGAGTCGGTGGGGCCTCGAGCTCCGAGCCGTCGGTGAGGCGCCGACCGAGGCCGCCTCGAGCGGGATTCGCGTCCGCAGGATCCGGATGGTGGCCACGATTCTCGGCTCGACGCTCGCCGGAATCGCCGGTGCACACCTCGCGCTCGCACACGCCGGGACCTTCCAGGTGAACATGTCGGCGGGGCGCGGCTTCATCGCGATCGCGGTCGTCGTGCTCGGCCGGTGGAATCCGATCGGTGTCGTGGCCGCCTCCCTCTTCTTCGGCGCGGCGAATGCCCTTCAGTTCACCCTGCAGGCGCAGGGGTGGGACATCGCCTATCAGCTCTTCCTGGCGCTGCCGTACGTGCTGACGCTGGCCGCACTGGCCGGGTGGATCGGGCGGTCGAGAGCGCCGGCCGCGCTGGCGCTGCCCTGGCCGGGGCGGTAGGCGACCGCGAGAGGGATCCGCGGCGCCGAGGGGCTGGGACGAGCTCGAGGCCGGAGCGCGCGCCCCGGCCTCGCTCCCGGCGCTATTTGATGATGTCGAAGTTCCCGGAGCTTTTCCGCATGCTGCCGCGGATGATGAACTTCTTCGGGTTGAACTGGACCAGCTTCCCGGCACGGTGGAAGTAGCCGAAGTACTCGACCTGGCCGAGCGCCATCTCCCGAATGATGGACTGCGCCTTCGCCACGTCCTTCCCGGCGTGAATGGCCCGAGACAGCCGCGTGAAGAAGAAGAGGAGGCTCCCCTGCCGAATCCCCTGGGTGTCCTTCTTCAGCGCCGACATCCGCTTCGAGTGCTTCGCCTCGCCCAGCGCCCACCGTCCCGCGTTCTTTCCGGTCCCGACCTTTCGGAAGACCAGATCGATGCCGTGGCCACTCTTGTTGAAGACGATCGCGCCCACGTACTCCCACCCCGCGTCGTGCATGCGGCGGATCATGCCGAGGGTACCCTTCACCTCGCTGACGGTGTGACCGAGGTCGTCCAGCTCCTTCCACGACATGCGCCAGATCCCCGACAGGTCGTCGATCTCGGGGATCGCCGCCTTGATCGACTCACGAATCGCCCGCAGTCGCGCGGCGCGGGTGGCGATCGTCGAGACCGGGGGTGTGGAGGCGCGGCTGGCTCGACTGGTGGCCCGGGCGGCGCGCGTGATGGCTCCGGTGATCAGGGTGCCGGTCCCGAGCGACGCGCCGACGCCCAGCTCTTCGTCGAGCACGGCCGCCATCGCGGACTCGCCGCCGATCGCGTGCACGCTGGCGTAGGAGAGGGCGTTGCCGATCACGTACCCGCCCACGAGTTCGAAGGCGAATCCCCCCACCGTGCCGGCCGGAATACCGAGCGCGGCCCCTGCTCCGGCCGTGAGGCCCGCCGCCGCCGCGCCCAGCGCCGAGGCCAGCCCGACCCGAGCCCAGTTGACGTCTCCGTAGGGCTCGTTCGACCAGGTGAGGCCGCCGGCGATCACCCCCGCGAAGGCCATGAGTGCCAGCACCGGGACGTTGCCGTCGACGTCGAGCGACCCCGCGGCGTCGCTCCCGGCGTAGGCGTAGGCCGGACCGGAGAAGTTCACCTGGTCCCGTGAAACGAAGGTCCCGAGGTCGGGGGAGTACCACCGGTTCCGGACGTAGAGCATCCCGGAAACCGGCTCGTGGTAGTGCCCCCCGAACTCGAAGGGGAATCGAAGCTGCGACCGCGTGAAGGACTGCTCCGCCACGGGAAGTCCGTCGTTCTCGAAGCGGAATCCGGAGTCGATGACCAGGCCGTGTCCCGGAGCCCACCGAGCACGCGATACGACGCGCCAGCCGCCGCGGGTACTGGCCTCGAAGGCCTCGACGGTGTCCCCCCAACGGTCGACCAGGTAGAGCGGGCGGCCGACGTGATCGGTAGCCACCCCGAAGAAGGCGTAGGCCCGGTCGGCGGCGGCGTCGGAGCGGGAGCGCCGTTCGAACGCCGCGAGTCTGCTGTTCGCGGGGTTCACGACGTAGCGTCGCACACCCCGGAGTCCCGCGTTCCCGACGTCCTCGAGCTCCTCGACGAGGTGTTCCCGATCCCAGACCAGACGCCGGGTGAAGGTCTTCCGGAACTCGGGCAGGATCTCCCTGCCTCGGGAACTCAGCGCACCTACGCCAACGGCGATGAGACGGTTGAAGACGTCGTATCCGTACCGGGCCCGCGGTTCGCTGAGCGGCTGCCCGAACCGGGCGTACTCGCCGGCCTTCCGCCGGTCGTAGGTCTCGACCAGGCGGCCCCGGTAGTCGTACGTGTACTCGACCACGTTCCGCATGGGGCGCCGGTCGGGATCGTTCTTGTCCGGGACCCGACGGCGGACGCGCTTCACGCTTCCACGGCGATCGTAGTCGAAGATGACCCGATCCTCGGGGAGTGACTCCCACACCCCGCCGGTCAGGCGGGTGAAGAGGCTCGGGTCCACGTCGACCTTCGCCATCTCGATGTCCTTCTGCCGAATCTGATCGCCCCGGAAGGTGACCTCTTCCTGCGATCGAAAGTACCGCTTGGTCTTCCACAGGAGGTCGCCGAGGTAGTAGTCCCACACCAGAGAAGGATCCTTGTGGATCCGGACCGACGCGCTGGTCTGACGCGCCCGGTTGTAGGTGCTCACCGTGAGGCCGAGCGGGGACGTGCCCTGGCCGTCGAAGAGCCCCTCCTGGATGAGCTGGCCGCGGTTGTCGTACTCGAAGCGGCTCCTCCGCTCGACGACCGGGTCGGTCGATCGATGGGTCAGGCGGTGGTCGGAGAGGATCTGGGACCTCGCCCGTCCCACGTCGTCCAGCGTGAAGGAGAGTCGGGCTCCGAAGCGGGTTCGTCCGTCCCCGGTCGCGTAGCTGATCCGGTGGAGCCGCCGCTGCTCATCGTAGGCGAAGTGCCCGCGGAGATTGCCGCGGTGTCCGAGAGTCGCCTCGATCAGCGTCGATCCGGGCCCCCGGTACGCCAGCGAGAGCTCGGTCTGCTCGTACTGCGCGTCTCGCACCCGAGCGGTGGTGACCCGTCCGGCGGCGTCGCGGCCGTAGTAGTGCGCCCGATGGGCGGAAGGGATGGCGACCGAAGCAGGCACCGAAGACATGCTCAGCGCAAACGACGAGCGCCCGTCCCCCGCGTGATGCACGTCGAGCCCGGATCGGTAGCCCCGGGGATCGAAGCTCGCCCCCAGCGACACCTGATGGCTCAGACCGTACGTCCTGCGGCCCCCTGGTCCGGTGGAGCGAAGTCGGGGGATCGCCTGCACCTCGACGCGGTAGTTGTCCCCCGAGTCGTAGGTGAACCCGAGGTACGAGTCGTTGTCCGGGTCGACGGCCATGGTCAGGCGGGAGGCGCCATCGTAGGCGTACTGCTCGTAGGTCGTGCCCCCCACGTTCCGACCGCGGGTGATCTGCCGGGCGATCACCGACCCCATCGCGTCCCGGTAGTTGACGATCCTGGAGCCCATCGCGTCGTGGACCGTCGTGGTTCGACCGTCGCTGGCGTGCTCGATCGAGATGCGCCTGCGGCTTCTGCGACCGGATGCCGGCTCCCACGAGGCGACCATCCGGTCCAGCGAGTCGTACTCGTAGCGAACGCTGTGCCCCGGGCGGTAGACCCGGGTGACGCGGCCGTTGCGGTCGTACCTCCGCGAGACCCACGCCTGCCGCTGATACCGGAACGAGGTCCCCGCGCCCGCCGGGTCGGCGGTCGTATCGATGTCGCGGACGTCCCAGAACTCCCCGACTCCCCTCAGACGCCCCGCGGCGTCGTACGTCCTCTCCTGCCGGTAGCCGTCGGGGCGGATCTCCAGACGCACGCGACCCAGGCTGTCGTAGCAGGTCCGATGCGCCCCACCGCCACGCTTCGCCTTGGAGGTGAGGCGGCCCAGGCCGTCGTATCGGTAGGTCGTGACCACGGTGTGCGTGGTGCTCGAGTTCGACTCCTTGTCGACCTCGGTCATCGTCTCCACGCCGCCTGCGGCGTTGTACACGAAGGTGACGCTGTTGCCGAGGTTGTCCTCTCGCCTCGTCATCCGGCCCGCGCGATCGAAGTCCGTCGTGACCTCGTGGGCCGGCTCCAGAGCCCTCCCGGGTCGGACGGTCTTCCGGAGTTCGCCGGCCGCGTCGTACTCGAAACGGGTCTCTCGCCGCGTCGTCGATCCGCCGCCCGAGAGTTCGAAGATCTCCTCCTCTTCCGCGTACGGACGGCTCCATTCGTCGAAGCGCGTCCGCCGCCGCCGGAGGATGACGTTGGGATTCCCCTGGAAGTGCAGCCCCGCCCGGCCCGTGGTGGTCTCCTCGACCAGGTTTCCGGAGTCATCGAAGGCGTGCTCGACGACGGTGCCGTTCGGAAGTCGGGTCCGGTGCAACCTCCCGAGGCCGTCGTACTCGAAGATCGTGCGCGCTCCCGAGGGCGCCACGTGACCGGTGCGGTGTCCGGCCCCGTCGTAGGCGTACTCGTCGACCGACTCCTGCGGGGTCCCCGGGGCGCGCACGATCCGCCGCACCAGTCCCCGTTCGTCGTACTCGAAGACGGCCCGGGCCGCCGCGTCGTCCCCCGCCTCCGCGCGGGGCGTGAACTTCTCGGCGAGTCGGCCATCGTCGTCGTAGCGGTAGCGCGTCGTGAGACCCAGGCCACCGTAGTCCTCGATCTCGCGCTCGACCCGGTCGAGGGAGTCGTACTCGTATCTCCGTGTAACGCGTCGGGTGGCGGCCCCCGAACTCGACACCGGCGTCTCCGTGAAGTCGTCCACGACGCGGAAGCGCTCCTCTTCCAGGAGGCCGGAGGCGGTGTAGAGGTAGATGGTTTCGTGACCCAGGGCGTCGACCTCTCGCACGGGTTGTCCGTCGAGGCGCTGGGTGTATCGCGTCGTCCCCGTGGCGGGGTGCGTCCGACGGATGATGTGCCCCCGCTTGTCCCGCTCGGTCACCTCCGTGTGGATCCCGGACTCGGAGGTGGAGAAGGGGTAACCGTTCGCATCCCTCCGGATGTCGGTGAAGCGGCCCCCCGGCTTCTCCACCTTGGTGACGAGCCCGTAGACGTCGTAGTGGTACCGGTCCTCCGCATCGGGTGGCGCGGAGCTGCCGCTGTACGACACGATCTTCGGATGCCGCACCCGCGTCGGGCTCCCGGCGTATCCGTCCCGCGTCCCGCTGTGCTCGTATAGGTGTTCCGTGATCGCACCTCTGGGGTCCGTCACCTTCTGAATGAGGTTGAACTGCAGCTCGAACTCGAAGGAGCTGGCGACGCGGCGGCCGCCGGGGCCGGTCTCGACCTCTTCCCTGCGGTTCCCGATGGCCAGGTTGTTGGCGTACGTCACCCCCGGATCCGGATCCCAGCGCTCGGGGCCGATGACCGTCGAGGCGTTCGTGGTCTCGTAGCTGAACGTTCGGATCCTCCCGTCCTCGTCCTCGACTCGAGTCACCTCGCCGTTCCGGTCGTAGGTGTAGCTGCGTCGGTGGGGAGGCGTCGAGTCGGTCGCGTTCGCGGATGAGGGGGCGTTGTGCGAGTCCAGGATGGACTGGCTGGCGACGTGCGCGCCGTCCGGAGTCAGCTCGTAGCGGATTCGAACGCCCCGGGCCTCCGTTACCGTGCGATCGGCCCAGCTGAACCGCACGCGGGAGGACCCGAAGCGCTGGGCCCGGATGCGCCGACCGTCGTACTCGTTCACCACGACAGGGTGACGTCGCGGGGACGTCACGGTCTGCAGCAGGTCGCCCTGGTAGCCGTACCTCGTCGTGGCCCGACGCTCGATCCCTCGGTGATCGGGGCCCTGCGGGGACACCACAGTCTCGAGGTTGCCGTCCGAGGTGTAGGTGAAGCGCGTCGTCTTTCCGTCCGGGGATTCGAGCGTCTCGATCCGGTAGGCACCGCCGTACTCGGCGTACGCGAGCCGGTGTCGCATCCCGCCCGTCTGCACCACGGCCGTCGGCCCGAAGGGCACACTGTCGTCGTCGTACTCGAATCGCATCTCGTTCCGGTTGCGGTCGTAGATGCGTTCGAGCCTGCCGTGGCAGGAGAACCGGTACTTCGTGCCGTCCTTGAAGCGCAGGAGGTAGAAGGTCTCGCAGTCCGGGGGCAGGATCTCCTCCTCCTGCGCCTCCGGCGTCCGGCGCCGCGGAACGGAGTGGAGCCCCTCGCGGACGCGCTCCACCTGTCGGTTGGCGAAGCGATGAACGGCGATCACCTCGGAGTACTCGGACTCGGTGTAGAAGGTGTCGATGATCGCCGGGTAGCGGTCGAGCTGAGGACGACCGGGCTCTCCGGTCTTCTCGACCACGTGGACCACCCGATTGGACCGGGCCGGATCGCGCGCGTACTCGGCGTCCCGAGCGGTCCCCGTCGCGCCGAGCACCCGGACGTTCCGACCGGATTCGCGGATGAGCCGGACGTCGTACTGGAAGTGCCACCCGCGCCCCATGGGCGAGCCCGGGTAGTCCAGCATGCTGTAGTAGGTCCGGCCCATGATGACCGGGAGTCCGCGGTTCTCGAAGCGGTACTCCTCGGCGTCTTCCCCGAAGGTCCCGTTGTGGACCATGACCCCGCGCAGTCGATCGGCCAGCGCGACGTTGCGGGGAGGGATCGGCTCGATCCCGGGGTGCAGTTCGAAGACGCCGAGCCGATCGCGGTCCGGCCAGACCGCGAAGCCCCGGCACGGCGCCCACTCGACACCCTCCTCGACCGCGGGGGTCAGCTCGTCCACGGCGATCAGGACGTTGGAGAGGGACCCTGCGGGCAGCCCTCCCGACTCCTCGGTGGCCCGTACGTCCTCGGTGAAGCGATGGCACTGGACCTTCAGGCGGGCGCAGAGGATCTGGTCCGCGTTCTCCACCCTCAGCCGAAGCACGTTGCCGTCTCTCTCCACGAACTCGATCCCTAGGAGCGGAAGGTCGTCGGGGACCTGGGCTTCCACCGTGGTGCCGTCGACGGTCTTCACCTTGAGGTGCCACGAGTACTCGGCATCCGCGTGCCCCGGGTGCGACCAGAGGGACGGAGCGCCGGGTGGCACCACCAGGTGCGCCGGCACCGCACGCGCCACGATCTCGTCGCCCTCGAAGAAGACGTTCTCCCCGTCCTCCGGGCGCGTCCCGAGCAGCGCGACGTGCGGGTCGCAGGGGATCCATCCCGGGAGCGGGTCGGGGGGAGTCGGGCCCGGGACGGGGGCTGGACCCGGGACCGGGACCGGGCCGGGAGGCGGACCCGGCAGCGGGCCAGGGACGGGGAAGGGGACGGGGGCGGGCCACGGACCCGGGCCGGGACTCGGGCCGGAGCCCCCGCCGCCCCCAGCGCCGCCGATCGGCAGGGTGGCCAGATGCGCGAACGACGCCAGCCCCAGCTTGCCGTCGAAGGCCCCGGCGCCGGAGGTGTAGTCGCCATTCCCACGATCGTTGATCTGGATGAAGACCCTCAGATGATGAAGCCCGTCTTCCTTCAGCGGGATGTCCGGCACCGCGAAGCTCGACTGCCCGTCGTAGAGGACGTCCCCCTTCGGGTCGATCAGCTGAAGGCGCGGCCGGAAGGGAAGGAGCGCAGGCGGCCCTCCCAAGAGCGACACGTCCGCGTACCACCGCGCGATGTCGGACCGTTCGAAGGCGTATAGCCGCGCGTCGAACGGGTCGCCGAGCGCGCCGGTGAAGGGGACGTCGAGCGGAGCCCCCGCGGCGACGTCCGCCGGATCGGGCCGCAACCGCTCCACGGGAGTGCGCCGGAAACGCAGCGTGAAGCCTCCGGTGCGGGCCCCGGGGAAGTTCGGGGTCGCTCCGACCCGAACCGTGTATCTGCCGTCCGCGGGAAGGCGGAGGGCGCGGTACGCGATCCGCTGCCGCAGGGTATCCGGATCGATGACCGGTCGACCCTCGGGGTCGTAGAGCTGGAAGTACGGGTTGAAGCCGGGGAGAGGGGGGTCGAGGGAGAGGTCGACGTACTCGTTCGCGCGGGCGGTGAAGTGGTACACCGCGGCCTCTCCGGGCGCCGGCACCGTGCCCGGGTTCACCCCCCGGATGGGCTGCACCGTCACCCGCTCCAGGTCGACCTGGAAGCGCCCCATCCTGCCGTGATTCCTCAGGGGGTCGGGGCAGACCACCACGGTGTAGCGACCGTCCTCGGGAAGGGGGACGCCGGCCAGAACCCGCCCCACCTGATCGGGGCCGAGCCAAGCGCTCTCTACCAGCCCTCCCGGCCCGTAGAGGGAGAAGTGCGCCGCCACTGCCGCGACGCGCTCACGCAGCGCAACCACATCGCCGGCTCGCCCACCGAAGACGAACTGGACCGGTTGACCCGAACCGTCGAACGCGCCTTCCAGGAGGTCCCCGTACTCGGCGAGGGCGCCGCGTCCGGGAACGAAGGTGCAGGTGTGGAGCACTCCGCCGGGGCCCCCTCCGCCACCCGGCCCGCCCCGTCCGCCACCACCGGGGGGCGGAATCGGTCGCGGAGGAGGGGGAGGCGGAGGAGGGCCTCCCCGGTTCCGTCGACGAATCCGGACCCAGACGATGTCCGTGATGGACCGCCGGGGGCACCACAGCTTGACCTCCAGGGAGACGAGACCGACTCCGCCGGCCACGAGCGGGATCTGAACGGAGAACGGGCCGTCGACCCGGCGGCTCCACCCTCCGTTGAAGGCCCCTGCACCGCCGAAGTGGTGGCTGACGGTCAGCAGCGTCGGCTCGTCGGTCTCGCCCGAGATGTCGAGCCGGAACCGGTCGCCGACCTCGACCGTCCGGTTCGCCACCGGATTCAGGACGCATTTCTTGACGATCGGGGGCGGTCGGCGGCGCGGCGGCGGCGGCGCGGGCGCGGGAGGTGCAGGCGCCGGACCCTTCGGCGGGGCGATCAGTCTCTCGATCGGCACGGCACCGGCCTCGCGGTCGAGCATTGCGACCTGCGGCTCCGGGCCCGCCTGGGACGCATCGAAGCGGGCGGCGACCTCGCGTTCGACCTGGAAGTCGACCATCGAACCGTCTTCCCACTGCCGGACTGCCGACGCGTCGTACCGCTCCGCGCCGAGGCGGAGGCGGTCGCCCCGCTCCAGACCCGAGGGCACGAACACCGAGACGCGAACGCTCCCCTCCGGCGAGTTCCGGGTCCACGGCAGGAGCGCGGGCTGCTCCAGCGGCGTCGCCGCCACCGCGACGCTGGCGAGCACCGGGCCGTCCACGTCGGTGACCACGATGGAGCGGGCTCCCGAGGCCAGAGGCAGGACATCGACGTGCATCTCCGAGCGCGAGCGAAGCTCGGTGTCGTGGACCTGCCAGCCATCCACGGTTACGCGGAGCCCTGCGTGGAAGCCATCTCCCACCAGGACGACCCGGCGGAGGCACCCGACCAGCCCGTCCCGGAGGGAGAGGTCCTCCGGGGCCTCGACGGCCTCCAGGGCGAAGGGGATGGTCTCTCCCGTCGTGAATCGGCCGAGGGAGCTCTCCACGACCGGATCGCCCGGGGCCGGCCACGCGTCGGCCAGCAGGTGGACCTCCGTGTTCGGTGGCATCACGGCGACCGGGGTGAGCTTCACGACCCGGCCGTCCTCCGAGTGCGACCGGACCGTTTCGATCAGGTCGCCGGAAGCGCTCCGCAGGTAGAGGTCCTCGGGGTCGACGGGGACGTCGAAGCGGATCGACACGGCGGCGTCCTGCGGCACGGCCTCGCTCCCCGGTGCGGGCTCGATCGACTCGACCCGCGCCGCCCTCCGATCCACGCGGAAGGTGACGGCGGAGGACCCGTCCGAAAGGAGGGGCTCCCCCTTCCGCCGCGAGACCGCGACGAGGCCGTACTCGCCGGGAGGGAGCGGGCCCGTGGAGATCTCGGCGAGACCTCGCTCGTCCGCGACCGCCTCGCCGAACTCGCGAGAGGGGTCTTCCTCCGACCGGAGGCTGATGAGCGTTCCCGGTTCGCCGCAGCAGAGGACGGAGGCGCCCTCGATCGAGGCGGAGACGAGCTCGGCCGTGGGCGCCGCGGGGCGTGCCGCAGCCGGAAAGACTCGCCTCGGGAGAGGCAGGAAGTCGTAGTCCGCAGGGAGGACGCCTTCGCTGCGGAGTCGGCCCGAGGCCTCGGCCAGCTCCACGTCGGTCATGGCGCGAACGGCGGGCACGTCGGTGGCGATGCCCCCGCGGACGAGGCCCAGAGCGAGTGCAGGGTCGGCTCCGCACTGGATCACGATACGAGCCGCGGACTGCAGCTCCATCACGTCGTCGCGATGGAGGGAGTCGAGCGGTCCGAAGGCGAGGTCGACCACGTCGCCGACGTCCGCCTCCGCCAGAGCCGACGCTGCGCTCGAACCGTCCGTGAGCTCTTCGAGGAGGGACGCGGCAACGTCCTCACCGAGCATCGTTCGAGCGAGCTGAGCCCGGGTCTCGTGCAGGGGGCGGTCCCAGACCTCGTCCCGTCGCTCGTGAAGTGGCGCGAGCTCCTGGGCAGCGTCCAGCTCGATCCCCAGGTGCCGGTGGAGGATCGCCACCGTCCGCCAGCGCCGGGCGCGCTTCGAGCCGGCGCCCCGAACGGCCTCCCGCAACGCACGGGCCGGCATCTCCGCGAGGTCGTCGAGATTCCGGACGCCCCGACCGGCCATGCGTTTGCGGAGGGAGGGTCCGATCCCGTCGATGCGGGTCAGATCGAAGCGAGCGCGAGCGTCGGTCTTCACGAGCCACCCACCGCGAGTGAGACGGGGAACGGAAGGGTCGGACGCGGACTCCGGAGGGGTCGGGCCGAATCGGAGCCGGCCCCAGCCAGTGTAGGAGCCGCTGCGTCTTTCTCGCCAGACATTTCCGATCGCCCCTCGGTGCACGGCTCGACGCGGCCGAGCTCCGGGGTCGGTCGGAGCGCCCCTGCCACCGCCCTCCTCCGCACCCGGGGCAAACGCCGGGTGTGAAATCGTCGATTCTGACGATTTGTTGAAAGTACAGGCTATAATTCGCCGTTTATGGCGACTACGTACGGTTGCGTTTCATTGGACAGAAGTCGTAATATTTGACGAGTTGTACGACGAACAGCTGGCGCGTGCGCCAAGGATGACGACTTGTGCACTTCGATGATGCTCTGCTCGGCGATGCCGCGGTCCTGACCGAGCTCGGCTCGCGCATCGGCGCGGCCCGCCTCGCGCGCGATCTCACCCAGGCCGAGCTCGCCCGGGAGGCGGGCGTCTCCAAGCGGACCCTGGAGCGGATCGAGGCCGGACAGTCCGCCCAGACCACGAGCTTCATCCGCGTCCTTCGCGGACTGGGCCTCCTGGATCGCCTCGAACTCCTCCTCCCACCCTCCCGCCCCGGGCCGATGGAGCTCCTGCGGCGGTCCGGACGAACGCCGCACCGGGCGTCCGGCCGACGACCCGTCTCCGACGCCGAGCCGTGGCGCTGGGGAGACGAGGAGTGAATCCTCCGATCGCCGTGCGTCTCTGGGGGCGAACGATCGGTGCGGTCCACCAGGCGCCCGACACGGAGTACGCCACCTTCCAGTACGCCCCCGAGTTCGTGCCCAGCGGGATCCAGGTGGCCCCGCTCACCATGCCGCTGGCCCGTCACTCGTACGCCTTCCCACAGCTCGCTCGTCGCAGCTTCGACGGGCTCCCCGGTCTCCTCTCCGACTCCCTCCCCGACTACTTCGGCAACGCTCTGATCGACGCCTGGCTGGTCCGGCAGGGGCGGAGTCCCCGGGACTTCAGCCCGTTGGAACGCCTCTGCTACGTCGGCACGCGCGGGATGGGCGCCCTGGAGTTCGAGCCTGCGACGGGGCCCCGGGACGACGACGCACGGACGATCGAGGTCGCCGCCCTGGTGGAGCTCGCCTCCCGGATCCTGGAGGATCGGATCGACCTCTCCGTCGAGCTCGCCTCGGGGCGCGAGGAGGATGCTCTGGTGGAGCTCCTCCGGGTCGGCACCTCGGCGGGTGGAGCCCGCGCGAAGGCACTGATCGCGTGGAACCCGGAGAGAGGCGAGGTCCGGTCGGGTCAGGTCGCGAACGAGTCCGGCTTCGAGTACTGGATCCTGAAGTTCGACGGTGTCGCGCGACCGGGAGAGGGTCAGCTGGGGAGCCCCGGCGGGTACGGAGCGATCGAGTTCGCCTACTCCCGAATGGCGCGCGACGCCGGGGTGCGGATGTCCGAGAGCCGGCTGCTGGAGGAGAACGGCCGTCGGCACTTCATGACGCGTCGCTTCGATCGGACCCCCGGTGGGAAGAAGCTGCACATGCTCTCCCTGGGAGGGATGGCGCACTTCGACTTCAACGCGGCAGGCGCCTACGGATACGAGCAGGCGCTTCGCGTCGTGAGACGCCTCGGCCTGCCGATGGAGGACATCGAGGAGCAGTTCCGGCGGATGGTCTTCAACGTCCTCGCGCGAAACCAGGACGACCACGTGAAGAACATCGCCTTCCTGATGGACCGGAATGGTCGCTGGGCCCTCTCTCCCGCCTTCGACGTCACCTACGCCTACAACCCCGACGGGGACTGGACTTCACGGCACCAGATGACGGTCAACGGGAAGCGGGACGGGTTCACCCTCGAGGACTTCGAGGCCGTGGCCCGCGGCGCCTCGATGAAGCGGGGACGAGCGAAGGCAATCCACGAAGAGGTTCGATCTGCCGTCGCCCGCTGGCGGGAGTACGCCGAGGAGGCCGCCGTCGACGAGGAGAAGATGGAGCAGGTGGGAGGAGCGCTGAGGCTGCAGCTGCCCCCTCGCTGAGCCGCTGCGGGACTACTCCACGATGACCTGAGTCCTCAGCTGCCCGAACACGGAGACGCGGACGGTCCCCGCCTCCGAGAAGGTCAGCTCCGCGGTGTGGGGGATCTCCACGAGCGCCTGCGTGCAGATCGCGGCCTCGGTTCGGTCGTAGGGTCGGATGTCGACCTCGAAGCCCTGGACCTGAACCTCCGTCCGAGCGCGGCTCCAGCAGCCGTTGGCCCCCTGCGTGGTGACCGTGACGACGAACGGCTCCCCTACCGCGACACGGGCGGGAGCCTCCACCGTCAGAACGGCTCCTTCCAGCTCGTCGGGCCCGGTCGAGCTCCCACAGGCGGCGAACACGACCACCGAGAGGAGGGCGGCGAGGCTGCGGATCGACATGGTTCTGCTCCCGGATACCGTGCGAAGCGGACTCTCCATGATCCTACGGGGGCCGCGCGTGGGGGTTCCCGCCGGCGATCAGCGTCGGGTCAGTCCGTGGATGCGGGCGTACTGGACGTCGAGTTCATCGCGCCAGACGCCGACGACCCGGTCGTCCAGGATCTGGGTGGGGCGAAACCGGTCGGGGAACTCCACGGAGCCCAGCCAGACGCCCTCCGGATCGTGGACGAACCAGATGGATGACTGTCCTTCGTACGAGAAGCCCTGAACCCAGAGGTGCCCGAGCGCGTCCACGATGTAGGCGGAGTAGGCGGGGGTGCGCTCGGGCCGCGGCAGCTCCCCGTACAGCGCACGCAGGCCGGGACGTGCCGGCTCCGGAGCCGCGCGGACCCGGCGTTCCACGGCCTCCCCGTAGGCCGCCTCATCCAGCTGCAGTTCGACGTCGGATCGGCGGATCAGCGTCTCCAGACGGCCGTCCAGCGAGTGGACTCCGACCTCGTACCGCTCCTGGGAGCCCTGGATGATCTCCGAGCCCCGGACCGCGTGGCTGACCGAGCGAGGGAGGAGGGGACGGAGCAGTTCGACGGTCCCCGGACCGGTGCGCAGGAAGCGCTCCGAGCCCGGGGTCACCAGCACGGTATCCTGCGGCGCTCCATCCGGGCCGACTCGGATGTACGCAGCCTCGAACCGCTGCAGCCCGTTCGCCAGCTCGCCAGTGATCGACGAGGAGAACGCCAGGTCGGCCAGCAGCAGCACCGAGCCGTCCGGGAGCAGTCCGACTGGTGTCAGCCCCGGGTTGTCCAGCTCCACGCGAGCGACGCGGAACCCGCCGCTTTCGGGGTGCACGACGGTGAGCCGCCGCTGCCTCGGGTCGAAGACGTGAATGGAATCCTCGTCGTACCCCAGGAAGCGCAGCCCCTGGAACTCGCCCGGCCCCTCTCCAAGGCGGCCGAAGCCGAGGCGGGGCGTTCCGTTCCGTTCGAACAGGCGGATCTGGCCGGACCCCTCGTCGAACACCGCGAGATCCCCGCCGGGGAGGAGGTAGGCGCCGGAGAGTCGGTCGAAGGCGAGCGGCCCGTCGCCTTCTACGGTTCCGAGGCTGAGGAGCGGCTCCTCGGAGATCGACCATCCCTCGCCCGCCTCCCACACCGGACGGTCGCTGGTGACGATGCGGATGCCGGCGCTGTCGCGGGCGAGAACCACTGGGGCATCGCTCGAATCACACGCGGTGAAGAGGATGACCGAGGCCCAGAGGGCCGATCCGATACGGACGCTTCTCATCATTGCTCGCTGGAAGGGGGTTCCGTGACTCCATTCCCTACGCGTCGAAGCGCACAGCATGTCAGCACGGTCGTCCGTTCGCGAGTTGGTGCGTTGCCGATAAGGCCGATCGGGCTCAGCCCGGCGGACATCCCCCCACCCTGCTCTGCCTGTCGTCCTCTTCGACGAATCCCCACTCGGCGTCGCGCACGTTCCCGTGGACCGCGACCATGATCTTGTCCGCCTCGGCGCACTTCGCCTTGATCTCCCGAAGCGAGCGCGCCCGATGATGCTCTCCCCCTGGCTTGTAGACGCGGACGGCGAGGTCGGGAGTCTCCTCGCCCCCGTCGTGTCCTACGAGCTCGAGCAGGTCCACGACATACACCCGGTTCCCGCCTGCGGCTCGCCCCTCGACGCGAGAGACGAAGGGCGGCGGATCCGCGCGCGCGCCAAGACCAGCCCGCGCCCTCCTCCTGACCAGCCGGGTTCTCAGGCCGGCCTGATACCTCTGCTCGCGGAGCGCGTCGACGTTCTTGTCCCGCAGGGCTCGGGCGCTCTTGTCCGCAAGCCCGGTCCTTCCCCGCCTGTCGGCGAGATTGAAGACCACGATGGTCTGAGACATGCCACCTCTCCGGAACGAGGCTGGCCATGGCGGGCGGTCGACCCGATCTCCCCGTCGACCTTCGCGGGAGTCGAGGCGCCTTCGCACCTCGCCCCGAGATCCCTTTCCCGAATCTACTCCCGGTGTCAGTGCGGTCGCATCCCACTCACCGCCGGTAGGACCGCCGGTCAGGGGACCGCCTTCGATGAAGCCACCTCCGCCCACGGCAGGCGCTGTATCTTTCGGACAGAGGCACCGCCGCACCGGGAGGTTCTCC
Source organism: Longimicrobiales bacterium (assembly GCA_028280525.1). Lineage (GTDB taxonomy): Bacteria > Gemmatimonadota > Gemmatimonadetes > Longimicrobiales > Gaopeijiaceae > Gaopeijia. Next base: position 19,183 of record JANQLR010000406.1, read on the forward strand.
AGCGTGGGAGCCGATACACCGACCGACCGGCGCGGCCTCAGCGCGCGGAGGGCCCGGCATCCATCGGAGGCACCGCATGAAGAAGCTCATGACGCCCCTGAGCGGGCAGTACGATCCCGAGAACCCGGCGGATCTCGAGGCGCCGGCACTCCGCGCGGCGTTCAAGGTGGCGGAGGCCTTCGACGCTCACGTGGAGGCGGTCTCGATCGTCGATCCGCCCGCGGAGTCGATCAAGGAGTGGCCGTTGTGGCTTCCGGGGGGGGGCGCTGCGGCCGTCTGCGAGATGATCGACGATGCGAGCGAGGCGCGTCGCAACCACGCCAGACGACAGTACGACGGCGTGCTCGCCGAGTGGGCTTCGCCTCCCCCAACGGCGGAGGAGCCGACCCCGGGCTTCTCGACGCGTTTCGTCGAGCGAGCGGGCACGATCCGGGACACGATCGGATACTACGGGAAGCTGGCCGATCTGCTCGTCGTCGCCAGCTCGGACATGATGTGGCTCGAGCCCTTCACCCCGATCATCGAGGCGTGTCTCACCCTGACCGGTCGTCCGGTGCTCGTCGCCCCGAAGGAGACGCCCGAGCGGATCGGCGCCCGCGTCGTCATCGCCTGGGACGGCTCCGTCGCGGCCTCGCGCGCCGTGGCTGGCTCGCTCCCCTTCCTCCACCGCGCCGACGAGATCCACGTCCTCTCCTGCGAAGAGAAGAAGAAGCCGCAGCTGGAGGCGGAGGCACTCGTGGAGGCACTCGCATGGCACGGGTTGGAGGCCAGGCCGGAGTCGATCGCCGCTCCGTCGCGCTCCGCCGCCGAGGAGCTGTTCGAGCGGGCGCGAGAGGTGGATGGGGACCTCATGGTCCTCGGCGCGCGGGTCAAGGGGCGGGCGCATCGACTGCTCTTCGGCAGCGTGACCGAGTTCGCCCTCGACGAGCCGCGCCTGGCGACGCTCTTCGGACCATGAGGCGGGACCCGCTCCGTCGTCACGCCCTGCAGGGGGAACGCTCGTGAAGCTCACGTTCTGGGGTGCAGCGCAGACCGTCACCGGCTCGCTCCACATGCTCGAGTTCGGCGATCGACGCGTCTTCATGGACTGCGGCCTCTTCCAGGGGCGGCGTGCCGAGGCGGAGCGGCTCAACTGCGAGTTTCCGGTGGAGCCGCGGCTCGTCGATGCCGTCTTCCTCTCCCACGCGCACATCGACCACGCCGGGCTCCTCCCGAAGCTCTATCGGGAGGGCTTTCGTGGGCGCGTGTTCGCCACGGATGCAACGACCGACCTGTGCCGCGCGATGCTGCCCGACAGCGCTCACATCCAGCAGAAGGATGCGGAGTGGGTGAACCGGCGGGAGCGTCGGCGGGAGGGAGAGAAGGTGGAGCCGCTGTACACGATGGAGGATGCGGAGGGCGTGCTGGAGCTCTTCCAATCGGTCGAGTACGACCGCCGCTTCCGACCCTTCGCGGACCTCGAGGTCGAGTACCGGGACGCCGGCCACATCCTGGGATCGGCGACGATGACGCTGACGGTTGCCGAAGGGGACCGCGAGGTTCGGATCGGGTTCACGGGGGATGTGGGTCGCGACGATCGACCGATCCTTCGAGATCCCCAGACGATGCCCGACTGCGACTGGCTGATCTGCGAATCGACCTACGGCGGCGAGGTGCACGATCCCCCCGATCTGGCTCGGGACCGGCTGGCGACCGTCGTCGGCGAGACGGCTGCCCGCGGGGGGAAGGTGATCATCCCGGCCTTCGCCGTCGGTCGGACCCAGGAGATCGTCTTCCGACTCGACCAGCTCACGAACGAGGGGCGCCTGCCTCCAATTCCGGTCATCGTCGACTCGCCGCTTGCCGTGAACGTCACGGAGATCTTCCGTCGTCACCCGGAGTGCTACGACGCGGAGCTGCAGGACTACATGCAGGAGGACCCGGACCCGTTCGGATTCTCTCGGCTCGCCTACGTGCGCGACGTGCGGGAGTCGAAGCGGTTGAACGCGTCCAGGCTGCCGATGGTCATCATCTCCGCATCCGGGATGGCTGAGGCGGGGCGGATTCTGCACCACCTGCGCAACAACATCGAGGATCCCAGGAACACCGTCCTGATCGTCGGATACTGCGCGCCGCATACCCTCGCCCGTCGGATCGTGGAGCGTCGCCGAACGGTGAACATCTTCGGGGAGCCCCACCGGCTCCGCGCCGAGGTCGAGGTGATGAACTCCTACTCGGCGCACGCGGACGAGCCCGAGCTCGTCGAGTTCGTGAGTCGCCTGAACGCGGACCGACTGAAACGGATCTTCCTGGTGCACGGCGACCCCGATCGCCAGATCGCCCTCACCTCCGCCCTGGAGGGGGCGGGGTACCGGGACGTGCATCGGCCGGAGCGGGGCGAGACGGTGGTGCTGTGACGACCCGAGGTGCCAGGGATCGGGCTCGTCTCGAACCTTGACTGTACCGAATGTTCGGTTATCATCCGTCGGTTTCGTCCTCCGTGGAGCCCGCAAATGGCGAAGAAGATCAGCGACGAAGACGTGTTGGACGCCCTGCAGGGCGTCTTTCAGAGACACGGATACGCAGGCACCAGCATGTCGCTGATCGCGGAGGCGTCGGGTCTGGGGCGGGCCAGCCTGTACCACCGCTTTCCGGGCGGCAAGCTGGAGATCGCGCTGGCGGTGCTCGAGGGCGCGGCGGCGTGGGTGGAAGAACACGTTCTGACCCCGCTCCGCTCCGCGGCCCCTCCCCGCGAGCGCGTCGCCGAGATGGGGCGGCAGATCTCGATGCTGTATGAAGGGGGACGCCGTTCGTGCCTGCTCGATGCGCTGGCTCTCGGGGATTCCGAGACGGTGCTCCGAGACCGCGTCCAGGAGGCTACGGAGGCGTGGGCCGACGCCCTCGCCCGAACGCTCCGTGACGCCGGGCTCGCCCCCGACGAGGCGAGGGTGAGAGCGGAGGACGGGCTCGTGGCGATTCAGGGGAGCCTGGTGTTGGCCCGGGCGCTTCGGGATCAGGGGCCCTTCCTCCGCACGGTGGCTTCGATGGAGGATCGACTGTTCGGCGGCATCGCCGGACGCTGAGGGCGGCAATCGAGAGAGAGACGCACGTCGACCGTCTGGACCGAACGTTCGGTACGCGCTCGGTGTGAATAGAGACAGGGATGAGGTTGCGACATGGTTCCAGGGACGAAGTGGCTGCGGTCCCGGTCGGAGCGATCCGGAGATGGGGCGAGCCGGCACGAGATGGAGGCCGACCCCGGGGGTGCGGGTTCTCGCCCCCGCCCCGCCGATCCGCTCCACCGAGAGGTGCGCGACGGGGAGGCTCGGTCGCTGCACGACCCGGATGCCGAAGCGGGAGGGGTGGAGGCCTGCCTGGACTGCTTCGATCTCCTCGCTGCGCTGTCGTCGGAGGCCGTGCTGGTTCATTCGGACGAGCGAATCGTCTACGCCAATCAGGCGGGGGTGGAGCTTCTCGGGGCACGGTCTCCGCAGGAGCTGCGGGGGCTCGCGATGGGCGACTTCGTGCGACCCGGGGATCTGCCCGCGTTGGAGGCTCGTCGCGCACAGGCACTGGAGGGGGCGCCCCTCCCTGCGGAGAACTGGCAGGTCGTGTCGATCGACGGGATCGAGAAGACCGTCCGCGTGACCTCGCGTCCCGTGACGCACCGGGGACGCCCCGCACGGGTAACGCTGGCGGCGGATATCACCCAGAGCCTCGAGGTCGAGGAGGAGCGAAGTCGCCTCCGGGATCGACTGGAGGTGACCCATCGGGCGGAGTCCCTGGGTCGTCTGGCCGGCGGTGTCGCACACGACTTCAACAACCTCCTGACCGTGATCTCCGGCTCCACCGACCTCGCGCTGTCGGAGCTGGCCGAGGAGTCCAAACTCACCGAGCACCTCCGGCAGATCGAATCCGCCACCGAGCGGGCTGCCGCGCTCATACGCCAGCTCCTGGCCTTCGGCCGGCGCCAGGTGCTGAGACCCTCCGTGGTGGACCTCAACGACGTCGTGGCAGAGATGGAGTCGATGCTCCGCCGTCTCATCCGCAGCGACATCGAGATTCGGTTCGAGCGGCGCGCCGGCGCGTGCCCGGTCCGCGTGGATCGGGGCCAGTTGGAGCAGGTCATCGTGAACCTGGTGGTGAACGCTCGGGATGCCATGCCGCAGGGGGGCGTGGTCGTCGTGGCGACCGAGTCGGGCGTGCCCCTGCCGGACTCGGCGCCGAGCCCGGGTGGCGGATGCAGAACGGTCCTGTCGGTGACCGACGACGGCGTGGGCATGGACGAGGAAACGGTGTCCAGGATCTTCGAGCCCTTCTACACGACGAAACCCGTCGGGAGCGGGACCGGGCTCGGTCTCGCGACCGTCTACGGCATCGTCAAGCAGAGCGGTGGCGCCATCGACGTCGAGAGCGAGCCGGGGGTGGGAACACGCTTCAGGATCTGGCTGCCCACCGCCGATTCGTGAGGGCTGCGCGAAGACTCTTGCGCCTGCGGTAATGGGGACATATCGTGCAAATCCGACGACGGAAAACGACGCTCGTCAGAGTCGAATTCGAAGTCGTCGGAGGGCCCGGAGAGGTCCTGGAAGGGGGCAACCCCGGAAGGGAAACCGGCCTGGCCCGCCGCGAATGGCGCACTGCGCCGGACGCGGCGAGCATGGCCTCGGATTCGGCTGAGGCCGTGACGGCTGCGAGGTCGCTGGATGCAGCCGAGCCCCCGGGAACGGGGGGCGACCCGACGGGTGGAAACGCCATTCGGGGAAGAGCGGGGGAACCGGTCGCCACACACGGCGGCGCCGAAACGGACAGCTCCCGGTCGCCAGCGTGTTGAAGCCCCCGACCGAGCGTGTGTGCTCGGCGGGGGCTTCTCGTATCGCGATGCTCCCGCCCCGGGCCTGCGCGACGGACCCCGGTGCTTCCTCTCCCGATCCGGAGTCCGGCGATGTCGATTTCGCAGAAGCTGCTCGATGGACTGAATGCACTCGTCCACCTGAAGGTCGTCACCTACGTCGGACCCGTCGAGACGAGTGGAGAGCTGGACGACCTCCAGGTCAAGGTCGCGCCGGGGGACGAATCCTACTCCATCGCCACCTCGATCGACCTCGGGCAGGGCGACATCAACTCGGTGGTGCCCCCGCAGGCGTGGGCGGCCTCCGGTGAAGTCGTCCGCACCTTCCACTCGGAGCAGGTCGAGAGTGCCAAGGCGATCGTCGATCGGAACCTGCGGCTCATCGCCGAGGTCGGGAAGTCGCTCGCCGAAGCGATCACCGAGCTCAAGAAGGCGGACGAAACCGACGCGTAGGGCGGAACCATGAGTCGGTTGAGCGAGACGCTTCAGGATCTGTCGAGCCTCGAGATCAACACGATCATCAAGGCGAACATGACGGCTCGCAAGATGCCGGACATCCCCTTCGCGCTGCTGGACATCATCGAGAAGTACGGCGAGAAGCTGGACGAGCTCGGGGTGGATCTGTCCGTCTACTTCAGGTCGTACGCGTCGTCGGACTACCGCGAGCGGGAGATGGCACGGCTGGACGACCTCCTCTCGAGCAGGGAGGGTGGAGCGCGCCCCCGCGGGTCCTTCAACGAGCAGAAGGACCTGCGGCCGCTCTTCGAGGATGCGCAGCCCTCGGAGCGCCCGGAGGCGTTCTCGATGGAACGGACGCACAACGGCTGGGACACCTTCGAACGGCTGCGACTGGCGGCCCGGAGTGCGCTGAAGCGCTCGGAGCTGAGGGAGGACCCGACCGCACGGACGACGCTTCTTCGGATTCGGAAGAACTGCGACCAGCTCAAGCACCTCGTTCGTCTGATCGAGCTCCGCTCCAAGAAGGGGTCGGGGAGGTGGAGCGAAGTCATTCCGAAGACGCGCAACGAGCTGGTCGCACGGTCACTGGAGCGCACCGCGGACGAGCCTTCCTACGCCGAGGAGCTCACGCTCATTCAGGTGAACCTCGTCCGGAAGGCGTGGGAACTCGGGGTGGAATCCGTGCTCGCGCAGACGGTCATCCAGACGGACGGCGACGTGGTTACGCGGATCTCGAATGAGCTCGTCCAGCAGCACGGCGACGAGGTTCGGCGGCTCATCCTGTCCGCGCACAGCGAGGGCGTGGGCGGCGCGATCCAGCACTGGAACTCGCTGGTCAAGGTGGCGGTTGATCTGGTGGTGCAGCTGGTGAAGTCGCGCTGACCGGGACGGGTTCGGTGTCGGACGCTGACGTCGGTCGCCCCCTGGTTGAACGCGCTGGCGCGACGGAACTCTTCCAGATGGGGACGCTCGTCGTGGAGGCGCCGCCGGAGGCCGAGGAGGCGGACGACGTCCTGATCCGCACGGTCGTCCAGATCGATGGCGACGTGCTGGTGATGCTCCACCCCGAGGTCCTCACCCGACCGGACTTCCCGGAGCTGCTGAGCGCGCACCAGCACCGGGTCCGAGAGGCGATGATCGAAGCGCGGCAGCGACTCGCACGCCTGCCTCGGTTCGCCGAGCTTCTGCGCAGGGTCGCGCCGGTCCTCGGAGTTGCCCAGTGGGTCCTGTGGCCGGAGCAGCTGCCCGGGGACTGGGTCCATCACCTGCTCCTCGCCGGCGGGTTCGCCTGGGGGGTCCTCGGGCGACGGCTGGGTGGCTGGGTGCTGCGGTGGTGGATCCGTCGCCAGATCGAGCGGGCAACGGGTCGGGAGGGCGCCCAACACCCGGAACGTGGCGCGCGTCCACAGGTGTAGTGCGATAGCTTCGCAGACCTGCCGGAGCGCGCGGCTCGGAACCGCGTCCCGCACGGCGACGTCGCATCGTCCCGCCCCCCCGACCACCCACGTCATGCCGCTCATCACGAACCCGCCGATGCCACACTCCCCGACTCCGTCCGGGCGACCCAGCGGGACGGGTTCGGCTGCCAGGGCCGGTGCAGGCCGATGGCGGGCGTCCGTGATCGGTCTCGCCGCGGCGGTGCTCTTGGCTGCCTCGGCCGACGGGGGGACGGCACAGATCCCGACGGACCGCGGGGTGACGGGGACGGCGCTCCTGCTCCGCCAGCTCGACGGGGTGAAGCGGGTGCTCATGATCGCGGCGCACCCGGACGACGAGGACACGGCGCTCCTGGCAACGCTCGCCCGCGGGATGGGGGCGGAGACCGCCTACCTCTCCCTCACCCGCGGGGATGGCGGCCAGAATCTCGTGGGTCCGGAGCTCGGAGAGGGGCTCGGGATCATTCGGACGGGGGAGCTGGTCGCGGCGCGCCAACTGGACGGCGCCGGTCAGTTCTTCACCCGGGCCTTCGACTTCGGCTACTCGAAGAACGCCGCGGAGGCGCTCACGACCTGGCCCCGGGAGGAGCTGTTGAGGGACGTGGTCTACGTGATCCGTACCTTTCGGCCGCAGGTCATCGTCTCGCAGTTCTCGGGCACCCCCGCCGACGGCCACGGCCAGCATCAGGCGGCCGGGATCATGGCTCGCGAGGGGTTCGCCGCGGCCGCCGATCCGACGCGCTTCACCGACCTCGGGCTCCCCGCGTGGCAGGCGACGAAGCTGTACCAGCGCCGGCGAGGCGTGAACCAGGTCGGGAGCCCGACCACCGTTCCCACCGGTACCTTCGATCCGGTGCTCGGACGGTCGCACCTGCAGATCGCGATGGATTCGCGCTCGCAGCACCGCTCGCAGGACATGGGGACGGCCCAGCCCTTCGGCTCGCGAAACTCGAACCTCGTCCTGGTGGAGTCCGCTCCCGGAGCTCTGATCCAGGGCGACGACTTCTTTGCCGGTGTCGACACCGCCTTCGTCTCCGTGGCTCGCGCGGTCGACGCGAGCGTGCGCCCGGCACTCGAGGCCCACCTGCAGGAGTACCGCGCGCTCCTCGATGTGGCCCGCTCCCAGCTCACGCCGGCGGCCCCCTCCGCGATCGTCCCGCACCTTACCGGAGCGCTGGTCGAGCTGGATGCGGCGCGGGCCCTCTTCGGGGCCGCGGTCGGCCGATCCGCGGACGCGGAGTTCGACGCAGCGGTGGACCTCATCGAAGCCCGGATGCGGAAGGTGCACGAGCTCCGGATGCGGGCGGCGGGGGTCGTGACCCGGCTCCGCGCATCCGACGACCTCGCCGTGCCGGGAGACGAGATCGAGCTCACCTTCGAGGTGTGGAACGGGGGTGACCGCACGATCACCGACTTCTCCGTCGATCTCACCCTGCCCGACGGCTGGCCCGAGCCGGAGCCCACGGAGGTGGAGGACGGCGGCGACCTCGCCGGGCCGTCGTGGTTCCGGGACGGGATGAACGAGAACGTCGCCGGCTCGACCCTCGAGGCGGGGAGCCTCGCGCGGTACGCGTGGCGGGTACGCGTGCCGGAGGACGCCCGTCTCTCGAAGCTCTACTTCCGCAGGACGGCCCGGGACGGGGAGATGTACCGCTGGCCCGATGATTCGTCCGAGTGGGGCCGACCGAAGAACCGACCCATCGTGCACGCGCTCCCGACCTTCCGGCTCGACGGCGACGGTCCGCGGGTGACCTCCGAGGTCCCGGCCCGCTACGTCGGTGTCGATCAGGCGCTCGGGCAGTTCGAAGAGCCGCTCCTGATCGTGCCGGCGGTTTCGGTCCGGACGTCGCCCTCGCAGCTCGTCTGGCCTGCGGGGGCGGCGGAGACGAAGCAGGTCGCGGTCACCCTCGACGGGATGGACGCCGACGGCGCCTCGGGGCGCGTCCGCCTGGAGGTGCCGGACGGGTGGACGGTGTCTCCGTTGTCGCACGAGTTCCGCTTCGCCGAGCCGGGGCAGTCCGCCTCCTTCGCCTTCGAGGTCACGCCGGCCGGCGCCACAGATGGCCGGCAGCGTTTCCGCGCGGTTGCGACGCTGGACGACGGGCGCGAGTACCGGGAGGGCTTCGCGCTCATCGAGTATCCGCACATCGAGCGGACGGCGAGGTTCGACCCGGCAGAGGTCGGAGTGACGGTCGTGCCGGTGGCCATCACCGAGGCCGCGATCGGGTACGTCCCGGGCGCGGGGGACGATGGCATGCTCGCGCTCGAGCAGATGGGGGCGCGGGTCGAGACGGTCTCGGCCGAGCGCCTCGCCGCCGGCGACCTCGACGACCTGGACGTGCTCGTGCTGGGGATCCGCGTGTACGAAACCCGGCCCGAGATCGTGGCGGTGAACGACCGGATTCTCGAGTTCGCGCGAAACGGCGGCACCGTGGTGGTGCAGTACAACCAGTACTCCTTCCCGCGCGCGGGCTACGCGCCGTACCCGGTGGCGATGACGCGCCCGCACACCCGGACCACGGACCAGAGCTCGCCCGTCCGGTTCGTGCAGCCCGACCACCCGGCGCTGAATGCCCCGAACCGGATCACGGAGGCCGACTTCGAGGGGTGGGTCCAGGAGCGCGGTCTCTACTATCTGAGCGAGTGGGACGAGCCGTTCGAGTCGGTCATCGCCTTCCGCGACCCCGGTGAGGAGTGGGCCGAGGGCTCGATTCTCGTCGCACCCCTGGGCGAGGGGCTGTACGTCTACACCGGGATCTCCTTCTTCCGGCAGTTCCCGGCGGGGGTCGCCGGCGCGTACCGCCTCTTCGCGAATCTGGTGTCGCTGACGGCGGACGGACTTCGCTGAGCATGGCCGGAGTCCGGGTGCAGCTGCGCCACGTCGCGCTTGCGGCGGTGTTCTCACTCGGGTGGGGCGTCCCCACGGGCGCCCAGATGACGGCTGGTCCCCCTCCGCAGCTGCTCGGTTGGTTCGAGGACGACTACGCGGGGAGGTACGAGATCACCGAAGCGATATGGGTCGCGGGGTCGGATACCCTTCGCGTCGAGGAGTGGCGCATGGCGGAGCGCGAGGTGCTCCTCACCTCGGAGAGCCCGACGGGGGAGACGACATGGACGCGGATCGACTGGGTGGATCTTCCCGAGGCCTCGGCGCACCCCGGAGAGCGCCGCTGGGTCTGGGCATGGTGCATGGCGAGCTGGGACGCGCGGACGCGTGACGCCGCACTCGAGGTCACCCCGTCCCGCCGGGACGAGCCTCGTTCCGGGTGCGGGGACAACTACCCCTTCACGCGCATGCGGCCGGCTTCGAGCGGGGGCTGATGTCGATGCGGATCGCCTCTCTCGCCTGCTCGAACACCGAGATCGTCTGCGCCCTGGGCTGCGGCGACCTCCTCGTCGGGGTCGACGAGCACTCTGACTACCCGGCGGAGGTCGTCGGCCCCCTCCCGAAGGTCGGGCCCGATCTCGAAATCGACGTCGACGCGGTGGCGGCGCTCGAGCCCGATCTGGTCCTCGCGACGCTGACCGTACCGGGTCACGAGAGGGTGGTCGAACGGCTCGAAGCTGCAGGGCTGCCCTTCATCGCGCCGGAACCGGTCTCGCTGGAGGACGTGTACCGCGACATCCGAGAGATCGCCGCTCTGCTGGAGCCGGCCCGAGCGGGTGTCGGGGACCGCGCCGAGGTGCTCGTGGAGGAGATGCGCTCCGAGCTGGAGCCCCGGGAGTCGGACGCGTCGATGGAGGCCGGTCCCTCGATCCTGATCCAGTGGTGGCCGAAGCCGGTCATCACACCGGGCGCACAGTCGTGGGCAACCGACGTCGTTCGGGCGGCCGGGGGCAGGGCCACCCTGGGACACGAGGATCACGAGAGCCGGCCGATGACCGACGACGAGGTCGCGGAGCACGCTCCGGATGCGGTTGTCCTGTCGTGGTGCGGCGTCGATCCCGCCAAGTACCGGCCGGACGTCGTCCTCCGAAACGAGCGATGGGCCGAGCTTCCCTTCGTGCGGGAGGAGCGGGTCTTCTGCGTCGGCGAACCGTACCTGGGACGGCCGGGGCCTCGGCTGGTCGAGGGGGTCCGGCAGCTGCGCGAGGTCGTGGCGGCGGTCCAGGGGCGAGGTGGCCCGAGCCCGCCGTAGGCCGCATACTCGCCGCTGCGCTCCGGCCCGGACGGCCATGGATCCGCCCGCCCGCGCCCCCACCTTTGCGAGTTGGAGGGGGCGGGGGGCGGGAAGCGACTCCCCGCCACACTCCCCGCATGACCGACCCCAATCGCTACGACGCCGCGCACCGCGCCGAGGAGGACGAAGACTCCGGCCCGATCGGGATCTTCCCGAACTGGACCGCCGTCTACGTCTCCGTCGTGGTCTTCACCCTGGTCATGATCGTGCTCCTCGCCTGGCTGACCTCCGCTCTGAACTTCAGCGTCGCCTCATGAGCCCGATCGACTGGGCCGTCTTCGGCCTGTACTTCGCCGGGGTGATCGGCTTCGCCTGGGTGCAGTCCCGAAAGAACGTCGGGGTCGAGGGCTACTTCCTCGCGAACCGCTCCCTCCCCTGGGCCGCGGTCGGGCTCTCCGTCATGGCGACCCAGGCCTCGGCGATCACCTTCATCGGCACCACGGGGCAGGCCTTCGACGAGGGGATGGAGTTCATCCAGGTCTATCTGCCGCAGCCGCTGGTGATGGTCCTCCTCTGCGTCCTCTTCGTCCCCTTCTTCTACCGGGCGAAGGTCTACACGGCGTACGAGTACCTGGAGAACCGCTTCGATGCGAAGACGCGTTCGCTGACCGCCTTCCTCTTCCTCGTCTCGCGCGGGCTCGCGGCCGGTCTGGTCCTGTATGCGCCCGCGATCGTCCTCTCCGTGATCATGGGGTGGGATGAGACGGTCACGATTCTGATCATGGCCGGGGTGACGATCGCCTACACCCTGATGGGCGGGATCACCGCGGTCATCTGGACCGACGTGGTGCAGATGCTGATGATGTTCGTCGGCATCGGGGTGGCGCTCTTCATCCTCTTCACGACGCTCCCCGCCGAGGTCGGCGTCGCCGACGTCGCCTACATCGGCGGGATCCAGGAGATGTGGACGAGCATCGACTGGAGCTGGGACCCGTCGAATCGCTACACGATCTGGTCGGGGATGATCGGGGGCTTCTTCCTGGCCCTCGCCTACTTCGGGACCGACCAGAGCCAGGTCCAGCGCTACCTGACCGCCTCCTCGCTCAAGCAGAGCCGCCTCTCGCTGATCTTCAACGCCTTCATGAAGGTCCCGATGCAGTTCTTCATCCTGAGCATCGGCGTCCTCCTCTTCGTCTTCTACCACTTCGAGCAGCCGCCCCTCGTCTTCAACAACGCCGAGGTGGCGCAGGTGCTCGAGTCGGATCGGGCCTCGGAGTGGCGCGCCCTCGAGGTCGAGCAGGGCACGGTCCACGCAGAGCGTCGGGCCGCCACGATGGAGCTGCTCGACGTGCGCGAGGCGGGTGGCGACGTCGCCCCGGTCCAGCAGCGGATCGCCGATGCGGACGAGCGACTCGTCGAGCTGCGTCAGGAGGCGAAGGCCGTGGTCTCGGAGGTCCGGGGCGCCTCGTCGAACGACGTGAACTACATCTTCCCGACCTACATCCTCGACTACATCCCGGTCGGGGTGCTCGGGCTGATGATCGCGGTCATCTTCGCCGCGGCGATGAGTTCGCTCGACTCGGAGCTGACGGCACTCTCGAGTGCGACGGTCATCGACTTCTACCAACGATGGTTCCGGCCGGACGCGAGCGATGCACACTACCTGACGGTGTCGAAGATCTCGACGGTCGTGTGGGGGATCTATGCGGCTGGATTCGCTCTCTTCGCAGGGCAGCTCGGGTCGCTGATCGAGGCGGTGAACCAGGTGGGCTCGTATTTCTACGGCTCCCTGCTCGGCGTCTTCCTCCTGGCCTTCCTGGTCAAGCGGTCGAATGGGCACGGCGCCTTCGTCGGGTTGCTGGCCGGGATGGGGGTCGTCTTCGGGCTCGAGCTGGTGACCGAGATCGCCTACCTCTGGTTCAACGTGATCGGGACGGTGGTGGTGCTGGTCGTCGGGACGGCGGTGAGCGCGATGACGGGAGGGGCCACGCCTTCGGAGCAGGCGGCCTGATCGGGCATTGCCGGCCCCCTGCGGGCGCACCGCCGAGCGGGCGATGCCGGCTCCCCGCGGGCGCACGGCCGCGCGGGCGGGGCCGGTGAGTCCGTCGGCGGTTCGCAGCCGCGCCGGAGCGACCTCGTGAGTTCCTCGGGGCTCGATGCGGTGGAGCTTCCGGAGACCTTCACCCGGGCGATCCTCCGGGGGGACGACGGCGAGGGACGCCGATGGCTGGAGGCGCTCCCCCGTCTGGCCGCCGATGTCCTCCGCGAGTGGGGCCTCGCGCGCGACGGCGGGCTTCGCCACGGCCACTGCGGAATCGTCCTTCCGGTTCGACGCGGCGGCGAGCCGCTCGCGCTCAAACTCACCCGGGTGGACGCGTGGAATGCCCACGAAGCGGTGGCCCTGCGGATGTGGGCGGGGGACGGCGTCGTGCAGCTGGTCGACGCCCGCCCGGAGGAGGGGGTCCTCCTCCTCGAGCGCCTCGACCCGGACCGCGACCTCCGGACCGCGCCGATCGGGGAGGCGCTGATCGTCGCGGGCGACCTGCTGCGCCGGCTGTACGTCGCGAAGCCCGGGGAGCTCGACCTGCCGGGCTTCACCGTGGAGCTGAAGGACACGATCGATGAACTGGAGGGCAGCCTCCGGGAGGGGACCGAGGACCGACGTACGCTCGCGTGGGCGCGCTCGATGCTCGGCACCCGGTTCGAGGGCGTCGCGAACACCGACCTCCACTACGAGAACGTTCTGGCCGGTTCGCGCGAGCCGTGGCTGGTGGTCGATCCGAAGGTTGCCGTGGCCCCGATCGGCTTCGGGATCGCGCCCCTCCTCTGGAACCGGACGGAGGAGATCGCCTCGGAGCTCGGACTTCAGGCGGCCTTCGATCTCCTCGTCGAACGGACGGGGGCCGACCGCGAGTTGGCGCTCGAGTGCACGAGACTGCGCTGCCTGGCGTACGCGGGGTGGACGCGGCGGAAGGGGTTCACCCGCCTCCCCGAGAACGCTCGACGCATCTCCGATGCCCTGCGCTGACGCCTCGATCGCGGGATGGGGGTGGGGAGGATCACTCGCGGCAGTCCCCTTCCCGGCCTATGGTGTCCTCAGGCACACGCGGGCATTGCCCGCTCGGCATCTGGAGGAGCCATGGAGACGAGGTTCGCAGTTCGCACCGGGTCCACCGCCGCCCTGCTCCTCCTGATCTCCGCCTGCGCTTCGGGAGCGCCGGCTCCCGAGATCGCACCGCCTCCGCCCGACGTCGATCCGGTCGGGGTCTACGACTTCACGGTCGACCTGGACGGGATGGTCGTCGCCGCTCGCGTGGAGATCGTGCACGACGGTGCCCGCGGCTGGACCGGGACGGTCGAGTCCGATGCGGGGCCCGCGACGGTGACCGGGGTCCGCGTGGAGGGACGAAGGATCTACTTTCACATCCCTGAAGCCGACGCCGACGTCCGACTGTGCATGCACGGCCCGGAGTTTCACGGTAGCCTGACCGGCAGCATGGGTCGCGCCGAGATCAAGGGCGAGAAGCGCGAGTAGCGCCTCCATCCCCTTCCCACCCCCGAACTCACCATCTCAGGAGTCCTCGTCAGATGAAGCGCACCGCCCTCCTCCCCTTCGCTCTCGTGACCACCCTCGTTCTCGGCGCCTGCGGCGGTGGTGGTGGCGGGATGATGGCCGATCCGGCGCCCGCTTCGATGCCGGCCGAGCCCGAGCACGTCGACCCGACCGGAGAGTACGAGGTCGCGATCGAGATCCAGGGGCAGGTCGTCGACGGGATCATGATCATCGAGGGCTCGATGGACGACGGGTACTTCGGAGAGGTCGAGACGGACATGGGCGGCGCAGCGATCACCGTCGAGGTCGACGGCAACGAGGTGGTGCTGATCGCCGCGGAGGTCGGCGTCGAGATCTACTGCGTGATGGATGAGGAGGGGGTCCTCGAGGGCGAGGTGACCGGCGCGATGGGTGGGGGGAGGTTCTTCGCGGCCCCCGTCGACGGGTAGCCACCCTTCCCGAACGTGCGCATCGCGCCGCCGGGTACCCTCGACTCGATGCGCCAGCTGACCACGGCTCGGACGGTCCTCCGCCCCTTCGAGCGGGAGGAGGCGTCCGAGCTCCTGTCGCTCTTCCAGGACCCCGACGTCCGACGCTACCTCCTGGATGACCTGATCGTCCCGCTGGAGTGGGTCGAGGAGGAGATCGAGGCGAGCGAGCGTCGCTTCGAGCAGCAGAGCGCGGGACTCTGGTCCATTCGATTGCCCGGAGACGACGCCATCGTCGGGTTCGTCGGCTTCCGCGAGTTCTTCGAACCGCCCCAGCTCCAGCTTCTCTACGGGCTCCTCCCTCGTGTCTGGGGGCGCGGGCTCGCCACCGAGGCCTCCGAACGGATCTGTCGACTCGGGTTCGATGAGCTCGGCTTCACGGAGATCCTCGCCGCGATCGATACGCCGCACGACGCCTCGCGTGCGGTTCTCGAGCGGCTCGGGTTTCGCGAAACGCACCGCACGGAGGGGGACGCCCCGGCGGGGACGACCTTCTTCCGCCTGGATCGCGCGGACGCATCCGGCTGAGCTCTCTGCCCGGCCGGGCAAGCGCAGGGATACGAAGAAGGGCCCGCCCCCCGAAGTGGGGAGCGGGCCCGGTCTCTGCGGAGTCGTCCCGCGTGAGCCCTAGCGCATCGTCTTCCAGACGTCGCGAAGGATCTCGGCGCGGTGCCGCGCGACCTCGACCCCGTCGACCATCATCGCAATCTCGAAGCTCCCGATCGGAGCGGGGGTCGACTCCCAGCGTACCTGATCCTCGCTCGGGGTCTGGCCGAAGCGCTCGAAGCGCTGCCGCATCATCCGCTGCTGCGCTTCGGGGCGCTCGGTGCGCCGGTCCATCCCCCAGTGCACCTCGTGGAGTCCGCTCTCCGTCCCACCCTCGAGCTCGGCGATCGCAACGTTTCCGCGGTAGACGACGAACTTCACCTCGTTCGCCGCGCCGTTGAGGAGGTAGTAGAGCGGGATTGCAGCGGGCTCGCTCTCCCCGGCGAAGTTGTCCGACCCGGTGTTCATGAAGGAGAAGCCCTCCCAGCGCACCTTCGACTCGGGCTCGAAGAAGACGATGTCCTCCGCCAGCACCTCGGGGGTCAGCTGAGCGAGCGCGCTGATGTCGGCGATGAAGGCGCCGCGCCCGTGCGTCGCGACGATGAGGTCGTTCTCGCGCGGGTGGATCTTGAGGTCGTGCACCGGCTGCGTCGGCATGTCGTTCTTCATGGAGGTCCAGTTCATGCCGCCGTCGATCGAGGCGAAGACCTGGAACTCCGTGCCCACGAAGAGGAGCTGCGCGTTCTCGTGGTGCTCCCGGATCACATTGACCGGACCCGCGGGGAGGTTCGCCGAGATATCCGTCCAGCTCGCCCCGAAGTCCGTCGTCCGGTAAACGAAGGGGCGGAAGTCGTCGCGCCGGTAGCCGGTGAAGGAGATGTACGCCGTGCCCGGATCGTGATGCGACGCCTCGACCCGGCTCACCCAGTACTCCGGGTTGTTCGGAATGGCGTCGTTCACGAGCGACCAGTTGCGGCCGCCGTCCTGCGACACCTGGACGTTCCCGTCATCGGTCCCGGCCCAGAGGATGTCGGGGTCCAGCTCGGACTGGTCGAAGGTGGTGATGGTCGCGTACTGGATGTTGCCGTCGCCGCCGGTCAGGCTGTCGTCGCCACCGTCGCCACGGAGATAATCATTGCCGTCGCCGCCGATCATCGTGTCAGAGCCGTCACCACCGTACATGC
>JANQLR010000009.1 GCA_028280525.1 Longimicrobiales bacterium
AAGCGTGCGCATTCGGCGGACGCGGAAGTCCGGAACGTAGCCGTTGAGTGCGAAGGCCCACCCCTCCTCCACGATCGGGAGGAGCCCGGCGCCTCCCACCGGGAGACCCGGAGTGGCGTTGCGGAGCGCGGCGAGCTGCACCCCCGACCGAATCGTCCGCAGGAGCGGTTCGACCTGCGGGTCGTACCAGACCGGCTCCGGGCGGGCCAGCCGAACCATCTCGGCTCCAACGGTCCACGCGATCCCCCAGCCGTCGGCGTTGACCGACCCGCTGAGGAGTTCCCGGGGGGCCCACGCCTGCTGGGCGAGGGGAGGGGATCCCCCGTACAGGAGATCGGCGGGGGAGGCCGGCGGCCCGAAGTAGGCGGCGAGTCTGCACATGGCGGGACGGTAACCCCCGGCGGGGCGATTCGATCCGGCTTCGGAGCCCGCCGTTTCGTTGCCCCACCGTTACAGCGGGTAGTAGATTCTCCCGGTTCAAAAGGCGGGGCGCGCGGGAGAAGTGCGTCCCGGACACACATCAACGAGGTCGTTCCATGCGGGCAATCTTCGTTCGTTCCTACCTGGGGCTCGCCCTCTGTATCGGGCTCGCCCTCCCCGCCTCCGCTCAGACCGGTCAGGTCTCCGGGAGGGTCACCGACGCCGAGACCGGCGCCCCGCTGAGCGGCGTGGTCGTGCAGCTCCTCGGTGCCGCCGACGCCGCCGCGGCCTCGGGGCTGACCAACCCGCAGGGCCAGTACCGCGTATCCGCGGCGCCCGGCACCTACTCCATCGTCGCGCAGATCATCGGCTACCGCCCGTCTCGCGAGGACGGTGTCGCCGTGCGCGCCGGCGAGACCACGACCGTCGACTTCCGCCTGACCTCGACCCAGTTCGAGCTCAACCCCCTCGTCGTGACCGCCTCTCGCCGCCAGGAGAAGGCGCTCGAGTCGCCGTCCAACGTCGTGGTGATCGGGGAGGAGCGGATTACCGAGCGCGTCGTCACGAACGTGGCGGATCATGTGAAGGGCGTCCCCGGAATCGACGTGGTCCAGGGCGGGCTGTCGCAGACCAACATCGTTGCCCGCGGCTTCAACAACGTCTTCTCCGGAGCGCTGCTGGTGCTGACGGACAACCGTTTCGCCTCGGTGCCGTCGCTCCGTTTCAACGCCTACAACTTCATCCCGATCAACCAGTTCGACATCGAGCGCGTCGAGGTCCTCCTCGGGCCGGCCGCCGCCCTCTACGGTCCGAACTCGTCCTCCGGGGTGCTGCACATGATCTCCTCCTCCCCGATCGACGATCAGTCGACGAAGGTGGCGGTCACCGCGGGTGAGCGAGAGGTCTTCCAGACCCAGTTCCGCACCGCCGCGCTCCTCAGCGAGAACGTCGGGATCAAGGTCTCCGGCCAGTACATGCGCGGGAACGACTGGGAGTTCATCGATTCGGTGGAGGTGGCGGCCGCGCAGGTACCCGGTGCCCCCCCGCTGACCGGTCAGCGCGACTTCGCCATGGAGCGCTTCGGAGGCGAGGTCCGCCTCGACATCCGGCCCTGGGACGACGGCGAACTCGTCTTCAACGCCGGCGTGAACAACATGGGCTCGTCGGTCGAGCTCACCGGGGTCGGCGCCGGCCAGGTGCAGGACTGGCGCTACTCGTACGCCCAGGCGCGCATGACGAAGGGTCGGTTCTTCGCACAGGCCTTCATGAACCAGAGCGACGCCGGAGATTCCTACCTGCTTCGCACCGGGGTCCCGCTCGTCGACCAGTCGCGGCTGATGGCCGCGCAGCTTCAGCACGGCTTCAGCCTCGGGGAGAATCAGGACTTCATCTACGGCCTCGACCTCTCCCGCACCGAGCCCCGCACCGATGGCACGATCACCGGTCGAAACGAGGACGACGACACGATCGACGAAATCGGTGGATACGTGCACTCGGAGACCGAGCTGACCGACATGGTCACCCTCGTCGCCGCGCTGCGCGTCGACAACCACAGCCGCCTGGAGGATCCGGTCGTCTCGCCGCGCGCGGCGCTCGTCTTCACCCCGAGGGAGAACCAGACCTTCCGGGTGACGTACAACCGGGCCTTCTCCACGCCCACCACGAACAACCTCTTCCTGGACCTCGTCGCGGGCCGGATTCCGGTCGGGCCGGCCGCGTACGACGTCCGCACCCTCGGGGTGCCGGAGGACGGCTTCACCTTCAACAACACCTGCCAGGGCGGGGTGCAGAGCCTCTGCATGTACTCGCCCTTCGACCCGACCCAGAGCCAGCTCCCGGCGAACGGGCTCCCCCTCTGGGATGGACTGGTTCAGTCGCTCTTCGGGACCGCGCTTCCGCCCGCACTGGTCCAGGGTCTCCTCTCTCCGGGGCTCGTCCCCGGTGAGACGGTGCCCGGCTCGACGCTCCGCCGCTTCAACCAGGAGCAGTCGACCTTCCTCCCGGACGCCGGTCCGGACGAGATCGTCCGGATCAAGCCGACGATCTACAACAACTTCGAGGTCGGGTACAAGGGACTGATCGGCGACCGCCTCCTCCTCTCGGCGGACCTCTACTCCCAGCGGATTCGGGACTTCGTCGGGCCGCTTCGTACGGAGACCCCCTCGGTCTTCTACGATCCGGCGACGCTCGGGCAGTTCGTCCTCGGGCGGCTCGGCCCCGCAATCCAGGGCGGCCTCGTCACCCAGGAGCAGGCACAGACGATCATCCAGACCCTCGCTCAGGTGCCGCTCGGGACGGTCGCGCCGGACCAGGCCCCGGGGTCGGATCTGATCCTCACCTACCGGAACTTCGGGGATGTGGATCTCTGGGGTGCCGACCTCGCCTTCCAGTACCTGGCGACGGACCGGCTCTCCTTCAGCGGGACCTACTCCTTCATCAGCGACGAGTGCTTCGACTTCGATGACAACGGCCGCTGCTCGGACGCCTCGGACATCGCGCTGAACGCGCCCGGCAACAAGGGCTCCGTCAGCGCCCGCTTCGACGATCAGGTCAGCGGCTTCTCGATCGACGGTCGGGTCCGCTTCACCGAGACCTTCCCGATGAACTCGGGGGTCTACATCGGTGAGGTCGAGGGGTACGCCGTGGCCGACCTGAACGTGGGCTACCGCCTGCCGATGGTCTCCGGTGCGACGCTCACCCTCACGGCCACCAACATCTTCGACAACATGCGTCGCGAGTTCATCGGGACGCCGGAGATCGGCCGCCTCATGCTCGTCCGCGTGATGTACGAGTTCTGATCGACGGCTCGGACGCAGCACCGTTCGAGACGAGACGGGGTCCGACCTTCGGGTCGGGCCCCGTTTGCCTTTCCGGCCCCCCGCGACTTCGTTACCCCGGTCGGCCACTCCCCGAACCCCACGATCGATGTCCAGCAAGCGCGAACGCCACGACGCCATCCTCCGCGTGATCCGGGAGAGGCGGGTCACCTCCCAGGACGCGCTGAGGGAGGAACTCGAATCGCTGGGGATCGCGGTGACCCAGGCGACGGTTTCCCGGGACGTCCGCGAACTCCGGCTGGTCAAGGTCGCCGACTCCGAGGGCACGCCCCGCTACACGGTTCCGGACGAGTGGGAGACGATCCCCCCGCTCGAAGGTCTCCTGCCGACGCTGTATCAGTCGTCGGAGGGGACGGGCAACCTCCTCGTCGTCCGGACGATGAATGGGGGAGCGCAGGCGGTGGCCTCCGCGATCGACTGGGAGGAGTGGCCGGAGGTGCTCGGGACGATCGCCGGAGACGACACCATCCTGATCATCTGTCGCGAGGCGCAGCACATCGGTGCGATCAAGGAGCGCCTCGACGCGCTGGGCGGGGTCACGACTGCATAGAATCCCGCCCGCCGCGGGACAGAACGCCCTGAATTTCAGGGAGTGCGATGGATTAGAGGTTGTGTTTATGCATTCCTGATGCATATTCACACGTATGGCCACCGCGTACTCCACACTCCCGACCGTCGGTGTCGTCGGCGGGAGCGGCTACACCGGAGGGGAAGTCCTCCGCCGCCTCGCCCACCACCGGGGGGTTCGGCCGCGGTACGCCCTCTCCCGTTCCGCCGCAGGCTCGGCCACCCCCGTCTCCGGCCTCGCCTTCGAGTCGGCCGACGCCGACCGGGTCGCCGAGGCGGATCTCGTCTTCCTCTGCCTCCCCCACGGAGAGACCGCGCCCTGGGTGGCGGCGGCGCAGGCGGGGGGGAGCCGGGTCATCGACCTCACCGCCGACCACCGTCCGGGCTCGGGAGCCGAGTCCGACGCCGTCTACGGCCTCACGGAGTGGAACGACGTCGCCAAGGCCGATCTGGTCGCCAACCCGGGGTGCTACCCGACCGGCGTCCTCACGGCGTTGAAGCCGCTCGAGGCGGCCGGCGCGATCAGTGAGGGCGTCGTCTCGATCCACGCCGCCTCCGGAGTCAGCGGAGCGGGGCGGAGCCCGCGCGCCGACCTCCTCTTCGGCGAGGTCACCGGGGACTTCCGCGCCTACGGCCTCGGGAACGGGCACCGCCATCTGAAGGAGATGCGGGCGGCGCTTCCGGGCACAGAGCTCCTCTTCGTCCCGCACCTCCTCCCGGTCGAGCGAGGGATCCTGGAAACGATCACGCTCCCCGTCGCCCCGGGCGTCGACGCGGCCACCGTCCGCGAGCTCTGGGCAACCCGGTACGCGGGCTCCCCGGTGATCCGCGTGCTGGAGGAGGCGCCGACGCTCCGGCAGGTCGCGCGAAGCGACCTCCTCCTCCTCTCCGCCTTCGACAACGCCGGCCTTCCCGGGCACCTCACCCTGGTCGTCGCCTTCGACAACCTCGGGAAGGGGGCCGCCGGTCAGGCGATCCAGAACCTCAACCAGATGATCGGCGCGCCCGCCGACGAGGGACTCCTGTGCGTACCGTCGTGAAGCTGGGTGGAAACGTGCTCGGGGACGCCGGAGTCCTCGACGCCCTCGGAACGAACTCCGAAGGAGACACCGTCGTGGTGCACGGTGGCGGGAGCCACATCACCCGGCGACTCGAGGCCGAGGGGACGCCCGTCCGATTCCACGAGGGGCGCCGAGTCACGACTCCGGCCGTCCTCGAGACGGTCCACGAGGTCCTGTGCGGGACGGTGCAGCCGCGTCTCGTCCGCGACCTGCGCCGTCGCGGCGTGCTCGCGGCCGGGGTCGCCGAGGCCCGGCTCCTCTCCGACGGGACCGCGGCCCGGATCGGGGTGCTGACCGCCCACCGCGTCGCGGAGCCCGCGCTCGGCGAGGTGGGACGGGTCACCGCGGTGGATACGGCCCGCCTCGAGCGGCTCCTCGCCACCGGGTGGACCCCGGTCGTGGCCCCGGTCGCGGCGAGCCCCTCGGCCGAGCTCATCAACGTGAACGCGGACGACGCCGCCCTCGCGATCGCGACGGAGCTCCGCGC
>JANQLR010000011.1 GCA_028280525.1 Longimicrobiales bacterium
GGAGCATACGTCCGCCGGTGCGCCCCGGAGGCACCCGGCCCGGGGGCGCGATCCGCCGTCCTGGGCGGTCAGGGGCGTCGGCCCGAGAGTCGGGAGGGGTGCGACTGTGGCCAGAACGGCCAGCGAGACGAGTGGGCGGAGGGGAGTGAGACGACGCAGTGGCGATGGGTGCGGCATAGCTGTGAGATCTGGGTTCGCGGGTCGACCGACGGGCTTGAAACGGCAGTGTAACACTCCACTCCACACTCTGCCCGAAGCACCGCGCTTGACCCCGTTCCACCCCGTCGTGAGCTTCCGCGCACCTCGGTGCGGTCCCTCCCGACCGAGCCCCTCCAACGCAGCCCCCGGAGCACACTCCGAATGAGCACCTCTCGCATCACCGTCGCGCGCGGCGACGGCATCGGTCCCGAGATCATGGACGCGACCCTCCGCATCCTCGATGCGGCGGGCGCTCCCCTCGAGTACGACTACGTCGAGATCGGGGAGCAGGCCTACCTGGCCGGGCACACCAGCGGGATCCCGGAGGCGGCGTGGGAGACGATCCGGAGGAACCCGGTCTTCCTGAAGGCGCCGATCACGACGCCGCAGGGCGGGGGGTACAAGTCGCTCAACGTGACGATCCGGAAGTCGCTCAACCTCTTCGCCAACGTCCGCCCGTCGAAGACCTACCACCCCTTCGTCGAGTCGCCCTTCCCGGACATGGACCTCGTCATCGTTCGCGAGAACGAGGAGGATCTCTACGCCGGGATCGAGCATCAGCAGACCTCGGAGGTGGTGCAGTCGCTCAAGCTGATCACCCGGCCCGGTTCCGAGCGCATCATCCGCTATGCCTTCGAGTACGCCCGGGCCTACGGGCGGAAGAAGGTCAGCTGCATGACGAAGGACAACATCATGAAGCACGCGGATGGCCTCTTCCATCAGGTCTTCCGCGAGGTCGCCGAGGAGTACCCGGACATCGAGTCCGACCATCACATCATCGACATCGGCACGGCGAGGCTGGCGACCGCTCCGGGGGACTTCGACGTCATCGTCACCCTCAACCTCTACGGCGACATCCTCTCCGACGTCGCCTCGCAGATCACCGGCTCGGTCGGGCTCGGCGGCTCGGCGAACGTCGGGCTCAACCAGGCGATGTTCGAGGCGGTGCACGGCTCCGCGCCGGATCTCGCCGGCCGGGGCGTGGCGAACCCGTCGGGGCTCCTCCTCGGCGCGATCCAGATGCTCGTCCACCTCGGCCACGCCGAGATCGCCACGACGATCGCGAACGCCTGGCTGAAGACGCTCGAGGACGGGATCCACACCGGCGACATCTACCGCGAGGGCGGGCACTCGAAGGAGAGGGTCGGGACGGACGGCTTCACCGACGCGGTGATCACCCGCCTCGGTCAGAAGCCGGAGACGCTCCCGGCGGCGGCGTATGGGGCGAGCGGCGGATCGACCGGGGGGATCCGGATCGAGCCGCGCCCGGTCGAGCGGAAGGAGAAGAAGCTGGTCGGGATCGACGTCTTCGTCGACTGGGACGCCCGCGACCGGAATGCCGACGTGATCGGCGGGATGCTCGAGGCGGCCGCGGCGGCCTCCGACTGGCGGCTCAAGATGATCACGAACCGGGGGGTGAAGGTGTATCCGGACGGCCTCCCCGAGACCTTCCACACCGACCACTGGCGCTGCCGCTTCGTCCCGCTGGACACGGAGGAGGCGAGCTTCGACGAGGTGCTCGATCTCCTGTCGGCGATTCACTTCGTGAAGGTCGACGTGATCAAGACGGAGCACCTCTACACCTTCGACGGCGAGCGGGGCTACTCGCTGGGGCAGGGGGAGTAGGGTCCCTTCGTCCACCTGCAGGCCGAACGGGACGTGCCGGTGCCTCAGCCGGAGGGCGCCCCCGCCGCGACCACCCTCACCGGGCACACCTTGAGTTCCGCCGTGTCCGTGGTCGGGTCGTAACCTCCCCCCGTCAGGTCGTTTACCGGCGTCTCCGCGAAGGAGAAGCTCGCGAAGACGGTGCCGCGGGGAGACCGGTTGTTCGCCTGTACGCGGATCCGGACCTCGCCGCGCGGGCTGGTCACGGTGGCCCACCCGCCGTCTTCCAATCCCCACGAGTCGACATCGTCGGGGTGCACTTCGAGCCACTCTTCGGGCGCGAGGTAGTCGAAGCCGTCGGCACGTCCGGTCTGGGTGCGGGAGTGGTAGGTCGCCAACCGTCGCCCGGTGGTGAGCCAGACGGGGAAGTCGTCGGAGACCGTCTCGGCCGGATCGCGGTACTGGATCAGCTTGAAGATCCCGCGGCCGTTCACGAACTCGCCCTCGTGCAGCCGCGGCGTCCCCGTGTGATCGGGGTTGGGGACGGGCCACTGGTACTCACCGTGCTCGATCCGGTCCCAATCGAGCCCGTGATAGATCGGTGAGACGCTGCAGAGCTCGTTGAAGACCTCCTTCGGCGACGAGAAGTCGAAGCCCTGGAAGCCGAGTCGCCGCGCGAGAGCGTTGATGATCCACCAGTCCGGACGAGCCTCGCCGGGGGGTGGAACCGCGGCCCGGACGCGCTGGACGCGGCGCTCGGTGTTGGTGAATACGCCGTCGGTCTCGGCCCACCCCGTCGCGGGGAAGACCACGTCGGCGAGCTCGGCGGTCTCGGTCATGAAGATGTCCGCGACCACCAGGAAGTCGAGCGACCCGAGTGCCGTCTCGCAGTGGTGCCGGTCGGGGTCGGTCACGACGGTGTTCTCTCCGTCGATGACCATGGCCCGGATGCGGTCCCCGGCCAGGTCGAGCGCCCGCACCTTCGTCATCCCCTTCTCCAGATCGATCTCCCGCCCGTACGCCGCGGTGAACTTCGCCTGGTGCTCGGGCTCCAGAACCGACTGGAAGCCGGGGTAGGCATTCGGGATCGCCCCGCAGTCGCCCGCGCCCTGAATGTTGTTCTGCCCGCGCATCGGATTGATGCCCGTCCCCTCCCGCCCGACGTTCCCCGTCATGAGGGCCAGGTTGCAGAGGCTCTGGACGTTGTCGACGCCGCAGACGTGCTCGGTGATCCCGAGGGTGTAGTAGATGGCGGCCCGCTCGGCCTGCCCGTACATCGCGGCGGCGCGCTCGATGTCCGCGGCGGGGACGCCGGTGATCGACTCGGCCCACTCCGGGGTGAAGTCCCGCACGTGCGCCAGGAAGGCCTCGCCCTCCACCGTGCGATCGGCGATGAAGCCCTCGTCGATCCACCCCTCGCGGTCGATGACGTGCGCGATCCCGAGGAGGAGCGCCGCATCCGTCCCGACCTTCAGCTGAAGGTGGAGATCGGCGAGCTCCGCGAGGCGAATGCGACGGGGGTCCGCCACGATCAGCCTCGCCCCGCGCGCCAGCCCCTTCTTGATCCGGGTGGCCGCAACGGGGTGCGCCTCGGTCATGTTCGTCCCGATGCAGAAGTACACATCGGGCATCTCCATGTCTCGGAGCGGGTTCGACATGGCGCCCCGCCCGATCGTTGCCGCCAGACCGGCGACTGTGGGAGCGTGTCAGGCTCGACTGCAGTTGTCGATGTTGTTGGTGCCGAGTCCGGCCCGCATGAAGCGCTGCATCATGTAGGCGGCCTCGTGGGGCGCGCGCCCGGAGGCGACGCCGTAGATGGCGTGACGACCGTGCTCCTCGATGACGCGGCCGAGGCCCTCCGCCGCGCGGTCGAGCGCCTCGTCCCAGGTGCCGGGCCGGAGCTGGCCGTCCTCGCCCCGCACGAAGGGCGTCTTCAGCCGGTCCGGGTGCTGCACGAAGTCGTAGGCGAACTGGCCCTTCACGCAGAGGGCGCCCTCGTTGGCCGGTCCATCCATCGCGGGCTGGATCCCGACGATCGTGTCGCCCCGCGTCATCACGTCGACCGAGCAGCCGACGCCGCAGAAGGGACAGATCGTCCGGGTCTTCTCGGTCTCGCCCGGGACGTCGCGGCGGGCGAGAGCCTTGAGGTCGCCGAGGGCACCGGTCGGGCAGGTCTGTACGCACTGGCCGCAGAAGGTGCACGCCGAGTCCTTGAGCAGCCCGTCGAACTCGACGGAGATCCGGGTGTCGAAGCCGCGGTTCGTGACGGTGATCGCGTAGTCGCCCTCCTGCTCCGCGCAGACACGCACGCACCGGTAGCAGGAGATGCAGTTCTCGTAGTCGCGCAGGATGAAGGGGTTGTCGTCGTCGGGTCGCGAGACACCCGAGGTGGCGCCCGCGAAGCGCCCCGTGCGCGCGTCGTACCGATCGACCAGCGTCGCCATCTCCTGCGAGGCGTAGCCGCTCAGCTCGTCGACGTCGATCGTCCGGTTTTCGGAGGCGACCAGCTCGAGGAGGGTGCGGCGATGCGTCTCGAGGTGTGCGGTCCTGGTGCGCACGACCATTCCCGGCTCCGCGCGGGTGGTGCAGGAGGCGACCGGATTGCGGGTTCCCTCCAGCTCGACGACGCAGAGGCGGCACCCGCCGAAGGGCTCCAGTCGTTCGTCGTAGCAGAGCGTCGGGATGTCGCGGCCCCGTCGATCGGCGACCTCGTAGATCGTCTCGCCGGGCTCGAACTCGACCTCGACGCCGTCGAGGGTCAGGGTGGGCCGTGGGGTTCCGTTCTCACGAGTCATGGGGTCGCCTCGGGGTCGTGTCGGACGTGTCGTTCGACCTGATCGGGGAAGTAGCGGGCAAGACTCTCCACGACGAGCGGCGCGGCCTGTCCGAGCCCACACGCACTCGTCTTCTTCATCGTCTCCGACAGGTCGGTGACCTCGTCCAGCCATTCGGTGAGGTCTCCGGGACCGCCCCCGTTCAGCCGCTCGGTGAGTCGCCGCGTGCCGATGCGACAGGGGAAGCACTTCCCACACGATTCGTCGGCGAAGAACTCCATCGCGGAGTGGGCGACGTCGATCATGTCGCGGGAGTCGTCGAAGACCATGATCCCGCCCGCGCCCAGGAAGGAGTGCCGACTGCGGATCGAGGGCTCGTCGAGCGTCACCTCGTCGAGATCCGAACCGGCGATGAAGCCACCGGAGAGGCCCGCCATCGTCACCGCCTGGAAGCTCCGGCCGTCGAGCGGGCCGCCGGCCCACTCGTTCAGGAGGGTGGCGAGCGGGAGTCCGAGCGGGACCTCGTAGTTGCCCGGTCGGCGGACGTCGCCGGAGAGGCTGATGATCTTCGTCCCGGCGAAGTCGCCGTACCCGAGCGTCCGGTACCAGGCACCGCCCCGTCGCACGATCGGCGGGATCGCGCAGAGCGTCTCGACGTTGTTCACCACGGTCGGGCGGTCTTCGTACCCGTGCGTCACGGGGAAGGGCGGACGGTTGCGAGGGAAGGGGTGCTTTCCTTCGAGGCTGTTCAGCAGGGAGGTCTCCTCGCCGCAGATGTAGGCGCCCGCTCCGCGC
>JANQLR010000038.1 GCA_028280525.1 Longimicrobiales bacterium
GGTGTCGGCGAAGACCACGTTCTGGTGCGGCGTACTGAAGCCCTCGAGCGCGGCGACGAACTCCGCGGCCGACGTCGCCCGGTTCATCGCGACGAGCGCCTCGAAGGTGGTGACGGGGTCGTGGGCCACCCAGCGGAAGGCGAGGAGGTCTCCCGCGGCCGAGGCTTCGACCTGCGACACGATCGGGCCGTGCCGGGTGGAGCGTACCACGAGGCGCTCGGGGGCCTCCCGTCCACGGACCGAGATCTCCTCCTCGCGGACGTCGAAGGGACGGCTCCCCTCGGGGGTCAGGTAGCGGGTGGTGTCCGCCGGGTCGACGCGCTCGAGGAAGAAGTCGGTGTCGTCGACCATCGCGTTGGTGGGCCCCCACGCGACCGCGCCGCTGTGCCCCGCGACGACACCGGGAGCGCCGGGGAGGCTCATGCCGACCACATCCATCCCGGGGGCGTGCACGCCGACGAGGTACCAGATGTTCGGCAGGTCGAGCGAGAGGTGCATGTCGTTCGCCAGGAGCGGCTTCCCCGACGCGGACCGTTCCGGACCGACGACCCACGAGTTCGAGGCGTGCACGGCGTTCACGGCCTCGAGGAAGGGGCGCGCCGCCTCCGGAATCTCGGCGGAGGCGAGCGCCGCCTCCGAGGGCAGGTCGCCCACCCACTCCGGCTCGACGCGGTCCGGGGCCGGCTCGTCCTGCAGGATGGTGCTCCCCCAGTCGGGGTAGCGCGGGACGACCTCGTGCAGGCGATCGGTCCCGAGCGAGCGCGCCGCCCGCAGGAGGGCGGTGGCGTCGCCGTACTCGGCCAGATCCCACGACATGATCTTCTCGATCGCGAGCACGTCCACGAGCTCGAAGGGGGCGGGCTCGATCCCGAGGAGGAGGAACTCGGGCGGCAGGGGGCCCCGCCACGCCTCGATCGCGGAGTTCAGCCCGTCGAGGTAGGCGTTCAGGTACGACCGCAGCTCGGGGCCGAGTTCGCCCTCGGCGCGGCGGGCGGCGCCGCTCATGTCGAGGACCCGCAGGAAGCGGTCGGTGGAGACGGTGGCCTCGCCGAAGAGTTCGGAGAGCCGGCCGCGGGCGACGCGCCGGAAGAGCTCCATCTGCCAGAGGCGGTCCTGCACGTGAACGAAGCCCTGGGCGCGGTAGGCGTCCTCGATCGAGCCCGCCCAGATCTGGGGGATTCCGAGGGAATCCCAGAGGATCTCGACCTCCGCTCCGAGGCCGGCGAGTTCCCGCTCCCCGGTCGAAGGACCGGGGCCGGAGCGCAGGCGGGAGAGGAGCGCGAAGCCTCCGACGAGGAGAACGAGGAGGAGGAGGAGTCCCCAGCGAACGAACCGGCCCATCGAGGCTCCTACCCCCTCAGCGCGCGATCGAAGTCGGCGATCAGGTCGTCGACATCTTCGATGCCGACCGACACCCGGATGAAGCCGTCGGGGATTCCGAGGGCGGCGCGTGCGTCCCGCGTCATCCCGGCGTGCGAGGTGTAGCGCGGCTGGCTCACCAGCGTCTCCACCCCCCCGAGGGACGGTGCGACGCGGGCGAGCTCCAGCGACTGCATGACCTGGTCGGCGCCCCGACCGCCCCCCCTGGCGACGAAGGAGAGCATGCCTCCGAAGCCCGGGAAGATCTCCCGCGCGAGGTCGTGATCCGGGTGCGAGGGCAGCCCGGGGTAGCTCACGCTCTTCACCCGCGGGTGCGCTTCGAGGAACTCGGCGAGGGCGAGGGCGTTGCGGTTGTGCCGCTCCATCCGGACCCCGAGCGTCCGCAGCCCGCGGTCGAGGAGCCACACCATGTGTGGATCCGCCGCCGGGCCGTAGAGCCGCGCGGTCGACCCGATCTCCTCGACGAGCGCCCGGTCGCCCACGACGGCGCCGGCGATCAGGTCGGAGTGACCGCCGAGGTACTTGGTGGCGGAGTGCAGGACGACGTCGACTCCGAGCTCGCGGGCCCGGAAGTTGACCGGCGTCGCGAAGGTGGCATCCATGACGAGCGGAAGCCCCCGGTCGTGGGCGAGCTTCGAGACGGGGCGCGGGTCGAAGAGGCGGAGAGTCGGGTTGGTCGGCGCCTCGAGATAGAAGAGGCGCGTCTTCTTGCGCAGCGCCCGCCGCCAGTTCCGGCCCTCCGAGGGGTCGACGAAGGTGGTCTGGACGCCTCGGCGCGGCAGCTCGTTCTCGAGCAGCGCCCGCGTCGCGCCGTAGAGGTGGCTGGCGGCGACGATGTGGTCTCCGGTCCGGGTGAGCGAGAGGAGCGTCATCGCGATTGCCGCCATCCCGCTGCCGAGGACGAGTGCCGCGGGCGCCCCCTCCAGCGACGCGAGCTTCTCCCCCACCGAGAGCTGCAGGGGGTTGTTCCCGTAGCGCGTGTAGAGAATCTCGTCCGCGCGGTGCCCTCCCCCCATGAAGGTGGCGCTCTGGACGATCGGGGGAACGACCGGAGCGCCGGGGTCGTCGACGTCGCGACCGGCGTGGATCGCCCGGGTGGAGAGGCCGGTGCGGTGGTTGGCGGAGCTCATCGTGCCTTGGGCGAAGGGGTGGGAGGGGAGCCGGGGGCGGAGGCCAGGGCCTCAGCCGGCCGCGAGGGCGCCCAGCGCGTGCACACCGCCGCCGGGTGCCGGGAAGACGAGTCGGCGTTCGACGATCCGGGCGAGCGCGGCGCGAGCCTCGGGGTCGTCGAAGTGATCGGAGGGATCGCCCTCGATCGACCCGAGACGTTCGACCTCGAGCCAGACGTCCCGCTCGGCCTCGGTCACCGTCCCAGCCAGCTCCACCCCGGACTCGACCGGCTGAACGACCGCGGCCAGCGACTGCCGATCGAGGACGACCTGGATCGGCTCGCGATGCCACTCCTGCACGCCGCGGAAGAGGAAGAAGGCGTCCCGGGGCCGATCGTCGGAGAGGTAGGCCCGGGTCAGCCGGGCGACGACCTCGTCCGCGCACGAGTAGTCGAGGATCGTCACCTCTCGGAAGTCGATGACCGAGACGGAGGGGTCCCCCGCCTCGAGGAGCTGCGACTCGATGGCCAGGCGGACCGCCCGTCCGGTCGGGCGGGTGACGAGGTGCGAGTAGAGCGAGGCGACCGAGCGGCGAACCAGCGTCGCCACGTCGATCCGGACCGGGTCGAAGCGGGCGTCAGCCATCGATCGGCTCCCGGGAGGGGAGGATCATCGAGATCTGGGCCCCCGGGAAGGGAGCGAGGTGGTCCTGCAGCGGCGGGGCATCGTCCCACTCGGGAACGTCGGCGATCCGGGCGGTGCCGGAGCGGATGGAGATCGCCCCGTTCCACCGTCGAACCTGCTTCCGGATCTGCTGGATCCCCTGCCCGCGGTGGGAGTCGGGGAAGCGGGTCAGGCCGTGGATGAAGGCGGCCTCGAGCGCCGTGGCGTCCCCCCAGCGCTCGCCGAAACGGGCGGAGTGCTCCTCGGCGAGCGAGCCTCGGAAGCCGCGCCCCATGTCCCCGACCGAGATCACCAGGACGTGCCGGCCGATCCGCTTCTGCCAGTTGTAGGCCTGCGCGGCCACCCACCCGGGGGCCTCGGCGTGCTCGAGGACGTTCTGGCAGACCTCGGAGAGGATGACCGAGAAGGGGACGACGGCCGTCTGCGGGTAGCCGAGGGTCCGGGAGAGGATCGCCCCGGCCGCGGACTGCACCCGGTCGACGACCTCGTGCACGTCGGCGTTCCGGGTGATGGGCGTGATCTGGAGGAGGACGTTGCTGTCGCCCGCGGCCGCGCGGGGCGGTCGATGGTCCCACTCGAGCATCCCCTCGGCCGCGGCGAAGAAGCCGATCCGCGCCATGTAGCTCTGCGCGTCGGTACTCTCGGGGAGCTGAAGCCGGGCCGGCATCCCGGTCCGGTCCAGGAGGTATCGAGCGGCGCAGAGGAGGGCGACCATCCCGTTGGGGTCCACGAAGCGGACGTGGCGCGCGTCGAAGAGGGCGCGACCGTCGACGGCGGCCACGACCGACTCGAAGAGTTCGTCCACCGAGCGGCGTTCGAGTCCGGCCGGGAGCGGGATGACGTTCATGGGTTCTCGGGGCGGTCGACGAGGCGACCCTTCAGATGGTGCTGCAGTCCACGGGCACCGCGATGGACGACGTTGCGACCGGCCTGCCGATTGGCGTCGAGCATGGCCTCTTCGAGGTGGGCTCCGGTCAGGAGCCGAGCGAAAAAGGTGGCGCCCCAGACGTCTCCGCAACCGGTCGGATCCCCCTCCTCGACCCCGCTCACGAGCGACACCCGACCGGAGCGGGTCGGACCGGTGCCCCCGACCGTGTGGCGGAGGGAGGGCCACTCCAGGGCGTCGGATGAGAAGTCGGGGCCGGCCACGTACGCCGCGCCCCTCGGGCCGAGCGTGACGGCGATGAGCTTCAGCTCCGGCCCGACCAGGTCGGCGGCGAGCCGCCAGGGGTCGCCCCAGGCGCGGCCGAGGAGCTCGAACTCCTCCTCGTTCATCTGCACGGCGTCGAAGCAGCGGAGCCACGCGCCCCACGCGGGGAGCTCCTGCGGGACGCGCATCCCCCGCGGGTCGAGCCCGAGGAAGAGGGAGTGCAGGTCGGCGTACGTCGGGCCGCGGAACCCGGCCCGGAGGGCGCGCGCGGCGTCGAGGTCGAGTTCGAAGCCGGAGATGAAGTTCACGTAGAGGGCGTCGCAGGTCGCGGCGAGCGGGGCCAGCTCCGGCCAGCTCCACGGCCCGACGCCCCCGGAAAGCCGCTCGGTGCGCCGGGCGGCGTCGAGGTACCGGAGCTCGACCCGGTTGTTCGGCTCGTCGACGATTCGGACCCCCGTGTCGAGGTCCATGCCGGGGAACTCGCGGAGGAAGCGGAGGGCGGCCTCGGAGAGATCGCGCCCGACGCGGATCAGCGGGACGATCTCCCACTCCGGCAGCGCGGCCGACAGCCCCGCGAGGGCGTAGGCGATCCCGCCCCACTCCTCCACCGGGCTCTCCCGTCCGTCGCGGGCGTGGATCGTGTCCCAGACGAGCGTCCCGACCACCCCCAGCCGGGGGCGTCGGTCGGACTTCGGCCGTTCCGGCCCCACCTGGATCAAGGCGTCGACGCGTTCGAATCCGGCCCCAGCCGCCCGAGCCCGACCGCCGCGATCCCCGCGGCGCCGACGACGCCGGCGGTCTCCCGCAGACCCGCGCCGACGAGTCGGCAGGCGGAGGCGGCCACCCGGAAGGCGCGGCGTCGCACCTCCGCCCGCAACGGCTCGAAGAGGTGGTCGCCGGCCTGCGTCACCCCACCCATCACGACCACCACCTCCGGGTTGAGCAGGTTGATGACGTTCGCGATGCCGACACCGAGGAAGCGTGCGGCCTCGGTCAGAACGTGGGTCGCGAAGGGGTCGCCCTGAAGGACGGCCTCGTAGACGGTGGCAGCGGAGATCGCCTCCAGATTCCCGTCGACCAACGCGGTCAGCGCCGAGTTCGTGCCCGCCTGGATCCCCTCCCGAGCCATCGCGGCGATGTTCGGCCCCGACGCATAGGCCTCGAGGCAGCCGTAGTTGCCGCAGGCGCAGCGGCGGCCGACGAAGTTCACCGTCGTGTGGCCGATCTCCCCGGCCCCGTCCGTGACGCCGTGCACGATGCGCCCGTCGACGACGTAGGCTCCGCCGATCCCGGTCCCCACCGTGATCCCGAAGAGAGAGGTACTTCCTCGCCCCGCGCCGAGCCACCACTCCGCGAAGGTCGCGCAGTTGGCGTCGTTGTCGAGGTAGACGGGCCAGTCGGCGAGCGCCTCGATCCGCTCTCGCAGCGGGAAGTCGGTCCAGCGCAGGTTCGGAGACTGCGTCACCACGCCCGTCATCCGATCGACCGCCCCGGGCGAGCCGACCCCGGCTGCAAGCACCCGATCACCGGGGCCGACCACGTCTCGGACCGCTTCGCGAGCCATCCGCACCACGTCGGTGACGATGGCGTCGCCTCCCCGCGCGGAGTCGGTGGCGCGGTTGCGGAGTCCGACCGCCTCGCCGCCCTCGGCGGGCACGAGCCCCACCACCAGGTTGGTGCCCCCGATGTCGATTCCGATCAGCCACTCGCGGCTCATGTGACGTCCCCACCGATCTCGGCGTGAATGCGGTCCGGTCCGATCTCCCGAAGGCATCGAAGATGGCCGAGGGGGCACTCCCGTCGATAGCAGGGGCTGCACTCGAGGTCGAGCCAGACCACACGCGCGCGGTCGGAGAGGGGGGGCGTGTTGTGGGGCGAGGTCGAGCCGAAGATTGCGACCACCCGCGTGTCGACTGCGGCGGCGACGTGCATCAGCCCCGAGTCGTTCGAGACGACGGCGTCGCAGGCGGCCATCACATCGACCACCTCGTCGAGGGCGGTGCGGCCCGTCAGGTCGACCGCCTGCGGGGCCGCGGCGCGGATCCGGTCGGCCGCCGCTCGCTCTCCCTTCCCGCCCAGGAGGACGACGCGGGCGCCCTCCGAGACGAGGCGCGCCGCGAGTTCCGCCCAGTGCTCGAGCGGCCACTGCTTGGCGGGGCCGTAGGCGGCGCCGGGGGCGAAGGCGACGGTGCGGGTGGGGGGGGCGCCGGGACCCGCCCCCCGCCCTGCGCCCCTACGTAAGGGGTGGGGGTTCGGCGGGGCGATGCCATGGTCGCCCGGGCCGATCTCCTCCCCCGCCGCCTCGATCCGCCTCCGCCCGGCCTCCGCATCCGCATCGAGCCTGGGGCGGGGGATCGTCTCGAGCGACCACCCCTCCGGCGACTCGGCGACCAGCGCGGCCATGCGTGCGGCGGCCGACGGGATGGTCTCGGAGCGGAGCTCGCGCTCCTCGGTGAGGAGGAAGGGCCGGAACTCCCCCGCCGAACCGACCCGGACGGGAATCCGGGCCAGCCACGGCAGGAGCGCCGCCTTGAAGGAGCGGCGCAGGACGAAGGCCCGATCGTACCCGACCTGCCGAAGCTCGCGTGCGAGCCGCCACTGCGCCCCGAGCTTCAGCTCTCCGTGGTCCATGGGCAGGGCGACGCACCGGTCGATCTCGCGCATGCGCGAGAGGAGCGGATGCGACCACGCGGGAGCGAGCGCGTGGATCTCCGCCTTCGGAAAGCGCCGGCGCACGACCTGGAGGGCCGTGTGTGCCATGATGAGGTCCCCGACCCAGGTGGGGGTCGCGACGAGGATGCGTCGGCGCGTCATCGATTCCGCCTCCGCTCGAGCACCTCGCCGTAGATCCGGAGGTAGCGCTCCGCCATCCGCTCGGCGGTGAAGTCCTCGGCGGTCCGAACCGCCCGCGCCGCGAGCCGTGCACGGAGGAGCTCGTCGTCGGCGAGCCGCTTGAGGCCCGCGGCGAGATCGACGGCGTCCCCCGGGGCGACCAGGAGGCCGTTGGTCTCGTGCTCCACGACATCCGTGGGTCCGGGGATCCGGGTGGAGACGACCGGCAGACCGGCCGCCATCGCATCGAGCACCACCGATCCGAGGCCCTCGTGGTTGGAGGGGAGGACGAAGACGTCCGCCGCCCGCAGGTGGTTCCCGAGATCCCAGACCCAGTCGTCCACCACCAGGTTCGAGAGCTCGGCGGCCGCAGCCCGCAGGCGCTCGCCATCCGGTCCGCGGCCCACCGTCCGAATGCGGACGTCGGGGTTGGTTCGCTCGAGCAGACGCGCAGCGGCAATCAGGTGATCCAGCCCCTTCGCGCCGAACTCGTAGGCCCCTGCGGAAAGGACGACGAAACGCCCGTCGTCCCTCCGCCGCAGCTCGGCGACCCGCTCCGCCTCGAAGGGGAGCGCGGAGTGGGCGGAGGGAATCCTGCGGACGTCGCGTCGACCCGTGGCCTCCTCCAGCGACTGCACCACGCCCCGCGAGAGCCCGACGAGGACGTCGGCGCGGGCGAGGAGGGAGGAGCTGGTCGCCGAGGGTCGGCGGTTCATCCGTCGCGTGACGACGGCCGGCCGGTCGAGGATCAGCGAACCGACCATCGTCAGCCCGACCGCCCTCCCGTCGTGCGCGTGGAGCACGTCGGACGAGCGGAGTGAGAAGCCCCGGTGGAGGAAGGGGAAGCTCACGGGGATGCTCTGGAGACCATCGACCCCGTCCAGTCGGTCCCCGATCGGACTCCCCCGGCGGTGCAGGATGCGCTGTTCGATCCCGCGCCGGGCCAGCTCCCGAATCAGGAGCTCGGTCTGGCGCTCCCCGCCCCGATACCCCTTCGCAAGATTGACGTGCGCGACGCGAAGGCCGGTGGTCCCGCCGGCCGCGGCCTCCGGGGGCACCGGCTCAGTCGTCGCCGAGGCTCAGAACGGCGAGGAAGGCCTCCTGAGGGATCTCGACCGCCCCGACCTGCTTCATGCGACGCTTCCCCTCCTTCTGCTTCTCGAGGAGCTTCCGCTTCCGCGTGATGTCGCCGCCGTAGCACTTGGCCGTGACGTTCTTCCGGAGCGCCTTCACCGTCTCGCGCGCGATGATCTTCTGACCGATCGCCGCCTGGAGCGCGACCTCGAACTGCTGCCGGGGGATCAGCTCCTTGAGCTTCTTCGTCAGGTCGCGGCCGTAGTAGAAGGCCTTCTCCTGATGAATGATGACGCTGAAGGCATCGACCGGATCCCCGTTCAGGAGGATGTCGAGCTTCTGCAGCGGACCGGGTCGATACTCGAGGAACTCGTAGTCCATCGCAGCAAATCCGCGAGTGGCCCCCTTCAACTTGTCGTAGAAGTCGAGGACGATCTCGGCGAGGGGGAGTTCGAAGTCCAGCTCCACCCGCTCCGCGTCGACGTGGTTCATCGCGACGAAGACCCCGCGCCGGTCGTAGCAGAGCTTGTTGATGTTGCCGATGTACTCGGAGGGCGAGAGGATCCGCACCTTCATGAAGGGCTCGGAGATCCGCTCGATTTTGCCTCGCTCCGGCAGCTGCGTCGGCGAGTCCACCACCACCGTCTCGCCGTCCGTTAGCTGGACGTGGTACTCCACGTTCGGGACGGTGGTGATCAGGTCGACGCCGAACTCCCGATCGAGTCGCTCCTGGATGATCTCCATGTGAAGGAGACCGAGGAAGCCGCATCGGAAGCCGAAGCCGAGCGCCGCCGAGGTCTCGGGCTCGTACTGCAGCGAGGCGTCGTTCAGGCGGAGTTTGTCGAGGGCGTCCCGGAGGTCCTCGTAGTCGTCGGAGCTCGTCGGGTAGAGCCCGGCGAAGACCATCGGACGGACCTCTTCGTACCCCGGGAGGAGCTCCGACGCGCGGTTCTTCGCATCGAAGATGGTGTCGCCAGGCCGGGTGTCCGACACCGACTTGATCGCGGCCGAAAGGTAGCCGACCTCCCCGGGGCCGAGCTCCGGCTGCGGCATGCGCTTCATCCGCATGAAGCCGACCTCGGTGACCTCGTAGGTCGAGTCGACGGCGCCGAAGGCGATCTGCTGCCCGGGGGTGAGCACCCCGTCCACGACCCGCACCGAGGGGACCGCGCCCAGGTACTTGTCGTAGTAGGAGTCGAAGATCAGGGCGCGGAGCGGAGCGTCCCGGTCGCCGGCGGGCGGCGGGACCCGCTCCACGACCGCCTCGAGGATCTCCGGGACCCCGACCCCCTCCTTGGCCGAGGCGAGGAGGACGGTCTCCGGATCGATCCCGAGCAGGTCGGAGACCTCGATCGTCCGCCGCTCCGGCTCTGCTCCCGGCAGATCGATCTTGTTGACGACCGGGATGATCTCGAGGTCCGCATCGAGCGCGAGGAAGAGGTTCGACAGCGTCTGTGCCTGAATCCCCTGGGTCGCGTCGACGACGAGGATCGCTCCCTCGCACGCCGCCAGAGAGCGCGAAACCTCGTAGGTGAAGTCCACGTGCCCGGGGGTGTCGATCAGGTTCAGTTCGTACGTCTCCCCGTCACGAGCCTTGTAGTCCATCCGGACCGCGTGAAGCTTGATCGTGATGCCGCGCTCACGTTCGAGCTCGTTGGAGTCGAGAATCTGCTCCTGCATCTGTCGTTGATCGAAGGTCGCCGTCTCCTCGAGGAGGCGGTCGGCGAGCGTCGACTTCCCGTGGTCGATGTGGGCGACGATGCAGAAGTTGCGGATGTGATCCAGACGCACGGAAGTCTCTTGAAACGGCGCGGTTCGGCAGGATGAAGACCGACCGTGAAGGGTACCCAAGGCGATTCGGCCGATCAATCGAAGTCGAGGCCCGGTTGCTTCCTCCAAACCCCGGTCCGAGCGGGATCGGACCCCTCCACTCACTCAAGGCGGACCCCATGACCCCACGTTCAGTCGGACGGCTGAAGGTACTCGTGGTCGGGAGCTTTGTTGCGGCGCTGGCCGCATGCGAGGTCCCGACCGAAGCACCGATCCTCGAATCGAGGTGGATCCTCCCGACGGACGGCGACGCCACGATCGCCGTCGCGGATCTCCTCCCCTCCGACGTCTCCCTTCAGGGCGGCCAGTTCGTGGTCGACATCGATCCCACGAACACGAGCGGGACGCTGGGAGAGCTCTGTGAGCCCTGCGCGGCGGTCGATGGCCTCACGGTCCCCAAGCCGGCCTTCGAGGGCTCCTTCGAGTCCACCACCGACCTCCCGGGCGACGTGAGCTCGGCGGTGGTGAGCGGCGGCACGGTCGACATCACGGTTACGAACGAGTTCGGCTTCGATCCGCTGCGCCCCGGCGGGGAGACCGGCACCGTCATCGTCCGGATCGCCAACCTCACCGGGGAGACCCTCGGCACTCTCACCCTCGACGGCGCGACCGACGCACTCCCCTCGGGCGGCCAGATCACCCGCTCCATCACCCTCTCCGGCGCATCGGTGACCGGGATCCGGGCCACCGTCGAGATCGACTCTCCGGCGGGCGACCCGGCGCTCATCCGGGTGGCGGATCGCCTCACCGCCACGGGGACGATCCGCGATCTCACCGCCTCGAGCGCGGTCGTGGACGTCTCGGGCGAGGCCTTCGACATCGAGCCGACCGACCTCGACGTCGAGGACATCGACTCGGTGCTCACCGATCGCATCGAGTCGGGTGCCTTCGAGGTCTCGGTCGAGAACCCGTTCGGCGTCGGCGCCGCGGTCACCCTGGAGATCACTGGGCCCTTCACGACGATCTCCAAGCCGCTCCAGATCTCGGCGAGCCCCTCCTCCACGACCCGCGTCGACTTCACGGGCGAAGAGCTCCAGCGCTTCCTCGGGCAGCCGAACGTGGTGATCCGGGGACCGGGGACCGTCAACGCGGCGAACGCCATCACGGTGACGCCGGACCAGGAGATCGAACTGGAGATCGATGTGGACCTCACGCTTCGGATCGGAGGCTGACCGATGAACACGATCACGCATCGCCTCCGGACGCTCCTCGGCTGCGCCGTGGCCCTTCTCCTCCTTCCGGGAGCCGCCTCCGCGCAGCTCCCCTCCGCCAGCGCGGCCCAGCTCGGGCTCGGCGGCGGCCCCGTCGCCACGGTGCGCGGGATCACCTCGATCGCGACGAACCCGGCGGGGCTCGCGCGCTCCCCCGGCTTCTCCCTCTCCGTGGTCCCGGTCAACGCGGGTTCGGGGATCGACCCGATCACGCTGGCCGACCTCGCCGACTTCTCCGGAGACCTCATCCCCGCCTCCACCCGCAGCGAGTGGCTGTCCGAGATCGAGGCGGAGGGCGGCCAGAGCGGGCGAATCGACGTCGGCGTCTCGCCCTTCGCGGCGACGATCGGCTCCGTCGGCTTCCAGCTGGGGGTCACGGTCGCGAGCGACCTGCTCCTGAACCCGGATGCGGCGGAGCTTCTCCTCTTCGGGAACGCCGGACGTACCGGCGAGCCTCAGGACTTCGCGCTCTCCGGCTCCTCCATGGACGCCTTCGCGATCACGACGGCGGCGCTGGCGTGGGGCTTCGAGGTGAACGACAACCTCTCCCTCGGCGTGACCGGGAAGTACCACATCGGCAACGCCGTCCTCCTGGGGCGCGACGCCGGCTCGGCGATCACCTCCGATCCGATCGAGGTGGACGTCACCTTCCCCCTCTTGATGACCTCGGAGGACTCGAACGGGACCGACGGCGGGAGCGGCTTCGGCGTGGACGTGGGGGCGCTCTTCCACTCGGGTGACTGGACCTTCGGCGGGACCGTCCGGAACCTGATCAACACCTTCGAGTGGGACGTGGACGAGCTGGCCTTCCGGCCGGGTCGGGCCCTCTTCGACGGCACCAACACCGAGTCGGACCTCGACGAGCTCCCCGGAGTGTCGGCTCCGGCGGTGCTGCAGACCGCGCTGGAGGACGCCACCCTGGCGCCGGAGATCCAGCTCGGCGCCGCCTGGCATGCCGTCTCCGACCTGGTCGTGACGGCGGATCTGCGGAACCGGTTCGGGGACGGGATCGACTTCGGACCGGACTTCAGCGCGGGTCTCGGGGCGGAGTACTCCGGTCTCGGCTTCCTCCCGATCCGCGGGCATGCCGCCGTCGTCACCGACGGATTTCAGTTCGGCGGCGGGGCCTCCCTGGTCCTGGGCCCGGCACACATCTCGTACGGGGTCTCGGCCCTGACCGGCGACCTCGACGACGCCGTCCTCGGCTCCTTCTCGATCTCCTTCGGGGCGCGCTGACGCGCGGTGGTCCCCCACCCCCGTCCGTGGGTCACGGGCGGGGGTGAGGGGGCGCTCGTTGCCCTTCGGATCGGTCCCGGTCAGCTTCCCGGGTCATGCCGCCGATCCCACCTGAACGCCGACCCGACCTCCTCGACCCCGCCACGCTCGCGCAGCTGGGCGGGATCGAGCTGGTGGCGCGCGAGGTGGTGGAGGGCTTCCTGATGGGCCTCCATCGCTCTCCGCACCGCGGCTTCTCGGCGGAGTTCGCGGAGCTCCGGGCGTATCAGCCCGGCGACGACCTCCGCTACATCGACTGGCGGATGTACGGTCGGTCGGACCGGTACTTCGTGAAGCAGTTCGAGGAGGAGACCAACCTCCGCGCCTACCTCCTCCTCGATGTCTCGAGCTCGATGGGGTGGAGTTCCGAACCGGGACGCCTACCGACCAAGCTCTGGTACGCCAAGCACCTGGCGGCGGCGATGGCCGCCATCCTGATCCGGCAGGGCGACACGGTCGGGCTCTCCGCCTTCCACGAGGAGGTCGTGACCCGGGTCCACCCGCGCGGTGGAGAGCGCCAGTGGCGCGAGATCGTGCGGCACCTGGAGCCGCTTCAGGCCGAGGGACGGACCCGACCGCACACCGCGCTGCGGGAGATCGCCTCGCGGCTCCGGCGCCGGGGGCTCGTCATCCTCCTCTCGGACATGCTGGTGGACGCAGAGGAGACGCGGACTGCGCTGCACTTCCTTCGCCATCGCGGGCACGAGGTCCTCGTCTTCCACCTGATCGACCCCGGGGAGCGCGAGCTGCCCCCGGCCGCGGACGCCCGCTTCTTCGACCCCGAGACCGACGCCGAACTCCGGGTGCGGACCGCCGACGTTCGCGAGGCGTACCGAGACGCGGTGCGCGACGCCATCGCCGAGTGGCAGCGCGGCCTCGTCCCCCACGGGATCGACCACCGCGTGACCGAGACGGATCAGCCGCTCTCCCGCGCGCTCCGCGAGTACCTGCGCAAGCGGGAGAAGCTCGGCTGACATGGGGTTCCTCGCTCCGCTCTACCTCCTCGCGGCGCTCGCGGTCGCGGTCCCGCTCCTCCTGCACCTGCGGCCTCGGGCGCGAGAGGAGCGCATCGCCTTCCCGGCCCTCCGCTACCTCCTGCGGATGGAGCGGGAGCACGCCGACGAGATCCGGCTGCGACAGTGGCTCCTCCTCGCGCTCCGCTGTGCCGTCGTTCTCCTGCTGGCCCTCTCGGCAGCACGACTCGTCGCGGGTGGAGGCGCCGCCCACCCCCCCACCGCCGTCGCGCTGATCCTCGACAACTCGCTCTCCTCGCAGCGGGTCGTGGGCGATGAGCGGGTCTACGACGAGTTGCAGGCGCGGGCGGTGGAGGTGCTGGACCGCGCCGGGTCGCAGGACCGGATCCACCTGATCCTCGCCGGGGTTCCGTGGGAGATCGCGCCGCCCCTCTCCCCGCAGGAGGCGCGGTCCCGCCTGGAGGAGGTGACCCCGACGGACGCCCGGGGAGACCTCGGCGCGGCGCTGCGCCGAGCGGACGCCCTCCTCCGGGAGAGCGACCTCGGGGTGCGCGAGATCCACCTCCTCTCCGATGGACAGGCCTCCGCCTTCCCCGACCGCCCGATCCCGCTCGACGCACCGGTCGTCGTCTGGGGCGGAACGACGCCTCCCTCCCCCAACCGCTACCTGCGCTCCGTCGTGATCGGTGGGGGGCTGACCCCGAGGGCGGCGCGACGGACCGAGTTCGCGATCACCGTCGGCGCGGAGAGCGCCGACACCGCCGAGGCGCCGGTTCGACTCGTGCTGGGTGGAGAGCTGCGCGGAGCCGCCGAGGCGAAGCCCCAGTCGACCGTCCTTCTCCCCGCAGGCCCCTTCCCGACCGGGACGTTGACCGGGTACGTCGAGACCGACCCGGACGCGCTGCGCGCCGACGATCGGCGCTGGGTAGTCACGCGAGTCGCACCCCCTCCCGTGGTGGCGGTCCTCGGGGACCCGGGGGTCTTCGTGGAGGAGGCACTCGCCGTCCTCGAGGAGACCGGGCGGCTCTCGCGCGGCGGAGCGGGTGGAGCGGACGTCCTCCTCTCGGTGGCGGGGGAGGGTGCAACCGTCTGGGGGGCGGCGCTCGCCCGGGGCGCCCGCGTCGTGCTCCTCCCTTCGGCAGACCCGGCCCTGCGCACGGCCACGAACCAGCGGCTGGAGGCCGCCGGGGTCCCGCTGGCGCTCGGCGCCGCGACGAGCGGGTCGCGGACCGGCTCGTCCTCGGGCGTCCCGGGGCTCGATTCCCTGCGACTCGAACGAGTGTGGGCCGTGGAGGGCGGCGGGACGGTCCGCCTGGAGCGGACGGACGGCGCCGGCTGGTGGCGCGAGGCAACAGCCGGCAACGGATCGGTCGCCCTCCTGGGCTCGCCGTTGACGGCCGACGCGACGGAGATCCCCCTCTCGGCGGCGATGATCCCCCTCGTGGAGGCC
>JANQLR010000072.1 GCA_028280525.1 Longimicrobiales bacterium
CATCTGGAGCGTCCCGAGCGTCTCCGACGCCTGCTCCTGCGTCAGCGTGCCCGTCCACCCGGCGGACTGCGCCACCAGAGAGAGGGAGATCAGGAGCCCGCCGCCGAGGAGGAGCGCCCGCCGCGGCGTCCGCGAGAAGGAGACCAGGAGCCCGACCGCGCACGCCCCCCCGACGAGCGCCGCCATGTACTGCCGGTAGAAGAGCATCGCCCCCAGGACGAGGATCAGGAGCGGAACGTCGGGCGGGCTGGGGCGTCGCTGGAGCCGGAGGAAGAGCAGGACGGTGCAGGTCAGGAAGAAGATCATCGGCGCCTCGCGGATGTTCAGCACCGACCAGAGGACGATCGAGGGGTAGAAGGCGAAGAGGATCGCGGAGATCCGGGCGACGGCGGGGCGGTCCGGCACGAGGAGGCGCGCGATCTGGTACATCACCGCCACGGTCCAGACCGAGAAGAAGAGGTTCAGGACGGCGACCGCCTCCGGCACCCGGCCGAAGACCCTGTAGAGCGCGGCGTTGGTGTAGAAGTACCCGACCTGGAGCGTCCCCTGCAGGCGCTCCGGGAGGTCGGCATTCCCCTCCCAGTACTGCAGGATCGCCCAGCCGCCGTTCTCGTAGGTGATCGCGTCGGGCGCGAGGAGGACCGGGTCGATGAGTCCGCGAATCAGGCCGAAGGCCAGGAAGCGCGCCCCGATCGCCCAGAGGAGCAGGGAGAGGAGGAACTCCCGGTCCTCGCCGCTCACGAGGCTGCCGACGATCAGCCGGGTCAGCGGGAAGAGCACCCCGGTCAGCACGATGATCGCCACGAGTTGCGGCACGTCCGAGGAGGCGAGCGCGGTCCCGAAGCCCGCCAGGGCGACGGCCGGCGCGGCGACGCGCGGCAGCTGCCTGAATCCTCGATTCGCGCCTGTACTCTGCATGGCCCCGGTCCTGATCGCGAAGTAGTCTCACCCGTCCGCAGGGAGACCCGTCCACCCGCTACGGCCCGTCATGCCGCACCGCATCCTCTTCGTCGCCTCCCACCGCCCGGGGCGGGCGCCATCCCAGCGCTTCCGCTTCGAGCAGTATCGGGAGTGGCTCGCGACGAAGGGGTTCGAGAGCGAGCTGAGCCAGCTGGTGACCCCGTGGTTCGACCGCCGAATCTACAGGTCCGGTCACCTCGCCGCGAAGGCGCTCTTCGCCTTGCGGAGCCGAGCGATCCGACGCCGCGACCTCGCCCGCGTGGCCGACTACGACCTGGTCTTCGTGCACCGGGAGGCGCTCATGACGCGGGGGCGCTGGTTCGAGCGGGCGCTCGCGCGCTCTCCGGTCCCCTTCATCTTCGACTACGACGACGCGATCTGGATGCCGACCCGGGACGTCGTGTCGCAGGCGAACCGTCGGCTCCGCTGGATGAAGGACCCGGCGAAGACGGGAGAGATCGTCCAGCTGGCGGACACGGTGGTGGCCGGCAACGACTTTCTCGCCGACTACGCCCGACGTCGGGGGGCCGACCGGGTGTACGTCATCCCGACCACGATCGACACCGACTACTTCCGCACGGCACGGGATCGCTCCCGATCCGATCCGGACCGGCCGGTCTGCATCGGCTGGAGCGGGAGTCCGACCACCGTCCCGCACTTCGAGACCGCGATCGAGGCGCTCGAAGAGATCCAGCGGAGGTACGGCACCCGCGTGCGGCTCAAGGTGATCGGCGACGGCGCCTACCGGTCCGAGCGGCTGGGGGTGCGTGGCCTCGCGTGGTCGCTGGAGGACGAGGTCCCCGAGGTCGACGACATCGACATCGGCATCATGCCCCTCCCCGACGACGAGTGGGTGAAGGGGAAGTGCGGCTTCAAGGCGCTGATGTACATGTCCTTCGAGATCCCGACCGTCCTCTCCCCCGTCGGCGTCAACCCGGAGATCGTGGACGACGGGCGCAACGGGCTGCACGCCTCGACCACGGAGGAGTGGGTCGCGGCGCTCTCCCGGTTGATCGACGACGCCGAGCTTCGGCTCCGCCTGGGGCGGGCGGGTCGGGAGACGGTTCTCGAGCGCTACTCCGTGCGGAGTCAGCGGGAGCGCTACCTGGAGGTCCTCGAGGCGACGCTGCGAAAGAGCTCCTCGTAGACGGGCGCGAGTCGTTCGAGCGCGA
>JANQLR010000140.1 GCA_028280525.1 Longimicrobiales bacterium
GACCACTTCCCGGTCCTGGCCCGCTTCACCCCGGGCGGGTGACGGACTGCCCCCTCTGCGGCGAGCCGAGCGCCGGGGCGACGGCGAGGCTGCAGCATCGTCCCTTTCACGACTGCGGGCGGT
The DNA here is from genome assembly GCA_028280525.1 of Longimicrobiales bacterium. Classification (GTDB taxonomy): domain Bacteria; phylum Gemmatimonadota; class Gemmatimonadetes; order Longimicrobiales; family Gaopeijiaceae; genus Gaopeijia. The sequence continues at coordinate 124 of JANQLR010000140.1, forward strand.
GCGGACTCCTCTTCGTCGATCGGGGTGAGCTCCCCTCGGCCGAGGAGGAGCGCGCGCGATACGCGACGCACCGGAACGATCCGGCGGACCCCGGCTACCGCGACTTCCTCGACCGCCTCGCGGCCCCGCTGGCGGAGCGTCTCCCGGTGGGGGCCGAAGGGCTCGACTACGGCTCCGGTCCCGGCCCGACCCTCTCGGCGATGCTCACCGAGCGGGGCTTCCCGACGACGATCTGGGACCCCTTCTTCGCCCCCGATCCGGCCCCGCTCGAGCGGAGGTGGAGCTTCGTCACCTGCAGCGAGGTGGTCGAGCACCTGCACCGCCCGATCGACGATCTGACGCGGATCTCCGGGATGCTCCGGCCCGGCGGGTGGTTCGGAGTCATGACGGGGATCGTCACCCCCGAGATCGAGGCGAAGCTCCCCGGGTGGTGGTACGCGCGGGATCCCACCCACGTCGCCCTCTACCGCCCTCGGACGATGACGTGGATCGCGGAGCGCTTCGGGTGGTCGATCGAGGCGGTGTCGGGGACGGTCGTCCTCTTCCGCGCGCCCGGCGCTACCCCAACCCCGTGACGACGAGCACCGTCTTCACGACCCAGACGACGCTCAGGACGAAGGCGGGGAGGAGGGTCAGTCCGAGGGAGAAGGTCAGCCCCATCCGGTAGAGCGTCGGGCCGACGGGGAGGACCGAGCGCCCGAAGAGGAGGAGCGCCGCACTCTCCAGCATCGGACCGAGGAGGTAGCAGGCGTTGGCGATCAGGGCGTAGACGAGCGAGGCCTGCAGCAGCTCCGGGTCGGGTCGGGGGATGGCGAGCGGTCCGAAGGGCGGGAGGTTCGTGAGGACGGTCGCCACGCCCAGCGTGACGAGTCCCGCCGGGAGCATCATCAGGTTGAAGGCGAGGCGCCGCCCCTCCCACCAGCGGAAGATCGCCCCGACCCGCCGCGGTGCCGGCTCCGGGTAGAGGAAGTCCCCGAGCGTTCGGACCGGGTGGGGGTCCAGCGTCGAAAGCGAGTCGGGGTCGGGGTCGACGGTCCGGGGGCGGGGGAGGTCCAGGTCGCGCATGGTGCGTTCCGGTCGGCGTGAGGGTGTGCGCGGGGCGGCCGCGCCTTCCGCCACTTTGTCATGCAAAGTACGTGCCGCGCCTCGGGGCCACCAGTGCCGAGATCAGTCCGTCGCGGTAGACTCCGGAGCCGATCTCCGGGCGATCTCTCCCGGAACCGTGTCGTCCTCCCTCCTGCACCCCACGCCATGCGCTCGACGACCTCCCTCGCCGCCGCCGCCCTCCTCCTCCTCCCGACCGTCCTCGCCGCGCAGACCGAGGAGTGGCCCCGGACCTGGCAGGAGGAGCAGGACTACCGCTCCGGCCCCACCCCCTTCGAGCCGTTGATGGAGTTCTGGTACGAGCTCGACGAGATGAGCGAGATGGTCTCGATGGCGCCGCTCACCACGACGCTCCAGGGGCGGCCGATGTACCTGATCACGATCGCCGAGGACCCGATCGTGAACCCGGTCGACGCGATCCGGTCGGGGAAGACGATCGTCTTCGTCGCGCCCTCGGTGCACGGCGGCGAGGTGTCGCCCAAGGAGTCGTTTCAGCTCGTGGCGCGCGAGCTCGTCGCCGGAGAGCTGCGGCCGCTCCTGGAGGACGTGATCGTCATCGGGGTGCCGCTCGTGAACCCGGACGGGGGCGAGGTCACCCGGCGGACGAACGAGGCCGGGTACGACATGAACCGCGACTACATCAAGCTGGAGTCGCAGGAGATTCAGGCGATGGTCACGCAGGTCCTGACCGAGTGGACGCCCGACATTCACGTCGACGGCCACCACGGCGGCTCGGACCCCTACGTCATCACCTACCAGGGAACGCTCAACCCCGCCGCCGACGACGAACTCCGCCGCTGGCCGTACGAGAACATCTTCCCGCGAATCCAGGCGGCCGTCCTGGAGGAAGACTACCGCGCCTTCGACTACTCCGGGGTGCGGACGCAGGACGGGGTGCGGGGGTGGGGCTCCACCTCGGTCGAGCCGCGGAAGCACCACGTCTACACCGGGCTGACCAACTCCATCGGCATCCTCCTGGAGACCCCGCGCAACACCAAGCGGGTGATGCGGGACGGCACCGTCGCCGACATCCCGATCGAGGAGCGCTACTTCCACCAGATCCGGGGCGGGGTGCTCGCCCTCACCGAGATCCTGAAGGTGGCGGCGGAGCGCCGCGAGGAGATCCGCGCCCTCACCACCGCCTCCCGCATGCGTGCGATCCGCCAGGGGCACGCCGGAGCGGGGGAGATCGTCCTCGACTACGAGCTGCGCAGCCGCGGCATCGAGGAGGTGTACATGCCGAACGACGACGCCCCGGGCGGCTACGAGGCGCAGCAGGTCCCCGTCTACCTCGACTGGGTCGCGACCCGGACCGCCCCGCGCCCCGTCGGCTACCTCATGCCGCCGGCGATGGCCGAGGCGCTCCCCCGTCTCCTCGACCAGGAGATCGCCGTCTACCGCTTCGTCGAGCCGGCCGAGATCGAGGCCGAGGTCTTCGAGGCGACCGCGGTGCGCACCGCTTCCTACTTCCAGGGCGCGTACCTGAAGGAGGTCGAGGTCGAGAAGTCGACGGAGACCGTGGAGGTGTCGGAGGGGTGGTTCTGGGTCCCGACGGCACAGTCGATGGGGAACTTCATCTCCTACCTCATGGAGCCGGAGACGGACGACAATCTGGTCACCTGGGGGTACGCCGATCACCTCCTGCAGGAGACGCCCGAGTCGATCGAGGAGGTCCTCGCCGGGATGATGCAGGGGGCGGACGCGGAGTCGCTCACCGAGCTGGAGCGGGAGCGGATGCAGCGCTTCGCCGAGCGCCGCATGAACGAGCGACAGCGGGTGCCGATGATGCGGGTGATGTCGCACCAGCCGATGCAGGTCGTGCGGGTCCAGGAGCCGCACCGGTATCAGCGCAACCTCTTCTGGCGGTGAAGGCGGAGCGGGGCCCGGCAGCGACCGCCTGCGGAGGGG
>JANQLR010000014.1 GCA_028280525.1 Longimicrobiales bacterium
TCGCTCCCGCCTCCTGCATGTGATAGCCGGAGATCGAGATCGAGTTGAACTTCGGCATCCGCTCCGCCGTGTAGGCGAAGATGTCGCCGATGATCCGCATCGAGGGGGCGGGCGGATAGATGTACGTGTTGCGGACCATGTACTCCTTGAGGATGTCGTTCTGGATCGTTCCCGCGAGCTGCTCGGGGGCGACCCCCTGCTCCTCGGCGGCCACGATGTAGAACGCCATCACGGGGAGGACGCCCCCGTTCATCGTCATCGACACGCTCATCCGGTCGAGCGGGATCCCGTCGAAGAGGATCCGCATGTCGAGGATCGAGTCGATTGCGACCCCGGCCTTCCCGACGTCCCCGACCACCCGCTCGTGGTCGGAGTCGTAGCCGCGGTGCGTCGCCAGGTCGAAGGCGACGGAGAGCCCCTTCTGCCCGGCCGCCAGGTTGCGGCGGTAGAAGGCGTTGGACTCCTCGGCGGTCGAGAAGCCGGCGTACTGGCGGATGGTCCACGGGCGCGCCGTGTACATCGTCGCGTAGGGTCCGCGCAGGAAGGGCGGGAGCCCCGCCGTGTAGCCCAGGTGCTCCATCCCCTCGAGGTCCGCCGCCGTGTAGAGCGGGAGGACGTCGATCTGCTCCATCGTCCGGTGGAGGATGTCGTCCAAGGCGAGCCCGGTCTCCGCCTCCACGCGGGCCTTCCACTCGTCGAGCGTCCCGGCCGCGAAGTCGAAGTCGTCGTACCCGAGCGAGGTGAAGTCGGGTGCGGTCGTGGTCGTCGTCATCGGTCGATCCCCAGTCGGTCCTGCAGTGCGGTGTGAAGCGCGAGGGCGTCGGCGCGCAGGTGGACGAAGTCGTCGACGCCCGCCTCGCGCAGTCCGTCGATCCGGTCCTTGGGATAGCCGGCCAGCAGGACGATCGCCTCGGAGCCTGCCTCCCGCAGCGACGCGATCAGCGGCGGCACGAGCTCGGGGTAGCTGTCGTCGGTGGAGCAGATGACGACGACGGGTGCACCCGACTCGACCGCTGCCTGAGCCGCCGCCTGCGGGGTGTCGAAGCCGAGGTTCGATTCGACCTCGAAGCCGCCCACCGCGAGGAAGCCGGTCGAGAAGTCCGCGCGCGCCTTGTGCTGCGCGACGGGGCCGAGGTTCGCCAGGAAGGCCCGCGGGCGTCCCTCTCCACGGGCGACGAGCGCGTCCACCGCGCGACGCAGCGCCTCGAAGGGCTCGGCGAGGCGTGCGGCGGGGATCGGCCGGATCGGTTCTGCTCCGTCGAAGGCCATCTCGCCGCCGCCTGGCGCCACCCCGTCGGGGGCCGGGGTGACCCCGATGGAGTCCGCGCCCTCCGCACCGAGGGCGGCCCCGCCCACGGACCCGTTCTCGCGCCGGTCGAGCGGCGTCTCCATCGCGTTCGCGTACTGGTTCACCCCGACCTGCACAACCTTCCGGTGCGCCGCATCCCGGCGACGAGCGGCGGCCGTCTCCGCGACCTCCCCCTGCGGCCCACCCGAGCGCAGCGCCACCAGCATCCCGCCCTCGGCTTCGATCGTCTGGAATCGCTCCCAGGCTGCCCGGGCGACCTGATCGGTCAGCCTCTCGATCGCCCACGAGCCTCCGGCGGGGTCGAGGACGGGGAGGAGGTGCGACTCCTGCTGCAGCACCAGCTGCGTGTTGCGCGCGATCCGCCGCGAGAATTCGTCCGGGGAGCGGACGACCTCGTCGAAGGGGGCGACGTGCAGCGCGTCGACGCCGCCGAGCGCAGCCGCGAAGGCCTCCGTCGTGCCGCGGCTGAGGAGTGGCCATGCCAGAGCGCTACCAGCAAAGATGATTGATGGTTTAGTGCGCGTCGAACCTGCCAAGGATTGGAGAGCACCATGAAGAGAAATGACTCGATCCTCAAAAGTGTGCAACTCGGCGCTCTTCTGGGCGCACTGCTCGTAGCACTCTACGCGCTGAATGCTTGCAC
>JANQLR010000193.1 GCA_028280525.1 Longimicrobiales bacterium
CTCTGGGACTGGGCAGACCTCGAGGGTTGGCCCGCGGTTCCGATGGTCGGCGGGCTGGTCGCCGGGGGCGTGCAGGGGGCCACCGACGCCGACGCCCTCGGTCGCGGGGTGGGCTGGGGCGCGGTGGGAGCCGTCTCCGGAGCGGCCCTCGGGTGGTGGCTCGGCCCGAGGATCTGGGACGAGGCGCGAGGCCGGTGGGCCGGGATGACCGTGGGGCTGGCGGGAGGACTGGTCACGGGGTGGGTGATCGGCAGCCTCTCCGGGGACGACGACCCCGAAGCTCCGGGTGCCCCTGCCCTCTCCTTCCGCATCCCCCTCGGCCGATGACCTCCTCGCTGCTCCGAACCCGGTCCGCCTGGCGGGGTCGCACCGGACGCCGCTCCCCTCTCGTCGCGGTGGCAGTCCTCCTCCTCGCCTCCTGCAGCCAGCTCCCACCTCCGCGTCCCCCGGAGGTCGCGGGCGCAGCGACGCCCCGGGCCGCGGAGGTCGAGTCGGTCCTCTTCCTGGTCGGCGATCCGGGCGAGGCGATCCCCGGTCGGTCCCCCCTCCTCCGCCGCGTCCGCACCGAGATCCGGGAGTGGGCGGGCGAGCTGAACGGCGGCGAGGTCCGGGTGGCCTGGCTCGGAGACCTCGTCTACCCGGTCGGCATCCGGCCTGTGGGTGATCCGGACCACGGCCGCGACACCCTCGCCCTCCACGCCCAGCTGCGCACGACTCGGGGGACGAACGGCACGGCCGATCCGGCGGAGGGACTCTTCATTCCCGGCAATCACGACTGGGGCAACACGGTGGGACCGGAGGGACGCGAGCGCCTGGCCATCATGGAGGAGAAGGTGGCCGGGTGGCGCGAGGCGGGGCATCGTGTCCGCTTCCTCCCCTCGGGCGGCCGGATCGGTCCCTCCGTCGTCCCGCTCACCGACCGGGTCCGGGCGATCATCCTCGACACCCAGGCGTGGCTGGGCGCCGATGAAGCGGAGCGCTCGGCGGCGATCGAAGGGCTCGTCCCACTCTTCGCCGACCCCTCGCAGCTCTCGATCGTCCTGACGCACCACCCGCTTCGCACCGGCGGGAACCACGGCGAACGGGGCCTCGGCGACCCCCTCGCCCTCCTGTCGCGCGCGGGGGCGATTCCTCAGGACCTGGCCTCGCCCGTCTACTCCCGGATGAAGGAGGAGATCGAGGGCGCCATCGAGGCAGCCGGACGACGTCCGCTCCTGATGGCCTCGGGGCACGACCACAACCTCCAGCTCTTCCGTCCCGAGGAGGGCGCGGCCGAGGCCGAGTGGCTGCTCGTGGCCGGAAGTGGCTCCAAGCTGACGGATGTGGTCGATGCTCCGGGGATGCTCTTCGGCGGACCGTGGCCCGGCTTCGGTCGGCTCTTCCTCCTCAAGGACGGCGGGGTCGTTCTTCAGACGGCGGCGGCCGAGCCGAAGGCGAAGGTCTGCTGGGAGGTGGACGACGAGGCCCTCCACCGCTGCATGACGGAGGGAGCGACCTCCTTCCGGACGATCTGGTCCGAGCGAATTCACTGACGAATCCACCCAGGAGAGGCACGGGATGGGCAACTTCGTACTCCGACTCGTCATCAACGCGCTGGCCCTCAGCGCCGCCGCCTGGCTCGTGCCGGGCGTCCGGATCACCGACGAGTTCGTCCCCCTCCTCCTGGTCGCGGGCGTCTTCGGGCTGGTCAACGCGATCCTCGGTCCGATCCTGAAGCTCCTCGCCCTACCCTTCATCTTCTTCACCCTCGGGCTCTTCCTCCTGGTCGTGAACGCGGTCCTCCTCCTGATCACCGACCGGCTGATGGAGGGGCTGGTGGTCGACTCCTTCCAGGCCGCGGTCCTGGGCGCGCTCGTGGTCTCCATCACGGGGATGGTCCTGAACGCCATCCTGGTCGACGACAAGAAGAAGAAGGGGAAGTGACCCCTCCCGCCGAGGAGGCCTTCCTCGTCGCGATCCCGGGGCTCGAGGAGGTGGTCGCCGAAGAGGCACGGGAGATCCTCGGGGCCGGCGCCCCCGTGGAGCCACTCCCGGGCGGGGTTGGCGTGCGACTCGGCCGCCCCGCCCTTCGCGCCCTCCTCCTTCGAACCCGCACGGCCTCGGGGCTTCTGATCCGAGCGGGGGAGCTGAAGGCCCGGAGCTTCGCGGAGCTCGAACGGCGGGCCGCCGCCGTGGACCGGGTCCGGGAGGTCGCCGCGGGTCGACCGGTCGTCTTCGAGATCACGAGCCGGAAGTCCCGTCTCTACCACACCGGCGCCATCGAGGAGCGGCTGAGGCGGGTGCTCGGTGTCGCCGCTCCCGAGGCCCGGGCCGGTGCCGCCGCGGCGGGAGCGGACAGCGCGGAGACGGCCCTCGCAGCCGCCGGCCCACCTCCGCTCCGGGTCGTCGTCCGGGCCGTTCGCGACCACTTCACCGTCTCGCTGGACGCGGTCGGCGAGCCGTGGCACCGGCGCGGCTGGCGACTGAGGACCGCAAAGGCCCCGCTCCGGGAGACGATCGCCGCCGCGCTCCTCCGCATCTCCGGGTGGACGGGCGAGACACCGCTGGCCGACCCCTTCTGCGGCGCAGGTACGATTCCGATCGAGGGGGCGCTGATCGCCCGAGGGGTCGCCCCGGGGCTGCAGCGGACCTTCGACCTCGAGGGGTGGCCCGACGCGGACGCGGAGGCGTGGCGCGCCGAGCGCGCGCATCTCCGCGAGCGCGCCCTCCCCGGCCCCTTCGCCCCCATCCTCGGTTCCGACCGCGATGCCGGAGCGATCGAGGCTTCGGTCGAGAACGCGGAGCGCGCCGGTGTCGCCGATCAGGTGGAGTTCGTGCCCGCCGCCCTGTCGAACGCCCCCATCCCCAAGGGGGCCGGCGTCGTGTCCAACCTGCCGTGGGGTCACCGCATCCAGGGGGGAGAGCTGCGCAACCTGCATGCGCGCCTCGGGGCGGTCCTCCGCGACCGGGCGGTGGAGCGAGTCGTGCTCCTCAGCGATTCCCGCCGCCTCGACCGGGAGACGGGGCTCGACCTCGAGCGGCTCGCCCGCTTCCGCGCCGGGGGGATCGACGTGATCGCGTGGGGCCGCGGGTAGGACCCGCGGACGCATTCGCTCTGCGGGGGGTGCCCCGCTCGACCCGCTAGAGCTCCAGCCCGAGCTGATCGTCGGTTTGCCGCTTCGCCTCTCCCAGGGCGGGGCGACGGCGCCCCCGAGACCCGTGCCGCCGGTAGACCTCCCGAGCCAGCCGCCGGGCCTCCTCGGAGCGTCGCACCTCCTGAATGCGGGCGCGAGCCTCCGCGACGGCTCGGCGGTGGTCCACGATCGGCTCCGGGTAGTCGCGACCGATCCGGCAGCCGGAGGCACGCTGGACCTCGGCGGGCATCTCCTCGGGGCGGGAGGTCCAGCTCGCCGAGACCTCCCGGAGTTCGGGAACCCACTCCCGCACGAAGCGGCCCTCCGGGTCGTTGTCGACGACCTGCTTGGCCGGCGAGTAGATCCGCAGCTGGTTGATCCCCGTCGCCCCCGACTGCATCTGGACCTGGGAGATGTGGATCCCGGGCTCGTAGTCGGTGAAGCGACGTCCCAGCTCCCGCGCGACGGGGCGCCAGTCGAGCCAGAGGTGGTAGGCCGCGAAGGAGACGAGCATCGCCCGCATCCGGAAGTTGATCCACCCGGCCTCCTCCAGCGCGCGCATCCCAGCGTCCACCATCGGAAAGCCGGTGCGACCACTCCGCCAGGCGTCGAAGCGGGCGCGTTCCTCGGAGGTCCACTCGGCCTCGCGCACCCGGAGCCCGTCGTACGCCCGGTTCATGCTGAAGAACTCGATCTCCGGCTCCGACTCCAGCTTCTGGATGAAGTGGCAGTGCCAGCGCAGGCGCTTCTCGAAGGAGCGGAGCGAGGCGACCCAGCGCGGATCGACGGCGGGGTCTCCCTCCGCGCGTCGGGCCGAGTACTCGCGTCGGGCCTCGGTCGCGCGCGCGTGGACCGTCCGCAGCCCGATCGTCCCGTACGCCAGGTGCGCCGACAGGCGGGAGCACCCGTTCGCCCCCGCGATCGGGGATGCCATGTCGGCCCGATAGTTGACGCCGCGCTCGGACAGGAAACCGTCCAGGATCCGCCGCGCCTCGCCCTCGCCGCCCGGCTGGATGCGGTCGGGAACGGGACCGAAGTCGAGCGCCTCGAGCGTCGGCAGCTCCCCCGGCGTGGCCCCCCGGGCCCGATCCGGGAGCTCCGGGAAGCGCTCGGGTGCAGTTCGCGGCGGGCGTCCCATCGACCGGTTCCAGAGGCCTGCCCAGCCGTCTCGGGACCGAAGGCCGCGGACGACGCCGAAGTGAGGCTCCTCCGCCCAGGGGAGGCCGCGGTCGCGGCACCACCGCTTCACCCTCAGGTCCCGATCGAAGGTCACCCCGAGTCCGGTCTCCTCGTGCGAGTGGAGGTGCGTCCATCCAACCTCGTCTCGCAGCCGTCCCAGCACCTCGGTGACCTCGCCGCGTCGGATCAGGAGGTCGCTCCCGCGACGCCGGAGTTCCACTCGGAGCTCCGCCAACGACTGGAGGATGAAGGCGACGTGCCGGGCGTCCGTCTCCCGCATCGAGAGGACCTCGGGCTCGAAGACGTACAGGCCGAGGACCGGTCCCAACTGCGCCGCGCCGAGGAGCGGCTCGTGGTCGTGGACACGCAGGTCGCGCTTGAACCAGACGAGGTGAAGGGGGCCGCCCTCGATGGAGGACGAAACGGGGGGCGTGGGAGCGCCCCGGGCGACCGCGTCTGACGACATTCGCAGGGAGGGGACCGGCTCGAACTCCGACCCGCCCACCTCGGGGTGGACCGATCGCGCCGAGGGCCCACCGGCAACCGGTGGGGCGACATGAGCCGACCGGGGCTCGAACCCGGGACCTACGGATTAAAAGTCCGTTGCTCTACCAGCTGAGCTATCGGCTCGCCCGAAAGCT
>JANQLR010000194.1 GCA_028280525.1 Longimicrobiales bacterium
CCGCGCCCCGTGAGGCGTCCGGGCGCCGCGTCGAGCATCCGGGTCAGCCGCTCCACCCGGGCGAGGCCGGCCGCCGAGTGCAGGTCGAGCGTCGCCCCCAGCCCGAGGATGAACTCGGCCAGATCCGGGAGGACGGTTCCGGAGCCCCCGGTCGCGTGATGGAGCGCCGTGTACGGGCCGTTGTCCCAGGCGGAGCGGGCGTCGATGTCGGCGCCGCCCTCCACCAGGGCCTGGAGGAGCTCCCGACTCCGGGCACTCGCCGCCCAGACGACCGGGGGGGAGCCGAAGTCCAGGAGGGGGGCGTTCACCGCGGCGCGCGCCTCCGCGTCGGTCGCGAGGAGGGCGCGGACGCGGTGGGGGTCAATCGCGCGCACGGCGGCGACGAGGGCGGCTTCGGAGTCGGTCATGGGCCCGAGGGGGAAGGGGAGAACCTTCGTACCCTACGCCGGTACGGTCGGTCATGGAACTCGGACTCTTCTCCTTCGTGGAGACGCGCATCGACCCAGCGACGGGCCGCCAGCTGGACGCCGAGCGGCGCACGCGCGAGCTCCTCGAGGAGATCGAACTCGCGGATCAGGTCGGCCTCGACGTCTTCGGCGTCGGCGAACACCACCGGGCCGATTACGTCTCGTCCGCCCCGGCCCCCCTCCTCGCGGCGGCAGCGGCCCGCACCTCGCGAATCCGCCTGACGCCCTCGGTGACCGTCCTGGGCTCGGAGGATCCGGTTCGGGTCTTTCAGCAGTACGCGACCGTCGATCTCATATCCGGCGGACGCGCGGAGATCATGGCCGGGCGGGGGTCGTTCGTCGAGTCGTTCCCGCTCTTCGGACCCGATCTCGACGACTACGAGGCCGCCTTCGAGGAGAAGCTCCGCCTCCTCCTGAGGGTGCGCGCGGCGGAGCGCGTGAGCTGGGAGGGGACGCACCGCCGCAGCATCGAGAACCGCGCCGTCTGGCCGCGCCCCGTGCAGGACCCCATCCCGGTCTGGCGGGCGGTCGGGGGGAGCCCCCGGTCCGTCACGACGACGGCGACGCTCGGGCTTCCCCTGGCGCTCGCGATCATCGGGGGCCAGCCGCACCGCTTTCGACCCCTCGTCGAGCTCTACCGCCAGGCGTGGCGACGGGCCGGCCACCCGGAGGGGGAGGCGCGGGTCTCGATCAACTCGCACGGCTTCCTCGCCGAGACGGACGCGCGGGCGACCGAGATCGCCTTCGCCCCCTTTGCCGAGACGATGACGCGCATCGGGGGCGAGCGGGGGTGGGGACCGTGGACGCGGGCCCAGTTCGACGCCGAGTGCCGCCCGGACGGCGCGCTCGTCCTCGGGAGTCCGGAGCGGGTGATCGAGAAGATCCTCCATCAGCACGAACTCTTCGGGCACGACCGGATGCTGCTGCAGCTCACCGTCGGGCCGATCGAGCACCGGGACGTGCTGAGGGCGATCGAGCTGTACGGCACGGTGGTGGCGCCGGCCGTCCGCCGGGAGGTCGGCGCGGGGACGGTCGCCGGCTAGACGCGGGTGACCCCACGGCGGTGCCCCTCGGCGGACCCGGAGGGAGACTTCGGGCAGCGGTGAGGGGGACTTCCCGACAGACGCGGGGCGATCGCCCGCGGTAGTCTCCTCGGATGCAGCCGCTGAACTACCGTCATCTGCGCTACTTCCACGCCGTCGTGGTGGAGGGGAGCGTCACCGCCGCCGCGAGGACGCTGCACGTCAGTCAGCCGTCCATCTCCTCGCAGATCCGGAAGCTGGAGGCGGTCATCGGCTACGACCTCTTCGACCGGAGCGGGCGGTCGATGACGCTGACCCCGGAGGGGCGGGTCGTGATGGAGTACGCCGAGGAGATCTTCCGCCTCGGCGCCGAGCTGCGGGAGACGATCCAGGGCCGGCTGGGGGGACGCCCGGTGCGTCTCACCGTCGGGGTGGCGGCGACGATCCCGAACATGGTCGCCTTCCACCTGCTCGACCCGGCCTTCGCCCTCGACGACCCGGTGCGACTCGTCGTCCGGGAACGGCGCAGCGACCGACTCCTGGCGGACCTGGCCACGCACGAAGTCGATCTCGTCCTCGCGGACCTGCCGATCCCGCCCTCGGTGGGGGTGCGCGCCTTCGAGCACCCGCTCGGCTCGAGCACGCTCGAGATCTACGGTCCGCCCCTCCTCGCCCACCGCCTGCGGGACGGCTTCCCGGAGAGCCTGAACGGCGAGCCCTTCCTCCTCCCCTCCGAGGGGTACGCCCTTCGCCGCTCGCTGGAGCGGTGGTTCGACGCGCACGACGTCCAGCCGCGCATCGTCGCCGAGATCGAGGACACCGACCTCCTCAACGTGCTCGGAGAGGCGGGGGCGGGGATGTTCGCCGCGCCCTCGATCATCGACGCGGACATCCGCGTACGCTACGCTGTGGAGCGGGTGGGCCGGGCCGAGGGAATCGAGGAGTCGTACTGGGCGATCACGGCGGATCGGAAGATCCAGAATCCGGCGGTCGCCCTGATCCTCGAGTCGGCGCGCACGGAGCTGGCGGCCGGCTGGCCGGACCGGTTCCCCGGCGCGACTGGGGTGATATAGCGAGAGATTATGAGTTTGTGATTTTATAGATATTTGATCGAATAGTCACGAAGCGCGAGATTCCCAACCACTCTTCAGGATCGGAGGAGTACGGTGGATCGGTTCCGCAACATTCTGTACCTCGAGCGGCACCTGGAGGGCTCGTCCCGGGCCTTTTCCTCGGCTGCCCTCCTGGCCGGAGTCAATCGTGCGCACCTCTCGATCGCGGCCGTCGTGGACGGCGACGAAGACCGCTGGCGTGGCCGGGTGGACAACCTGGCCGCCCGGGCGGCGGCGTCCGGCGTGGATGTGCACACCAAGCTGCTCGATGGAGACCCGCGCGCGCGTCTTCTGGACGAGGTGCGCGGGGGGAGGCACGACCTCCTCATGACGGTGGCCGGCACCCCTCCGCCCCCGTCGCTCGCGGCGGCCCACCCGCTCGACCGCGCGCTGCTCCGCTCTCTGCCGTGTGCCACCTGGCTCCTCGCCCCGCAGCAGAGCGGTCACATCAAGGCGATCGTGGGCGCCGTCTCCCTGGAGGAGGACGCACCGTCGCGCATCGACCGCCGGATCGTGGAGGTGGTGACCTCGCTCGCGCGGCGCACCGGGGCCCGCTTCCACCTGGCCCACTTCTTCGGCTCGCTCGGTGAGGCCGTCCTGCCCGGGCCGCTGCGCGGGCTCACGACGACCTTCCGCAGCAGCAGCGAGGACGACGCGGTCCGGGAGCGGGAGGAGCGGATGCGCACCCTCCTCGACAGCGTGGCGCCCGAGAGCGAGCCGAACCTCGTCCTCGAGCGGGGCGACGCCTTCCGGGGGGTCACCCACCTCGCTCGCGAGACGGAGGCGGATGTGGTGGTGGTCGGGAACGCGGCCCGGACCGGGTTCGGCGGCCTCCTCTTCGGCAACCTCACGGAGCGCCTCCTGGGTCGTGTCCACGGCTCGGTCCTCGCGCTGCGTCACGGCGACGTCCCCGCCTCCCACCTTCCGGCGGATGCCCGCTGGGCCCCGGATGCCCTGACGGCGCGGGACGACGAAGGGGGCGAGGGCGACACCGGGACCTCGTGGATGATGGAGTCCGGAGCGGGATGACGGGGCGGGGGGCGAAGGATCGGTCGCGTCTGGCGAAGGAGCTCGGGCTCTTCGACGTCTACGCGATCAGCACGGGCGCGATGTTCAGCTCGGGCTTCTTCCTCCTCCCCGGACTCGCGGCGGCGCAGACGGGACCCTCCGTCGCCCTCGCCTACCTCGTGGCGGGATTCTTCATCCTCCCGGCGATGTTCAGCGTCGCCGAGCTCGCGACCGCCATGCCGCGGGCGGGCGGGGCCTACTACTTCCTCGACCGCGCACTCGGACCGATGGTCGGGACGATCGGGGGGCTGGGGACGTGGCTCGCCCTCGTCCTGAAGAGCGCCTTCGCCCTCGTCGGGATGGGTGCGTACCTCGCGATCTACCTCGACATCCCGGTCGAGCCGCTCGCCGTCGGCCTCACCGTCCTCTTCATGGCGGTCAACGTGGTCGGCGCGAAGGAGTCGAGCGGGTTGCAGCGCTGGCTGGTGACGATCCTCGTCGGGATCCTCGCCGTCTTCATCGTGCTGGGGCTGGACGAGGTGGCCGAGCGCGGCTTCGCGGAGATCAACGGGGCCCGCTTCTCCCCCTTCTTCGCCTTCGGCCTCACCGGCTTCATGAGCACGGTCGGCTTCGTCTTCGTCTCCTACGCCGGGCTGACGAAGGTGGCGAGCGTGTCGGAGGAGGTGCGGAACCCCGACCGCAACATCCCGCTCGGGATGACGCTCTCCCTCCTGACCGCCGCGGTCGTCTACAGCGTCGGGGTCTACATCCTGGTCGCCGTCATCCCCTCCGAGCAGCTCTGGACGGACCTCACCCCGGTGGCGACGGCGGCCCAGGCCTTCCTCGGTGGGGCGGGGGGCGTCGCGGTCATGGCGATCGTCATCGCCGCGGTGGCGGCCTTCGCCTCCACGGGGAACGCCGGGATCCTCTCCGCCTCCCGGTACCCGCTCGCGATGGCGCGCGACCGACTCGTCCCGGCCACCTTCGGGGAGCTGGGCCGCTTCCGCACGCCCACCCGATCGATCGTGGTGACCGGGGGGCTCATGATCGCGGCGATCCTCCTCCTGGACGTCTCGGCGATCGCGAAGCTCGCCTCCGCCTTCCAGCTCGTTCTCTTCTCCCTCCTCTGTCTCGCCGTCGTGATCATGCGCGAGAGCGGGATCGACGGGTACGACCCGGGCTTCCGCTCGCCGCTCTACCCGTGGATGCAGATCTTCGGCTTCATCGCGCCCATGTGGCTGGTCGCCGAGATGGGGCAGATGGCGATCCTCTTCAGCCTCGGGCTCCTCGGCGCGACGCTCGGATGGTACCACTGGTACGCCCGCCCGAGGGTCGAGCGGAGCGGCGCGATCTTCCACGCCTTCGCGCGACTGGGTGCGTTGCGGTACGGCGGACTCGATCAGGAGCTGCGCACGATCGTCGCCGAGAAGGGGCTCCGGGACGAGGACCCCTTCGACGCGATCGTGGCCGCCGCGCCCGTCCTTCGCCTCGATGGACCGGCCTCGCTCGGCGAGCTCGTGCTGCGGGCGGCAAACTCCCTCGGGGAGCGGACCGACAGCGATCCCGACTGGCTCCGGGAGAGCTTCCTGGAGGAGATCGAGGGTGGATTCGCGCCGATCGCGAACGGGGTGGCGATCCCCCACCTGCGCGTGCGGGGGATCGAACGACCCTGCCTCCTCCTGGCGCGCTGCCTCGACGGCGTCGAGCTGCTCGATCGCGGGACGGGGACGCCGGAGCAGGAGCTCCGTGCCCTCCGCGCCGTCTTCTTCCTCCTCTCGCCGGAGTCGGACCCGGGTCGGCACCTCCGCCTGCTCGGACACCTCGCCACCGTGGTCGACGACCCCGACTTCGCCCGCCGCTGGATGGAGGCCGAGACCGATAATCAGCTCCGGGGT
>JANQLR010000208.1 GCA_028280525.1 Longimicrobiales bacterium
GCACCTCGTCCACCGCCCCGACATCCATCTCCCAGTTTCCGAGGAGGGACGCCGAGTTGAGGTTCGACGACCCGACCCGGCACCAGATCCCATCTGCGACCGAGGTCTTGGCGTGGATCATCGGTCCCTGCCACTCGAAGAGGCGGACGCCCGCCTGGAGGAGGTAGCGGTACCCCGCCCGCGACAGGCTCCCCACCACCGGCCAGTTGTTGTGCGCCGGGACGAGGACCCGCACGTCGATGCCCGCGCGGGCGGCCGCCGCGAGCGCCTCCGCCACCGGGGGTGGGGCGACGAAGTAGGGATCGGTGATCCAGAAGCGGTCGCGGGTGTGTGCGGCGATCAGCTGGAGGGCGCGGTAGAAGCGCGAGCGCCCCGGCTCCCCCTGCATCACCCAGACCGGGGTGTCCCCCGCAGGATCGACCTCGGACGGGTCGACGAGGAGCGCCGGGTCGAGCGTCCCTCCGGCCTGCTGCCAGATCCGCTCGAAGGACTGCGCCAGGCGCGCCGCCGCCGGCCCGTGGACCTCGACCGCGGTGTCCCGCCAGGGCGGCGTCTCCGCCGTCCCCGCCCACTCGACCCCGATGCAGAATCCGCCGGTGAAGGCGACGCACCCGTCGACGCAGACTATCTTCCGGTGATCCCGCTGCAGGATCCCGCTCGGGTTGGTCGGCTGCGGCGGGTTGAAGGCGCGAACCCGGACGCCCGCCTCCCTCAGCGGCCGGAAGAAGCGCCGCGGCGTGGCCCAGCAGCCGAGCCAGTCGTAGAGGAGGTGGACCGGGACGCCCTCCCGAGCCTTGGCGACCAGGGCGTCGCGAAAGGCCCGACCGACCGGGTCGTCCCGGAGGATGTAGTTCTCGAAGTGGACGAAGCGCTTCGCCTCCCCGATCGCCTCGATCCACCGCTCGAAGGTCGTGGGGCCCTCGAACTGGAGGGCGAGCCGGTTCCCGTCCACCCGGGCGTCTCCAGTCGCCCGGTTCACCGCCTCCCACGGGAAGTCCTCCCGTGCACCGGG
The DNA here is from genome assembly GCA_028280525.1 of Longimicrobiales bacterium. Taxonomy (GTDB): domain Bacteria; phylum Gemmatimonadota; class Gemmatimonadetes; order Longimicrobiales; family Gaopeijiaceae; genus Gaopeijia. Next base: position 1,013 of record JANQLR010000208.1, read on the forward strand.
CGCCGGCCGACCGACCTCCTCCCCGTCTCCGAGGGAGAGCGTGCGGGGAGGGAGAGAGGTCATCGCCCTTCGGGACCGAGTCGGCGCTGGAAACGGTAGCTGAAGAGCTTGTACACCAGCTTGGCGACGAGGAAGTCGGGGGCGTGCAGCCCCGGCGTGGGGGCGAGTTCGACCACGTCGCACCCAACCACCGTCCGCTCGGCGAAGACGCGCTTCAGGAGCCGGAGCGTGCGGTACCAGTCGCCGCCCCCCGGCTCCGGCGTACCCGTCGACGGCACGAGCGAAGGATCGAAGTAGTCGACGTCGAAGGTGATGTACACCCGGTCGCCCAGCCGCTCCATCGCCCGGTCGATCCAGCGGTCGTCCTGCCACATCTCGTCGGCCCAGATGAGGTGGATGCCGTCCCGGCTCCGGGCGACCTCGACCTCCTCCAGCGAGACGGCGCGCAGACCGACCCCGACCAGATCGACGTCGTCGATCACCCGCGCCATGGCCGAGGCGTGCGAATTCGCCGTCCCCTCGTACTCCGCCCGCAGATCGGCGTGGGCGTCGAACTGCAGGACCGAGATCCGCTTCTCGCTCCGCGCCGCGTGCGAGAGGATCGCGGGCGAGGAGACCGAGTGCTCCCCGCCGAGCATCAGGACGAAGCGGTCGCCGGCGGCGTCCAGCACCGCGTCGTGCACCTCGCGCAGCTCCTGCATCGCCGGCGTCGCCCCCGCGCGGGTCAGCTCGACCGGAGGCAGGGTGTGCACCCCGTAGCGGTCGATCGGCTCGCAGTCGAACTCCTGGTCGTAGAGCTCGATGTAGCGCGAGGCGTCGATGATCGCCGCGGGTCCGGCCTTGGCCCCGCGCCCGTACGAGGTCGTGCTCTCGTACGGGACCGGGAGGAGGACGGCGTCCGCGGTCTCGAAGGCACCGGCGTCCTCGTCGACCCCCAGGAAGGTCTGCGGCAGGCCGAAGGGGAGGTCGCGCAGCACCTCCGGCGTCGCGCCGTTCCGCTGGTGATCCCCGGGAGCGCCCACCTCGGGGGAGCCGCGGGAGGTGTGGTCGTCGTTGCGTCGGTTCGGCATTCGGTCCGTCCTCAGACGATCTCGATCGGGCAGATGATCCCCTCCGGGGTGATCTCCACGCCGTCCGCCTGGCACTTCGCGCAGAGGCCGTAGATCTCGAGCCGGTGGCGCGTCGGTCGGAAGCCGTGCTCGCGCGCCGCACGGGCCTCGATCGCGGGCAGCTCGGGAGCCGGGAACTCGGTCACCGACCCGCACGACTCGCACACCAGGTGCTCGTGCATCGCCTTCCGCGAGAAGCGGGGTTCGTACCGCTTGAAGCCTTCGCCGAAGTCCAGCTCGTTCACGAGGCGGCTCTTCACCAGGAGGTCGAGCGTCCGGTAGACGGTCGCCTTCCCGATCCGCTCCTTCCGCTCGCGCAGCACGGTCTCGATCTGATCGACCGAAAGGTGCGCATCGCTCTCGAAGACGACGCGGGCCACCGCCTCGCGCTGCCCGGTCACCGGGAGTCCCTGCTCCCGGAGGTAGCCACAGAAGAGGTCGAGCGCGGATCTCGACCTGGTTCCGGTCGTCATGCGTGCACCTCCTCCTCACCGAGTACCTCTGCCTCGACCCGCAGCGGGGGGAGCTCCGGATCGAGCAGCTCCCGACCGAGCTCGTCGAGGATCTCCTCCCAGCGGTCCGGATCACAGCCGACCACCACCTCCCGCGCCTCGCCCAGGCTCTCGCCCGCCCGGCGTACCACTCCCTCCATCACCCGTGGGAAGCGGTCGGGCGGAGCAATTCCCTGATCGTCGATCGAGATCTCGAAGGTCAGCCCCTTCCCGGTTCGCTCTCCGAAGTACGAGGCGGTCACCAGGATGCGGCGCTCGTCCTCCGGATCGGCGGATAGGCGGCTGGCGGTGACCAGACCGCGCTCGCGGCGGCCCTTGATCATCGGCGGGAAGATCCAGAGGCGATCGAGCGACTCCGCACCAAAGCGGGCCCCGAGGTGCTGGACCGTCCGGGGGACCGCCTCCGGCACTCCCGGTCCGTCGTCCTTCGTCGGTGGGGCGGGTTTCAAGAGCCCGATCCGTCCTCGTTCGAGTTGCGCGCCGCGGCGACCGCCCGACGGGTCTTCTCGACCACGGTCCGAATCGCCTGCTCCATCCCGGCGTCCACCAGCGCACCCGAGGCACGCACATGACCACCTCCGCCAAATTCGCGCGCCAGACGGTTCACGTCCACCAGACCGTTGGAGCGGAAGGAGACCTTCGTGCCCCCGAGGTTGGTCCCGCGAAAGAGGAGCGCGACCTCCGTCCCCTCCAGGGAGCGCGGGTAGTCGACGAGTCCCTCGAGGTCGTCCGGCTGCGCGCCGAGTTCGCGGTAGCTCTCGGTCGGGACGGTCATCCAGGAGACCCCCTCACGGTGATCCATCGTCGCCAGACACGCCTCGAGGAGGCGGAAGCGACGCATCGGAGCGGAGGCGTAGACCTCGTTGTAGAGCGGCTCGGGCCGCGCGCCGCGCGCAACCAGCTCGGCCGCGACGCGATGCACCTCCGGCGAGGAGTTCGAGAAGCGGAAGTTGCCGGTGTCGGTCATGATCGCGGTGTACATCCCGTCGATCGCGGCGGCGGGCCACGGTCCCCCTGCGATGTGGATGAGGTCGTGGATCATCTCCCCGGTCGCCGCCGCCGTGTCGTCGCGGAAGGAGAGGCCCCCGATCGCCTGCCCTGCCTTGGGGTGGTGGTCGATCACGACGGTCGGCAGGTGGGCCACCATCGGCTTCACCCGGCCGATGCGGGGATACTCTCCGGTGTCCAGGACGCAGACGAGATCCGCGGAGGCGCACACCTCCGCCGCCTCGTCGGAGCCCGCCGGCAGGACCCAGCTCGGGTGAGGGATCAGGAAGGCGAAGAGGTCGGGCCACGGCGTCGGATTGACGATGAAGGCCTCGACCCCCTGCTCCCGCAGCCAGGCCGCGACGGCGATCTCGGATCCGGTGCCGTCCCCGTCCGCGTTGACGTGGGTGGTGAGGACGACTCGGCGGGCCGAGCGGAGCGCCTCGGCCGCCTTGCGGGCGGCACCCTGGCGGTGCTCGGGGATGGTGTAGCTCAAGGGGGTCTCCAGGCGGGCTCGGGCGGGCCGCGGGTTGAACCCCGGTCGCCCCCCCAGGTTCACGGCTTCCCCGCTACTCGGAGTGTCCCTCTCCGGGGAACCTCTTCCGGATCTTGGCCCAGGTCGAGGCGAGGTGGACCAGGCGACTCGCCTCGCGCCCGTGGACCTGCGCCCCTCGCAGCGCAACGCGCAGCCCCTCCGGCGTGTTCGGATGCTCCGGGACGTCGACGTAGGCCCCACCGACCTCGCCCACGGTGTGGGCGTCCGAACCGGCGGAGCGCAGCCGTCCGAAGCGACGCGCGAGCACCTCGGCCGGGTCGTTCACGGCGGCCGGATGGAGACGGGAGTTGAAGACCTCGACGATGTCGACGAGCGGGCCCACCTCCTCCGCGAAGCGCCCGTCCCCGCCCTTCCCCGGTGCGTACGGGTGCGGCAGGTAGGGGATCCCCCCCTGGTCGCGGATCCGCTCGATCGTCTCGCGGGCCGGCGTCCCCTTCGGAATCTCCTCGCTCAGGTACAGGCCGATCACATCGATCCCCTCCCCCGTCTTCACCTCCTCCCCGGGGATGATCATCTCCGGATACCGCTCGTGCATGCGCAGCGCGACGTGCAGGCGGTTGTGGTCGGTGAGGGCGATGCGATCGATGCCGCGGGCGCGGGCGATCCGAACGATCTCCTCCGGGTCCGACGTGCAGTCCCACGACCCGCGGGTGTGCATGTGCAGGTCGAGGCGCATCCGTCCGTGCGGAGCGCGCGCGTCCCAGTCGACCGGCCAGGCCGGCTCCGTCTCGCCCTCCCCTGTGAGGCGCAGGAGGTCCCCCAAGCGCACGGCGGCCGCCCGCCGCAGGTCGTCCACCGCCCCGTCGTTGGCGATCACCACATCGGCCCGCTC
>JANQLR010000234.1 GCA_028280525.1 Longimicrobiales bacterium
TGAAATCGCGCCCCTCTGCGTTGCTCGTCGCTCATTTGACGCTGCCAAACCTCGCTCCTCCCGTCTGGATGGGCACGATTTCAGTCGCAACAGCGGGGATCCCCGTAGTGCGAACAGGCCCTAGTGAAGGACCCTGCGTCTACGCGACGAAGTTCTTCCGGGAAGCGAGCGTTCCGGGTGCTACGAGGTAACAGGCGCGTGGCGGGGCGATAACGCTTCGTGGTAGTCCGCGAAGAGCTTGTCGAAGACCGCCTGCCAGCTGCGGGCCTCCGCTGCGGCCCGGGCCTGGCCCGAGAGGCGGGTGCGGAGGTCGTCGTCCTCGACGAGCACGAGCGCCTGCTCGACCAGGTCGTCGACGTTCCCGGGCTCGAAGAGGAAGCCCGTCTCGCCCGGGATGACGGTGTCCTGTACGCCGCCGCGCGCCGGGGCGATCGCGGGAAGGCCGCTCGCCATTCCCTCGGTCACGACCTGCCCGAAGGTCTCGGTGTCCGAACCGAAGAGGAAGATGTCGCCCGAGGCGAAGTGGGCACCGAGGTCCTCGCCGCGGCGGTACCCGGCGAAGGAGACGCCCTCGACCTTCATCGCCCGGAGTCGCTCCAGCGCGGGGCCGCCCCCGACGATCATCATCCCGACCGGCTTCGTCGCGCGGTCCCGGATCTTCGGGAAGGCCTCCATCAGGAGGTCGATCCTCTTCTCCGGCGCCACACGACCCACGTAGGTGAGGATCACCTCCGCCCCCGGGTTCAGCGCGTCCCGGATCTCCTGGCTGCGGCGCTTCGGGTGGAAGAGCTCGGCGTCGACCCCGCGTCCCCAGATCTTCATCCGGGGGTGGAAGCCCCGGGCCTGCAGGTCGTCGAGCGTCGCGTTCGAGGGGCAGAAGGTCGTGATCGCGCCCTCGTGGAACCATCGGAGGGTCGACCAGACGGTCCCCTCCAGGAAGCCCATCCGGTACCCCGCCATGTAGTCGGCGAAGTTGGTGCAGTAGCTGGAGACGAAGGGGACGCCGTTCTTCCGCGCCCAGCGCCGCCCCACCATCCCGACGAGCGCCTCCGTCGCGGAGTGAACGATGTCCGGAGCGAAGCCCTCCAGCCGGCGACGGTCCGCACCGCTGAGCCAGGGACGGGCCGCCTTGAGCTCCTTGTAGAAGGGGAGCTCCGGCCCGGGGAGCCGGATGTGGAGCGCGACGTCCGGCCAGTCCTTTCCGTCGATGTCCGGCGTGACGAGAGCGACCTCGTGACCGGCCCGGTTCGCGTGGTCGACCAGGAGGCCGAGGGCGCGGGCCACGCCGTTCAACGTGGGGAGGAAGGTGTCGGTGAAGAGAGCGATCTTCATGCGTGACGAACTCGGGTCAGGCGGCGCCGACGAGCGGAGGCACCCGGCACGACGGCGGGAGCGCCGGGGGGGAGCCTCCGAGCGTCCGAATATAGTCGAGCGAGCGGTGCAGTCCGCTGTAGTGCAGCTCCGTCAGATCGGGGCGCCCGGTGTCGAGGTTCACATTCTCGAGCCCCAGCCCCTGCATGTCGAACTCCTCCAGGAAGAGCTGGACGAAGTTCTCCTCGATGTCGCGCACCGCGTTGATGAACCAGAGGGAGGGGGCCGCCGGCAGGATGAAGGCGAGGCCGAGATTCTGTCGACTCACCATCGACCGGAAGCGGGTGACGGGCCCCGCGTCGACACCCTGTCGAAGGGGGGGATCGGGGAGCATCCACGACGAGACGGCGGCGAGGGAGAGCCCCTGCATGAAGCGCTTGGCCGTGAGCAGGTGCGACCGCAGCGTCTCCCGCGCGTCGACCGAGATCCCGTACGTCTCCCGGTAGGCGCCGGTCAGGAAGGCGACCGAGTCCCGGTCGAAGACGTGACGGATCTTGGTCCGCCGAAGCTCGGGGTGCCGCTCGGCGTAGAGCGCATCCAGCCCGACCTCGACCCGTACGTGGTTGAGCTGATCGGAGTCCCCGTCGACGAAGCGCGCAGGGGTCCCGTGCACGAGCTCCCCGACCGCGCACCCGACGATGGGGTGGATCAGGGTGTCCGCCAGGACGTGCGTCACCCACCCCCACGAAAAAGCCCGCTCCAGAGAGGTGCGGGCCGTGTGGATCATCGATCGGGCCAGGTCGCCGGATCGGAAGGCGTGCGCCAGATCCGACAGCGGTCGGTGCGCCCCCGGCATGTATCCGATGTCGGGTCCGACCGCTCCCTGCCGGAAGGCGTTGACCGCCCCGCGGTCGTCGGGGGAGAAGGGGGCCCCCTGCGGACGAGCCCTCCAGTGGTCGAGAACCCGTTCTGCGAGATGTAGATGGACCGTTACGCTCGGCATGCGGCTCCGCGGGCTCGGCGGTCGGATCGTCCCTCCATGACGACCAAGAGTTGCGGGTCCGTCCGGCGGATTCGTGTAGACGAGGTATCAGACACGTCTCGGACCGGCCTCGGGATCGTGCTCCGCCGGGCGGGGACGGCACTCCTCGTTACCTCCGGGTGCTCAGGTAACGATTCCGGCAGGGGCGTGGCGATGACCGGGGATCGGGTGTTTCGTAACGTGCTGCCGACGGACGGGTAACGAGAGAGGGATTCGCGGCCTTCTCGTTCCCGATCCCGCCTCCGCCGCCCCAGATTCTTCGGCTATGCGAGACTCCCTCGACGCGACGGCGTCCGACGACGAACTGCACGAGCTGGTGGCTGCCACGCGCGGCCTCCAGCCCTGGCGTCGCGTCTTCCACGCCGTCAATGGGGTCATCCTCGGGCTGGGCCCGATCCTCGCCGGCCTCTCCCGGACGCAGACGATCCAGCTGGTCGGCCTGGCGCTCGTGGCCCAGGTCATCCTGGACATCGTGCGCTTCCGGATCCCGGCGGTTCAGCGCCTCTTCTTCCGGCTGGCCCGCACGCTGGCCTCGCCGCGAGAGGCGGCCGGCATCGCGTCGTCGACCTGGTACACCCTCGGCGCGCTCCTCGCCTTCATCCTCTTCCCGATGGGGATCGCCTCCGCCGCGATCCTCGTTCTGGGCTTCGCCGATCCCGCCGCAGGGACGATCGGACGGCTCTTCGGGACGCGGAAGATCGGGACGGGGAGCCTCGAGGGAAGTCTCGCCTTCTTCGCCACGGCTCTGCTCATCCTCCTGATGGCCGTCGACTGGCCGGTCGCCTTCGCGGCAGCCGCCGTCGCGACCGCCGTCGAGGTGATGCCCGGGCTCGGGGACGACAACCTGACCATTCCGATGGTGACGGGAGGCGTGCTTTGGCTGATGCTGAGCGGCGTGGGCTGACGGTCGTCATCCCGGTCCTCAACGAGGAGGACTGGCTGCCGCAGCTCCTCGAGACGCTCGAGGCGCAGACCCGCCCGGCGGAGGAGATCCTGGTGGTGGATGCGGGGTCGACCGACGGCACCGCCGGGGTGGTCGAGGGGTTCGGGGTGCGCTTCGTGGAGGGGGGCGGGCTCCCGGGCTTCAGCCGGAACCTCGGGGCCGAGCTCGCCGACACCGAGTGGCTCCTCTTCCTCGACGCCGACGTCCGCCTCCCCCCGGACGCGATCGAGACCGCGATGCGAGAGATGGAGCGACTCGGCGTCGATTCGGCGAGCTGCGCCTTCGAGCCGGACAAGCGGGGGCTCGGGATCCGCTTCCATCACTGGGCCTCCTCCGAGTACTTCTGGCTGACCTCGAAGGTCGGATGGTGCCACTCGATCGGCGCCTTCCTCCTGATCAAGCGGTCTCGTCATCTGGAGATCGGGGGCTTCGACGCCTCGATCCAGGTGGCGGAGGACCAGGACTACGTGCTCCGGCTGAACAAGGTGGGGAGGTACGCCTACCTGCGCCGTCCCGTGGTCGAGATCGCGACCCGGCGCTTCGACCGTCAGGGGCTGTTCACAATGTCGGCGAAGTGGCTCGGAATCGAGCTCCACCGCCTCTTCGTCGGGGAGATCCGGAAGGACTACTTCCGCTACTTCACCTGACGCTCCTCGACGGGTTTACCCGGGCGCGCGCACGGTCCAACTTCGGGGACTCGAACACCGTTTCCCCCGACCGGGCCACCGCCCGCGGACCCCATGACCGACTTCCGGATCGAGAAGGACTCCCTCGGCGAGGTGAAGGTCCCCGCCACCGCGCTCTACGGCGCTCAGACGCAGCGTGCGGTCGAGAACTTCCCCATCAGCGGCCAGCGCTTCGGACGCCGCTTCATCGAGGCGCTCGGCGTCATCAAGGGCTCGGCCGCGGCGGCGAACGGGGAGCTCGGCAACGTCGAGACCCGGATCGCGGATGCGATCGCGGCGGCGGCGGCCGAGGTCCGGGAGGGACGCCACGACGGAGAGTTCGTCCTCGACATCTATCAGACCGGGTCGGGGACCTCGACGAACATGAATGCGAACGAGGTCATCGCCCGGCTCGCGAGCGACCGCCTCGGGGAGGACCACGGCGTCCACCCGAACGACCACGTGAACTTCGGTCAGTCCTCGAACGACGTGATCCCGACCGCGATGCACGTCTCCGCCCGCGTCGCCGTCGAGCACGAACTCCTCCCGGCGCTCGACGCCCTCGCGACCGCGCTCGAGGCGAAGGCGGAGGCCTTCGACGGCGTGCTGAAGAGCGGTCGTACCCACCTGATGGACGCGACGCCGGTCCGGCTGGGGCAGCAGTTCGGCGGCTACGCGCATCAGGTCCGCCGCGGGATCGACCGGGTCCGGCAGGCGGCCACCGAGGTCGAGGAGCTCGCCCTCGGCGGGACGGCGACCGGCACCGGGATCAACACCCACCCGGACTTCCCCCCGCTCGCGATCGCCAAGATCGCCGAGGCGACCGGGCTCCCCTTCCGCGAGGCGGAGAACCACTTCGAGGCCCAGGCCGGGAAGGATGCGGTCGTCTCTCTCTCCGGGGCGCTGAACACCGTCGCCGCCTCCCTGATGAAGATCGCCGACGACGTCCGCTGGCTCGCGAGTGGCCCGACCTCGGGGATCCACGAGATCTCCCTCCCGGCGGTCCAGCCGGGGTCGTCGATCATGCCGGGGAAGGTGAACCCGGTGATGAGCGAGGCGCTGATGATGGTGTGCGCCCGGGTCGCCGGGAATCACACGACGATCACCATCGGCGGACAGCGCGGGAACTTCGAGCTCAACGTGATGATGCCGGTCCTCGCGCACGCCCTCCTGGAGTCGATCGGGATTCTCGCAGGCGCCGTCACGACCTTCACCGAGCGGTGCGTGACCGGGATCCGCGCCAACGAGGCCCGCGCGCAGGAACTCCTGGAGAAGAACCCGTCGATCGCGACGGCGCTGAACCCGTACATCGGCTACGACCGCGCCGCGGAGATCGCGAAGCGGTCGGCGAAGGAGGGACGCTCCGTCCGGGATGTGGCGACGGAGGAGGGGGTGCTCTCCCCGGAGGAGCTCGATCAGGCGCTCGACGTGCGCGGGATGACCGAGCCGGGGCTCCCCGAGTAGACGCTGGACCGGGACGGAAGCCGGCGCCCCGGGGCTCGCTCAGGCGGTCTTCAGGTCGAGGGTCGGCGCGGGAAGGTCGAGCTCGTCGGCGGGCACGCCCTCACTCGGGATCGCCCGGGTGACGGCGCCGTCCAGGTGGAGGAGCCAGGCACGCTCACCGTAGACCACGACCTGGACCCGCTGCGGGACCGAGGGGTCGGCGGGCGGAAGGACGGGCTCGGTGATCTGGCGCCAGACGCGGTCGACGAGCGCCATCCGCTCGCCGACGGTCTCGGCCCACGTCGCGCGGCGGATGCGGGAGCGGTGACTCCGGGTCAGCGGACGGACGATCTTCCGGTGGCCGGGGAAGGCGTGCGAGAGGAGGAAGGCGACGGCCTCGGCCTCGGGGGTCGGCTCCACCTCCGGGTCGAAGGCGCCCGGGGTGACGACCCGCCGCGGGTCTCGAAGATCGATGTAGCCGTCGGTGCCCCGTCGCATCTGCCGCTCCTTCCGTTCGGTCGGGCCCCCCAGCGGGGCCCGCACCCGACTCCCGAAGGGGACAAGTTCCGTGCCCGGACGGGCGGGGCGGGCGGCGGAGCGCGCTGTCTCGCGGCGCAAGTATATTCAGATCATGGAGTTATGGGAGGTTGGACGGGGCCGTGATCGCCACCGTGCGGCCTCCGATCTCGGAAGCTCCCTTCCGAAGACTTTGAACTTTTTTTCCATCTGCCGTGGTGCAAGGGAAGTC
>JANQLR010000247.1 GCA_028280525.1 Longimicrobiales bacterium
TTCCGGTGGCATCGCAAATCTGATCGAAGATCTGAACCAGTTGGGCAAAGCCGATATCGTCCAGCGTCACCTCATCGCGCTTGGCCGCATAGCTGGCCGTGACCCGTTCAGGATGCCGCAGTGTTCGTCGGCTTCCTCGTCCTCTCGCTCAAGCTCTACGCGCCGGTGAAGTACGTGGCCAAGTTCCCTGCGATCGTGCAGCCGGGGCTCGTGGGGGCGGAGCGAGTCTTCGAGTTCCTCGACGCGCCCGCGGAGATCCGGTCGCGGCCGGATGCGCTCCCCTTCCCGGGGCTCAACGACGCGATCCGCTTCGACGGGGTCGAGTTCGCCTACCGCGAGGGAGACCCGGTCCTGCGCGACATCGACCTGGAGGTGCCGAAGGGGAGCGTGGTGGCGCTGGTCGGCCCCTCCGGGGCGGGGAAGACGACGCTCGTCGACCTGGTCGGGCGCTTCTACGAGGCGCGGCGTGGCACGATCTCGATCGACGGCGTCGACCTGCGCGACATCTCGATCACCGACCTGCGGCGCTCCCTCGGGATCGTCTCGCAGGAGACCGTCCTCTTCCACGACACCGTCCTCGCCAACATCGCCTACGGGCAGGGCGAGGTGGACCGCGCCCGGGTCGAGGCGGCGGCGCGCGCGGCGAATGCTCACGCCTTCATCGAGGCGCTCCCCGACGGGTACGAGACGGTGGTCGGCGAGCGGGGGACGGAGCTCTCCGGCGGACAGCGGCAGCGGATCGCGATCGCCCGCGCCCTCCTGCGCGACCCGCCGATCCTCATCTTCGACGAGGCGACGAGCGCGCTCGACACCGAGTCGGAGCGGCTCGTTCAGAACGCGATCGAGCAGCTGCTGCAGGGTCGGACCGTCTTCGTGATCGCCCACCGGCTGTCGACGATCCAGCGCGCCGACCGGATCGTGGTCATGGAGGCCGGTCGCATCGTCGAGCAGGGCCGGCACGAGGAGCTCCTCGCCCGGGGCGGCACCTACCGCCGACTGCACGACCTGCAGTTCCGCGACGCCTCGATCTCGCCCTCGTGAGCGACGCCGTCCTCGATCCGCGCTCCCAGGTCCGCGTCACCCTCGCTCACCGGGTCGAGTACGCCGCCTTCCGGGTCCTTCGGGGCCTCCTGAATCTCCTGCCGCACCGGGTCGCGGACGGGATCGGCGGTGCGGTGGGGACGCTCGCCGGGTCGATCCTCCGCATTCGGCGGTCGGTGGTCGACGAGAACCTCGCGCGCGCCTTCCCCGACGAGTCGCCGGAGTGGCGGGCCCGGACCGCACGCGAGAGCTACCGACACCTCGTGCGCGAGGTGATCGCGACCTTCCGGCTCGGCACCCTGGACCGCGAGAAGATCCTCGCCCGCACGCACATCCACGGCGACTTCGAGGAGATGATCCGTCGCGGGACGTCGGGAGAGGGCGCGATCATCGTCACCGGTCACATGGGAAACTGGGAGATCGGCGGCGCGGCGTCGTCGGTGCGGGGGATCCCCGTCGACGCCATCGCCCTGGTGCAGGCGAACCTCCTCTTCGACCGCGACATCGTCGAGACGCGTCGGCGCCTCGGCCTCAACGTCATCACCCGGGGACGGGCGGCGCGGCAGGCGATGGAATCGATCCGCGCCGGGCGGGTCCCTGCGATCGTGGCCGACCAGAACGTGCGGAAGCGGGGCGTCTTCGTCGACTTCTTCGGCGTCCCTGCGAGCACCGCGAAGGGGACGGCGCTCTTCCACCTCCGCACCGGCGCGCCCCTCTTCGCAGGGGTCGCGGTCCGCCGCCCGCCCCCCTCGGTCGAGTACGACATCCACGTCGAGCGGATCGAGGTCGAGCCCACCGGCGAACTCGAGGAGGACGTCCGGCGGGTGACCCAGGCGCACATCGCCTTCCTGGAGAAGTGGGTCCGGCGCCACCCCGAGCAGTACTTCTGGCAGCACAAACGGTGGAAGACCCGGCCCCCCGACGAGGAATGACCTGAGCGGAACCCCGGAACCCGCCTTCTCTCCGGGCCGTACGAATGCGAGACTGTAGCGGCGTCGCGACCCGCGCGAGCCACCCCCGTTTCCGACCCTCTTCGTGATCTACGTCTGCGTCCCCGCCCGCGATGAAGCGCGCACCCTCGGCCCCCTCCTCTGGAAGGTGCGGAAGGTGCTGGGCGGCTTCGGGCGCGAGTTCCGGATCGTGGTCTTCGACGACGCGTCGACCGACGACACCGCCGAGGTGCTCGAGCGGTACCAGGGGGTCCTGCCGATGGAGGTCCTCCGCAGCGAGCGTCCCGTCGGATACGGGGAGGCGGTCGAGCGGCTCCTCCGACACGTCGTCGAGGTGGCGCCCTACCCGAAGCGGGACGCGGCGATCGTCCTGCAGGGCGACTTCTCCGAGAACCCGGACTTCATCGTCGATCTGGTACGGACGCTGGAGGGGGGAGCGGACATCGTCGCCTCGAGCGTCAGCCGGCCGACGAAGGAGGAGCAGCCCTCGCCCCGGGTCTGGGGTCACCGCCTCGCCCCCTGGGTCCTCGGCGGAACCTGGAAGCGCGCCCCGGTCGAGGATCCGGTCTCGGGCTTCCGCGCCTACCGCGTCATCGTCCTCAAGAAGGCGCTCCGCAATTCCGACGCGCCGCTGACCGGCTCGCCCGAGCCGTGGCGCGCCTCGATTCAGCTCCTCCATCGTCTCCTCCCGTACGCGCGGCGGATCGAGGACACCCCGATTCGCCTCCGCTACCCGCTCCCGGCGCGCGAGTCGCGCTTCCGTGCCGCACGCGTCCTGAAGGAGCTGTGGCGGGAGCGCGGCCGTCGGTGGCCGGCGCTCGAGGAGCCGAAGAAGGGGGGCGGCCAGGGGAGTGGGGAGTCGCGCGGGAAGGGCGGATCGAAGGCTGCATCGAAG
>JANQLR010000323.1 GCA_028280525.1 Longimicrobiales bacterium
ACCTGCTCGAGGGTGGCCACCGCCTCCCCGAGCGAGGCGAAGACCGGGTCGAAGAGCTCCGGGAGGGTCCGAAGATCGGTCTGGACCTGCTCGACCTCCCCGTCGATCTCCTTGAGCACGGCGCGGAACTCGTCGGCCACCGCCACCACGGGCTCGAGGGCCGCGCGGATCGTGGACACCACGGTGTCGATCGAGCTCTCGACCCGGCCGAGCTCCGCCTCGACGGCGTCCACCACGGTCTGCACCAGGGTGCGGACCACTTCGACGCGCTGCAGAACGGTCGCGAAGAGGGCGTCGACCTCTCCGAGGGCCCCGTCGATGTCGTCGAAGGTGGTGCCGATCCGCGTCTCGAGGGCGTCGATCTCCTCGACGGCGGGGTCGAGGAGGACGAGGGCGCCGGCCACGAGCGCCGCGACCTTGGCCGCGGAGGTGGTGGCGAGGCCGTCGACCCGGGCGACGAGCGCCTGCACCCCTTCGTCGAGCCGGCCCACGATCCCCTGGAGATCGGTCTCGGCGCCGTCGAACTCCGCCAAACCACCGTCGATGAGGGCGCCGAGCTCGGCCTCGGTCCGATCCAGTTCGTCGAGGACCGACTGAACCGAGGCTTCGGCGCCTTCCTGCGTGGGGTTCGCCCGAAGCTGCTCGAGGGTGGAGAGTGCGCGGGTGCGAACCCCGTCGATGCGACCGGGCAGCGTCGACACCACCCCGAGGGCGGAGTCGAGGCGGGTGGGGATCGGCGAGAAGTCGGGTCGAAGCGCCGAGAAGTCGTTCGGCAGGGTGGAGAACGCCTCGGCGAGCGACTGGATCTCGGGCGGGAGGAGGAGCATCTGCGCTCCGAGACCGGAGGCCTTGCGCCCGGCCTCGGTGAGCCCGGTGGTGGTCGCGTCCAGTCGGGTCCCGAGCTCGGCCACCGCCGACCGCACCTTCGTCACGGCCCCGCTCGGGTCGACTTCGTCGGGGAGGCGGGCGAGCGCGGCGGTGAGCTCGCCCACCTTCTCGCCGAGGAGCTCCGTCGTCGCCCGGAGCGCGTCGAGTGAGGCGTTGAGCTCCTCCTGCAGCACCGCCTTCGCCTTCGTCCCCGCCTGCACGACCTTCGGCGCCTCGGTGGCGAGGGTCGTCTTCACGCGCATGGGGAGCTTCATACCGACCCCAGTCGATCCTGCACCGCGCCGACGGCGCCGCTCATCTCGTCGGCGATCGCGGGCACGCCGTCGGGTGCGGGTGCGAGCGATGTGCCGACCTCCTCGACCTCGGCCAGAGCGAGATCGATCTGGTCCATCGCCTGGAGCACCTCGGGAAGCACCTCTGCTCCCTCGATCGAGACCTCCTTCAGCGCGGGCAGGTTGGCCGCCGGGGCCGCCGGGACGGCAGCGGGCGCCGCCGGTGCTGCGGGAGCAGCGGCCTGCTGGGCGGCGATCGCGGCGCGCGCCGAACCCTGGCTGGACGAGGAGGACGAGGAGGTGGTCGTCCGCCGGATCGGCATGGGCGGGACCTGCACCGTCGGCTCGATCAGGACGATGGAGCCGGCGACGACCGCGCGGGCGACGGCCCGGACGACCGCATCGTCGCGGCCCAGAGCGCCGTCCCCCACGCCGGGCAACTCGCGAGCCGCGGACCGGAGCGCGGCCATCCCCTCGGCCTCGTCCCGCCACCCGTTCAGGAAGCGCTCCGCCTCCTCGACCGAGTCGAAGTGGATGGGGTGCAGCCGTCCGCGCTCGACGATGAGGATGGGGCCTCGCGAAGAGGGCAGGGTGGCCAGTGCGGGCTTCATCGACGGGCGTCGGGCGGCGGGCGGGTCCCTCGAGCCGATGCTCCGAGGGCCTTTCGAACCCCAGAGTGATCCTCGCGGCCGGGAGCCGCAAGTCGCGTGGTGAGGCGGCTTGTCGACGGAGGACGACCGATCGCGCAACCCTCGGAAGGATCGATAGTTCGGGATGCGGGACGGGGCTCGGATTGCTTGCTCGCACCGCGGGGCGGGTGGATATTGCGCGGCGCGTACACCTGCACCCGGATCCGGTGGCCTCCGACCCCGCGATCGATGGGGTGCAGCATCCCCGCGAGGCGCGGTCCGCACAGCGATGAAGATCGAGCTCAAGACGCTCATCGAGAAGCTCAACCCTCTGTGCCGCAGGGCGTTGGAGCGGGCGGCGGAACTCTGCGTCGCGCAGAGCAACTACAACGTCGAGGCCGAGCACCTCTTCAAGGCGATCCTCGACCTGCGCGACTCGGACCTGCACCTGGTCCTGCGCCAGTTCGACATCGAAGAGGCCGAACTCCAGGCGGAGATCACCGGCGGGATCGACACGCTGAAGCGGGGCAACGTCCGAACGCCCGCCTTCTCCCCGAACCTGGTCCGCCTCCTGGAGGCGGGGTGGAGCGTCTCGTCGCTGCACCTGGGATCGGAGAAGATCCGTTCGGGGGGCCTGCTGTTGGCGGCCCTCCGCAACCCGGCGGTGCGGACCTCGCTGGAGGAGACGGCCCCGACGCTGGTCGGGCTCAACCGCGACCGCGTCGAGGAGATGCTGCCGGAGCTGGCGAAGCACTCCTCGGAGGGAGGGGGAGTCGGACTCTCGCCGGAGGGCGGGCCTCCCGGTTCGGCGGACGCCGAAGAGGGCGATGGTCGCGCCGGCGTCCGCCCTGCCTTCGACCCGCGTCCGAGGCCCGCCGCGCCCGCGGGGAACTCGGCGCTCGATCGTTTCACGGTGGATCTCACGGCGCTGGCGCGCGCCGGCGGGATCGACCCGATCACCGGTCGCGACGACGAGATCCGTCAGATCATCGACATCCTGATGCGTCGTCGGCAGAACAACCCGCTCCTCGCCGGCGAGCCGGGCGTGGGGAAGACGGCGATCGTGGAGGGCTTCGCGATCCGAGTCGCCGCGCGGGACGTTCCGGAGGCGCTCCGGGACGCGGCGGTGCGCACGCTTGATCTGGGCCTGCTCCAGGCGGGTGCCGGGGTGAAGGGCGAGTTCGAGCAGCGTCTGAAGGACGTGATCGAGGAGGTGAAGGCCTCCGTCACCCCGATCATCCTCTTCATCGACGAAGCGCACACGATCATTGGCGCAGGCGGACAGGAGGGGCAGGGGGACGCGGCCAACCTCCTGAAGCCGGCGCTCGCTCGCGGCGAACTGCGCACGATCGGCGCGACCACCTGGTCCGAGTACAAGAAGTACGTCGAGAAGGACGCCGCCCTCGCCCGCCGCTTCCAGGTCATCAAGATCGAGGAGCCGGAGGAGGAGGTCGCCGTCCAGATGCTCCGCGGGATGGTGGGGCACCTGGAGCGACACCACGGCGTGCGCATCCGGGAGGAGGCGATCCAGGAGGCGGTCTCGCTCTCCCACCGCTACATCCCCGCGCGTAAGCTCCCCGACAAGGCGGTTTCCGTTCTCGATACGGCGAGCGCCCGAGTGGCGATCGGGCGGGGGAGCCGGCCGGTCGCCCTCGAGGATGCGATTCGCGAGGCCCGCCAGATCGATGTGGAGATCGGCGTGCTCGAGCGGGAGGAGCGGACCGGGGACAACCACACCGAGCGGATGCGGCACCTGCAGCACCAGCTCGCCGGGGCGAAGATGCGCCGCGCGAAGCTCGAGCTGCGCTGGAAGGAGGAGCAGGATCTGGTCGACTCGATCGACCGGATGCACGGGCTGCTGGACGGCACCCTCCGTCCCGACGACGGGGATCCGGCGGAGGCGGAGGACCAGCGGCTCCGGCTCGCGCACCTCCAGGCCGAGCTCGACGAACTCCAGGGCGACGATCCGCTCGTCCCGGTCGCGGTCGACGGGAGTGTGGTCGCCTCGGTGATCTCGGGGTGGACGGGGATCCCGGTCGGGAAGATGATCGCGAACGAGATCCGGACGGTGCTCACGCTCCGCAACCGCCTGGAGGAGCGGATCATCGGCCAGGGCGACGCCCTCGAGATGATCACACGCCGCATCGGCACCTCGAACGCCGGCCTCGAAGACCCGGACAAGCCCACCGGCGTCTTCCTCCTGGCGGGTCCGAGCGGGGTCGGGAAGTCGGAGAGCGCCCGCGCCCTCGCCGACGCGCTCTACGGCGGGGAGCGCAACATGGTCACGGTGAACATGTCCGAGTACCAGGA
>JANQLR010000327.1 GCA_028280525.1 Longimicrobiales bacterium
TCATCGGCCCCGGCCGTTGACTCCGGGGGTCGGCGGCGCCGGCGTGGGGGAATCCGTGCTGGCGCGCGCGCGCCCAGGCACCCGATCTTTCGGATTCGACCCTCGATCCCGGGAGCGAATCATGCGCCACGTCTCGACTCGGACTCGGACCTCAGCCGTGGGGTCCCTCTTCTCGCTGCGCGGTCTCGCCGCCGTCGCCCTCGTCGGTGCACTCGGGGCCACGTCCACCCCGCTCGCGGCGCAGGACGAACGGCCGGACGGGTGGCTGCTCCGCGCCGACCGCCCGGGAGCGGACCTGTCCGAGGTCTACTTCGTCGACATGCCGCCGGGGTACCACTTCACGACCGGGCCCGCGGTGATCGCCTGGCATCCGGAGATGTGCGCCGGCGGGCGCTACCGGGTCGAGATGGAGGTCTATCTCTTCGATCCGGGATCCCGACGCGAGGCCTTCGGCTTCTTCGTCGGGGGAGACGACCTGGAGGGCGCGGGACAGCGCTACCTCTACTTCCTGATCCGCGAGGGTGGCCAGTTCCTGGTGAAGACACGCGAGGGCCGGAACACGAACACGCTGGTCGAGTGGACCTCGCACCCGTCGATCCGCTCCTTCGCCGAGCTGGAGGAGGGGTCGAGCAGCCAGTTGAACGTCCTCACGGTGGAAGCCCACGACGAGCACCTTCGCTTCCTGGTCAATGGAGAAGAGGTGACCCGGGTCGACCGCTCGAGCCTCGACGTGGAGGGCACGATAGGCATCCGAGTGAACCACGCCCTCAACCTGCACGTCTCCCGCTTCGAGGTCGGACCGCTCTCGGGTGAATCCGCCCACCGGCCTCGACCGTAGTTCAGGGCGAGGGGGGGCGTCGCCCGCCCGGTCGCCAGATGGAGGTGCGGATGCTCGGACGCGACGGCTGGTCCCGGCTGAAGGACATGCTGAAGATCGATCTGCCGGGGCCGGAGAAGGGCCCGCCCCGGCCGCCGAAGGCGCCGCCTCGGCCCCGCCCCCCGGGGCCGGGTACGCGGAGCTGGCCGGATCTGTCCGGGCTGGGCAGGAAGAAGCGCCGCTGAGGCCGCCGGAGGACCCGTTCAGGGCCCTCCGCGAAACGTCGACCCACCGATCCCTTGCCCGTTGCCGAGGTCGTCGGGACCTTTCGGGCATGAGCAAGGCGTATTTCACCACGGGGGTCAGCGCCCTCTTCGAGATGGCGACTGCGGATGCGGAGCGGATTCTTCCGTCGCACCTGCAGCCGATCGAGGTGCGTCCCCAGCGGAGCATCCTCAACGTCACCGCCTTCCACTTCCGGGAGAGCGAAGTCGGACCGTATGCGGAGCTGATCCTCTCGGTCGTCGTCCCCCCCCTGATCGGTCGGTGGCGCCACCATCCGAAGGCCGGCTTCTATCCGTTCATTGCGGCGACCTCCTCGGAGACGAGTCGTGCGCACCTGTACGAGCGGATGCGGGTGCCGATGCACCCGGAGAACCTCGACCTCCAGCTGATCGAACGGGATGGCGAGCTGCGGATCCGTGCCTGGGCCGAGCAGAGTCCGGTGGTCGACCTGACCGTCACGCAGCACAAGTGGCACTCGTCCACGCACCTCCTCCACTCCTTCACGATGGACGGAGATCGGCGGCTCAAGGCCGACGTGCAGATCCACGGTCGCTACACGATGCACGAGCACGAGCGCGGGCGGATCACGCTCTTCGATCACCCGATCACCTCGATGCTCACCCTCGACGAGGTGGCCCGGTACCCCTTCCGGGAGCACTGGCTGAAGGAGGGCTACGAGCTCGTGCACCCCTTGGAGTCGCTGTAGCGACGCGTCAGGGGGCCCTCGCGGGCGGCCTTGCGGCCTCTCCACCCCTCGCGCCTTCCGGGACGCCTACGCGGGACGCGAGCCCTCGGTTGGCGGACGCCCGCTCCCCTCGATCGACATCCGCCCCAGCCGCAGGCTGTTCAGTACGACGCTGACGCTGGAGAAGGCCATGGCGCCGGCAGCCATGATCGGGTGGAGCGCACGCAGCGGCGCCGGCAGCCCGCTGAAGCTCCAGAGGACGCCGGCCGCGATCGGGATCAGGAGCACGTTGTAGCCGAAGGCCCACCCGAGGTTCTGCCGGATCACCCGGAGCGTCGCGTCTCCGAGGGCGAGAGTCTCCGCGACCGCCCGGGGGTCGCCCCGCATCAGCGTCACCGGTGCGGTCGCCATCGCAATGTCGGTCCCGGTGCCCATGGCGAGTCCGACGTCCGCGGCCGCGAGGGCGGGCGCATCGTTGATTCCGTCGCCGACCATCGCCACCACCCGTCGCCCGCCGTCCCGCAGCTCCTGCACGACCTCGGCCTTGCGGTCGGGGAGGACCTCGGCGTGGACCTCGTCGATGCCGAGTTCGGCGGCCACGCCGCGCGCGGTGCGTTCGTTGTCCCCGGTCAGGAGGACGCTGCGCACGCCACGACGGTGCAGCTCCGCAATCGCCTCACGGGACGTGGGTCGCAGCTGATCAGAAACCACCGTCAGGCCGAGGGGGGCGTCGTCGATCGTCGCCCAGAGCGTGGTCCTCCCGGCAGCCTCGGCCTGCTCGGCTCGCTCGAGCAGCTCCGCCGGCAGCTCCCGGCCCAGATGCTCCTCGATCCAGCTTCGCCGCCCGACGCGCACGCTCCGGCCCTCGATCGACCCGAGCCGCGCGCGAACGCCGCGCCCTGGAAAGGCCTCGAAGTCCACGACCGATCCGACCTCGACCCCCGACTCCGCGGCGGCCCGTCGGATCGCACCGGCCAGAGGGTGCTCGCTCGACGCCTCCACCGCCGCAACCGCGCGCAGCACTTCGTCGGCGGTCCGGCCGGGCGCGGGGTGGATCTCGTGGACGGCGGGGCGGCCCTCGGTGAGCGTACCCGTCTTGTCGAAGACCGCGACCTCGATCGCCGCGGCGCGCTCCAGCGCGGCGCTGTCCCGGAAGAGGATCCCGCGCTCCGCGCTGCGCCCGCTCCCGACCAGGATCGCCGTCGGCGTCGCGAGTCCGAGAGCGCAGGGGCAGGCGATGACCAGGACGGCGACGAGCCGGACGATCGAGGTCTCGAGGTCCGAGCCGACCCCCCAGTACCAGACGCCGAAGGTGACGGCCGCCACCACCAGGATGACGGGCACGAAGATGGCGGACACCTGGTCGGCGAGCCGCTGAATCGGCGCCCGGGAACCCTGCGCCTCCTCGACCATCCGGACGATGCGGGCCAGGGCGGTGTCGCGACCGACGTGCGTCGCGCGCAGCACGAGGGAGCCGGTCTGGTTCAGGGTGCCGCCGACCACCTCGGCTCCGGGTCCCTTCTCGACCGGGAGGCTCTCTCCGGTGAGCATGCTCTCGTCGACGCTCGACCGCCCGT
This sequence comes from Longimicrobiales bacterium, assembly GCA_028280525.1. Classification (GTDB taxonomy): domain Bacteria; phylum Gemmatimonadota; class Gemmatimonadetes; order Longimicrobiales; family Gaopeijiaceae; genus Gaopeijia. Next base: position 3,365 of record JANQLR010000327.1, read on the forward strand.
CGGTGATCGTCCCGTCGACCGGAACCGTCTCGCCCGGGCGCACGCGCAGGAGGTCGCCGACCCGGACGGAGTCGAGCGGAACCTCGACCTCCTCGCCTCCCTCGATCCTCCGCGCCGTCGGCGGACGCAGCTCCATGAGGCGACGAATGGCGTCCCCGGTGCGACCGCGCGCCTCCGCCTCGAGCCACTTGCCGAGTCGAATCAGCGTCAGGATGACGGCGGAGGTCTCGAAGTAGACGTGACTCCCGGGAGCGGCGGTGCCCGCGACCTGCTGTCCGACCACCACGCACGAGTACGCCCACGCCGTCGTCGATCCGAGGGCGACCAGGACGTCCATGTTCGCCGTTCCGTTTCGCAGCGCGCCCCACGACCCCCGGTAGAAGCCCCACCCCACCACGAACTGGACCGGGGTGGCCAGTGCGGCGAAGAGGAGGTTCACCCAGAGTGCGTGCGACCACGCCCCGATCAGACCGAAGTCCCGCGCCATCGAGGCGACGAAGAGCGGACCGGTCAGGGCGAGACCGAGAAGGAAGAGCCGCCGCTGGTCGCGCCGTTCCCGGCCCCGGGCCTCGGCCTCCGCATCGACGGGTGGCGCGCCGTCCTCGCTCGGACGGATGACCCCGTACCCGGCCCACTCGATTGCGGCAACGACCGAGTCCTGCACCTCGGCGTCGTCCGGGATGGCGACGGAGGCCCGCTCGGTCGCGAGGTTCACGGTGACCTCCGCGGCCTCGGGGACGCGACGCCGGATGGCCCGCTCCACCGCCGCGGAGCAGTTCGCACAGGTCATTCCCGTAACGGCGACCTCCCACTTCGAGGTCTCCGGCGCTGCCGGTGCCGGTGTCACCGCTCGGACCTCAGGCGGGCGGGTAGTTGATCTCGCGCAGGAGGGACTCCACGTCGGCCCACGGGAGCCGCCCCTCGTCGTATTCGACGGTCACCTCGCCGCTCGCGCTCGCCTGCACGCGCGCAACGCCCTCGAGCTCGGCGACCTCCCGTTCGATCGTTCCCGTGCAGTGTCCGCAGGTGACGTTCTTCACCCGGACGGTCGTCGTCGTCATCTCGCCTCCGATTCTCCTTCCGATTCGACGTGGGCGGACGTGCCCGACTCGGAGTCTAGTCGATCGCTGCGGCGCCCGCGCCATCGGGCTGATCGGGCTCGCGCCGTCCACCCAGGGCGTCGCGGACCGCATCGACGAGCTGGTTCGCGACGAAGGGCTTCCTCAGAAAGGAAGACACGCCCACTGCGCGCAGTTCCTCGGGCGTGAGCAGAGCGTCGAAGCCCGACATGAGAACCACCGGGGTGCCGGGTGCGATCTCCCGGATTCGACTCGCGACCTCGAGCCCACTCGTCTCGGGCATCGTCTGGTCGGTCAGCACGACGTCCGGCGGATGGCCCTCCTCGGAACGGCGCCGCACGGCCTCGAGCGCGGCCCCCGGCTCGGTGAACCCCTCGACACCCCATCCCTGCCGCTCCAGCACCCGAACCACGAAGCGCAGGATCGCCCCCTCGTCGTCGATGACCAGCAGATCGACGACGTCCGCCTCGCGGGCGTCATCCGCGACGACGGGGAGCGCGGGCTGGAGTTCAGCGGCGGCCGGGAGGTGCACCGTGAACATCGATCCCTCACCCAGAGCGGTGTCGACCCCGATGTGACCTCCGTGGGCGGTTACGATGCCGTGAGTCACCGCCAGGCCGAGCCCCGTCCCCTCGCCCACGGGCTTGGTCGTGAAGAAGGGCTCGAAGATCCGCGCCGCGACGTCGGGCTCCATCCCGACCCCGGTGTCGCAGACCCGAAGCCGGAGGTACCGGCCCTCGGCCAGACCGGGCATCCGCTCGAGGGCATCCGGTCCGAGGTCGACCTCGTCGAGCTCGATGCGAAGGACGCCGGTTCCGCCGGACATCGCCTGCCAGGCGTTCGTGGCGAGGTTCAGCACCACCTGGTGCAGCTGCGTCGCGTCCGCCTCGACGGGCGGTAGCGCGGGGGCCAGCTCCATGTGGACGCGAATCGAGGCGGGGAGGGAGGCGCGGATCAGCCCGCCGACCTCCTCCACCACCTTCTCCAGCCGCACGGCGGCGCGGTCCTTCTGCTCGAGGTTTCGCGAGAAGGTCAGGAGCTGGTTGACCAACCCTGCGGCGCGCTGGCACGCCGCCACGATCTCCTGCGCGGCCCCCGCACGCTCGCCCCGCTCGCGCGCCTCGACCTGGAGGAGCTCCGCGTAGCCGAGGATCGGGGTCAGAAGGTTGTTGAAGTCGTGGGCCACCCCCCCGGCCAGCACCCCGATCGTCTCCATCCGCTGCGACACGCGGAGCTGCGCCTCCATCTCCTCGCGCTCCTCGTCCCGTCGACGGCGCTCGGCCGCCTGCAGCGTCTGGACCATGACTTCGGCGAGTTCGGTGGCGAACCCCGACTCTTCCGGTGTCCACTCCCGGACTCCCCCGACGTGCTCGTGGCAGACCACTCCGCGCGTGCGCCCGGCGATCAGGATCGGGGCATCGAGGAGCGCGGTGATCCCGTACCGATCCAGGTACGTCGGGCGAAGCTCGGCCCCCCGAGGGTCCGTTCGCGTGTCGGTGATCTCCACGGGGCGGCCGAGGTCGAGTGCCTCGAAGTACCGCGGGGCTTCGGCGCGCTCCCTCACCCGGTCGGGCTCCACCTCGTCCTCCCCCGCCTCGTGTGCGGCGAGGGTACGGATCCCGTCGATCTCGTCGTCGACCATCCAGACCGAGCAGCGCGGCACCGGAAGGTGCTCCGCGCCTGCGGCCGCCACGATCCGCGCGACCTCGTCGACCCGCCCCTCGGCGACCTGGGGGAGCTGGATGAGGTCGGATACGACGCGACGTCGCTCGCGGAAGCGACGCTCGACACCCGCGCGCGCAGAGACATCGAGCGCGGAGACGAGGACGGATGGCCCCACACCCGGATAGTCGACGTGCCGGAGGCGATACTCGACGTCGAGGACGCCCGTCTCCCCGATCGATCGGGTGCGAACGATCCCCGTCGAAGTCGCCCGCGGGTCGGAGGCGATCTGCTGCAGCAGCCTCCCGGCGGGCTCCGCCGCGTCGTCGGGCAGGAGGTCGAGCACGGAGGAACCCACCGGGTCGCGCCCGATGTAGTTGACGACGGACGGGCTCCCGTACCGGATGCAGCCGTCGCG
>JANQLR010000359.1 GCA_028280525.1 Longimicrobiales bacterium
AGTGGTCCTCCCCTCGCGCCCACCGAACTGCCCGGATCGAGGCGCGTGGCGGCGTTACCCGATCGAGTCGTGCCGTTCCGCTCGCTCCGCGGCCGCGGAGGCCGCGTCCATCGCCTTCCCGACGGCCCGGGACCCCGGGAGACCCGACTCGGCGACGGCGGAGTCCTTCTGCGCGCGGGTGCGCTCCTCCGCGGCAGTCTCGTCGGCCGACCCGCCGCCACAGGCGGCCAGCGCCAGCGCGAGGAGGAGCGAGCTGAGCGAGAGCGGGCTCGGGCGGGCGAGGTGATGCCGGTGCGGGGACGGCCGGAGGTCAGTGCGCATGGTGAGTTCGGCAACGGGAGGAGAGGAGCGGACCCTTCACAGGGTAGAGCGCCGAGGCGGCCGGCGCGATCTTCGAAGGGCCGCCGATCGCTCCGGTCGGTGCGTCGAGCCCCGCCTCCCCACGCTCCATGTCCTTCTCCTCCGACGACCTGATCGCCCTCCTCGAGCTCGAACCGATCGAGCGCAACATCTACCGGGGCCGGAACCGGGACATCGGCACACCCGCGATCTACGGGGGGCAGGTGCTGGCGCAGGCGCTGGTGGCAGCGCAGAAGACGGTCGACGACGATCGACCCATCCACTCGATGCACGGCTACTTCATCCTCCCGGGCGACCTCTCCCTCCCCGTCGTCTACTTCGTGGAGCGGCTCCGCGACGGTCGCTCCTTCACGACCCGGCGGGTCACGGCGATCCAGAAGGGGGAGGCCATCTTCTCCCTCTCCGCCTCCTTCCACCGGCACGAGGAGGGGTTCGAGCACCAGGTCGAGATGCCCGAGGTCTCGCCGCCCGAGGCACTCCGTCCGGAGCTGGAGCTGATCCGGGAACGGCTGGAGGAATTTCCGGAGACGATCCGGCCCATCGTCTCGCAGGACCGTCCCCTCGACTTTCGGCCGGTGGAGGGCGACGTCGCCTTCGGGATGGGATCGACGAGGGCGGCCCGCGCTGCATGGGTGAAGTCGACGAGCCCGCTCGACGACGACCCGATGCATCACCGAGCGGTCCTCGCCTACACCTCCGACTACGGGCTCCTCGTCACCGCACTCCGACCCCATGGACGGTCGGCCCGGGAGGAGGGGATCATGATCGCCAGCCTCGACCACTCCCTCTGGTTCCATCGGGAGTTCCGGGCCGACGAGTGGCTGCTCTACGTGACCGAGTCGCCGACGGCCGGAGGCGCTCGCGGCTTCTCCCGCGGCTGCTTCTTCACGCAGGACGGGCGACTCGTCGCGAGCGTGGCGCAGGAGGGGCTGATCCGGGAGCGACGCCCCCGCTGAGCGGGCCCCGGACCCCTCCCCCTGATCCGCGTGCAACTTTTCCGAACGCTACCTCGTCTGTATATAGGGTGTCACCATATAGTGTGAACCCATCGATCAATCGCCCCAGGACATGTCCGACGATCCGCTGCGACACCTGCCGCTGACCCACGTGGTCTATCACGTGCTCCTCGCCCTCTCCGCGCGTCCGCGGCACGGGTACGGGATCATCAAGCACGTGGAGGAGTCGACCTCGGGCCGGCTCGAGCTGGAGGCCGGGACGCTGTACGCGGCGATCCGCCGTCTGCGGGAGGACGGGATCCTGGAGGAGGCGGAGCGACCCGCGGAGGCGGATGCGCGCCGTCGCTACTACGCGCTCACCCCCTTCGGGCGTCGGGTGCTGCGCGCCGAGTCCGAGCGGCTCTCCGAGCTGGTCGACCTGGCTCGGCGGGCGCGCGTGCTGCCCGCGGGCGACTCCTGAGCGAGGGGTGAGCCGACGCATGCACCTCGGGCTGCGGATCTACCTCCGACTCCTCGCCTCGCTCCCGGAACCGGAGCGGAGCGAGTACGGCGACGAGATGCGTCGCGTGGTCGAGGACGGGTGGGCGTCGCGTCGCGACACGCGAGGCGGGATCGGAGTCGGCTTCTGGCTGCGGGAGAATGTGGCGCTGTGGAAGACCGCCCGTCGATGGCGACGGGCTCACCGTGAACGGGAGGGGAGGACGATGGGATCGATGTTCGATGGCTGGAGTCAGGACCTGGGGCTGTCGCTGCGTGCTCTGCGGCGGCGACCCGGCTTCGCGATCGTGTCGGCTCTGACGCTCGGCGTCGGAATCGGCGCGTCGACGGCGGTCTTCTCCGCGGTGCACACCGTACTCCTCCGGGACCTTCCCTACGGCGCCGCCGACCGACTCCTCCATGTGGCGCAGATGGATCGAGAGACCGGAGAGGTCGAGACGGGGGCCTCCGCCGCGAACATGCTCTCGCTCTCGACCGACGCCACCTTCCTCGATGCGGCTGCGGTCGCCGAACCGTGGTCGTACGACCTGATCGTGGAAGGGCGGGCGGAGACGCTGAAGACGTGGGCCGTCTCCGAAGGCTTCCTCGAAGGGCTCGACCTGACCCTCTCTCTGGGCCGGAGCTTCTCTCCGGAGGACTACCTCGAGGGCGCCGACCCGGTCGTCCTTCTCTCCTGGTCCAGCTTCGTCGGGCGCTTCGGCGCGGACTCCGCAGTCGTGGGCCGGACCCTCTCGCTCGAGGGGAACGATCACACCGTGATCGGAGTGCTGCCTTCGGAGGTGACCTTCCCCGGACCCGCGGAGCTCTGGTCGCCGCGCCCGGTCCGTTCGTGGGACGCCACCGCGCGCGGGGCGGCGTACATGACCGGGGTCGCCCGCCTCGCGCCGGGCGCCTCGCTCGCGCAGGCGCAGGCAGAGGCGGATCGAGTGGCGCTGGCCATCGCCGAGATCGACCCCGCCCAGTCGACGGGACTCGGCTTCCGCCTCACCCCTCTCCGCGATCACCTCTTCGGGAGCGTCCGCACCCCGCTCCTCGTGCTCGCCAGCGCGGTCGGCCTCGTCCTCCTGATCGCCTGTGCCAACGTCGCAGGGCTCTTCGTGGCCCGGGGGATCGAGCGGCGACGCGAGTTCGCCCTGCGCGACGCGCTCGGTGCCGGTCGGGCCCGACTGGTCCGACTGATGGGGCTGGAGAGCGGGGTGCTCTCCCTGGCCGGAGCGGGACTCGGGATCGCCATCGCCTTCGGGAGCGTCGCGGGCCTGCGCGCGCTGGGACCCGACCACCTGCCCCGGATCGACCAGCTCGCCGTCGACCGGACCGTCCTCCTCTTCGCCCTCGTCACCGGTGCGGCGAGCGCGATCCTCTCCGGACTCCTCCCCGCCCTGCGCTCCGGCCGAACCGATCCGTCCGATGCCCTTCGCGAGGGTGCAGCCGGGATCTCGCACACCCGGGGGGGCATTCGACTCCGCCGGCGACTGGTCGTGCTCGAGGTCGCGGGCGCCGTCGTCCTCCTCGTCGGCTCGGGGCTCCTGATCCGGAGCTTCGGAGCCATCCTGGACGAGGAACTCGGGTTCGACCCGGTCGGCCGACTCGCCCTGCAGACCTTCGCCTACGGCTATGAGGACTTCGAGGGCGGGCGCCAGGCCTTCGTGCAGATGGCGGTCGACAACCTCGGTGCCCTCCCGGGGGTAACGGGCGTCGCGCTCACCACGAACGTGCCGGGGGCGGACGACTCGAAGCTCGCATCCATCGATGTCGCCCTTCCCTTCGTGCGCACCGATCGACCCGCGCCGCCGGCAGGCCGCGAACCCCAGGCGTACCAGACCCTCGTCTCCTCCAGCCTCTTCGAGGTCCTCGACCAGCCCCTCCTCGAGGGGCGGGCCTTCTCACAGGTGGACGGGCCCGACGGGACCCCGGTGGCCATCGTGAACGAGACCTTCGTGCGACGGTACTTCCCGGGCGAGTCGGCGATCGGTCGATCGATCCTGTGGAGCCGGGAAGAGGCTCCTCGAACCATCATCGGGGTGGTTGCGGATGTCCGGCTCAACGGGCACGCGTCCCCCCCTCGCGCCGACGTCTACCTCCCGCTGTCGCAGCGCGGTGAGGGATCGCTGACCTTCGTCCTGGAGACCGAGGTCGCCGCCGCCGGGCTCGCGGAGGCCGCGCGGGAGGCGATCTGGGCCGCAAACCCGCTTCAGGCCATCTGGGGCGTCGCGACCCTCGAGTCTCTCGTCGCCGACCGCCTCCTCGAACGCCGCTTCAATCTGGCCGTGCTCGGGGGCTTCGCGCTGATCGCCCTCTTCCTGGCCTCGATCGGGATCTACGGGCTCGGGAGCTACTCCGTGCGTGCTCGTCGGGGAGAGATGGGGATCCGGCGGGCGCTCGGGGGGCGGACCCGGTCGATCCTGGCCATGATCCTCGGGGAGGGGACGCGACTGGCCGCCCTGGGTGTGGCCCTCGGCCTCGTCGGTTCGCTCTTCGCGACCCGGCTCCTCCAGGGGATGCTCTTCGGGGTCGAAGCGACCGATCCGCTCACCCTCGGCGCGATCGCCGTCGTGGTGCTCGCCGCCGCGGTCCTCGCCGCGCTCGTTCCGGCGCTGTACGCAGGCCGGGTCCATCCCGCGGAGGCGCTACGATCCGACTAGCGCCCCCGCGGTCCCCGAGGCGGGGATGGAGCCACCCGTCCTCAGCTCCACCCCGCCTCGGTCCAGAGGTAGGCGATTCCGCACCGCTTCCGGTTGATGTCGATCAACGTCTGAAGTGACCATCGGTTCGGAATGCGCATGTCCTGCAGGTAATCCTCTGGGACCTCGTTCCAGGCGCGGTAGACCTCCATCGCCACCAGATCCTCCGGCCGCACGTTCGCGAGACGGGAGACCGTCCAGTGCGACGCCGAGGTCCACCGCCCCGGGAAGCCGCGATGGCTGAACATGGGCGGCTCGACCGGCGCCCCATCCACCACCCAGTGCATGCACTGGTAGGCGCCGCGGAAGGTGTCGATGCGCGGAATCGGTCCGGTCCGGTCGTCCTCGTAGAGCCCCCAGTCCCAGCGCACGCGCACCGCGTCGGCGTGGCGGAAGATCTCACCGATGTGCCGCTCGGGCCGGAGCGAGTCGACCATCTCCGGGGTGAAGAGCACCCCCTGCGTGCCCGCTTCGAGCCGCTTCTCGAAGATCTCCTGGCCCGTCGGCGCCCCCACGTTCACGACGAGGGGATCCATGACGATCACCTCGCGGTCGATGCGGAACTCCACGTCGAGGGTGTCGGTGGTCTCCGTGTAGAAGTTCTGCGACTTCGTCCACGCGTAGCCGATCCGCTCGGCAGCGATCGAGTACTCGCCCATCCGCACCTCGAAGGTGAAGTGCCCCATCGGCCCGGTGAGCGTTTCCTGAACCTCCTTCCCTCGCCGGTTCATCAGGACGATGCGGGCGTCGGAGACCGGCTCGCGCGAGTCGTCGTCGACGAGGACGCCCCGGATGGTGATCCCGGCCTGCGCCGACACGGGTTCGGGGACCCCCAGGGCAACCACGGTGGCGAGGCCGACGAACGCGGCCAGGTGAAGTGCGGAGCGTCCGAACATGTTCGCCTCCCAGGACCTGGAGTAGAGCCGTCGGCCCGGTGAGGCGTGTCGCCCTCACCGGACACGCCTCCCCAGGGGGCAACAGTCGTGCCAGATCGACACCGACCGGGGAGCGGCTTGTACCCTGCACGTTCGGGCGCACTTCGGAGCCGCTCTGGACTCGGTCGTCCCCCGTCGTGGACACCCACCGTTCCCGGGAGGAGACGCGCTATCGACTCCCGACCGCCAGCGCGACCTCGAAGACCACTCCGTCCCGCCCCTCGAAGGTCTTTCGGAAGCGCCCGTCCGTCTCGAGGTAGTCGATCAGCCGTCGGTCGCGTGCCCGCTCGGCGAGGACCCACCGGGCGCCGAACTCGCCGCGGATCGCCTCCCACACGTCGACCACCTCCTCCGGCGCGCAGTCGGCGGCGGGGCAGGTCACCGCAGTCGCGATCCCGGTCGACAGGTGATGGAAGAGCCAGTAGCGACGCGGGTCGGCCGCGAACTGGAAGATCGGGTCCATCCCGCCCAGGTACCGGTTGACCCGGTTGCGGGCGAAGAGCGGCCCGAAGGCGTCCCAGTGCGTCTGGAAGACGAGATCGTTCGGCTCACTCGCCTCCGCGAGCGCGGCGGCCTCCGCGGCGAGCCGGTCGGGGGGGATCGCGATGAAGCGAGCGTTCAGCTCGTTGCGGTGCGCGCTCCAGAGGAGGAGGGGGAGGAGGGCGACGAGGAGTGCGCGCCGCACGAGGGTCGGCCGGGTGCGGGCCAGGGTGGTCGCGGCAACGGCGACGCCGGGGA
>JANQLR010000395.1 GCA_028280525.1 Longimicrobiales bacterium
GGGCGGAGGAGTACGCCCGCCGCCTGCGTGCGACCGGTCTACCCGAGGTGTCGATCGACGCGGAGGGGAACGTCGTCGCACGCCGCGCAGGCCGGATCGCGGCGCTCGCGCCGATCGTCGTGGCCGCGCACCTCGACACCGTCTTCCCCGCCGGAACCGACGTGCGGGTCCGGCGCGAGGGAGATCTGCTCAGGGCCCCGGGAATCGGGGACGACGGCCGGGGGCTCGCCGCCCTCCTCGCGGTCGCGCGGACGATCGAACGGGAGGGCATCGCCTTCGACCACCCCCTCCTCCTGGTAGGCACCGTGGGCGAGGAGGGACTCGGGGATCTCCGCGGGGTGCGTCACCTCTTCGGTCCCAAGGGCGCGGCGAGGGAGGCGGCCGCCTTCATCTCCATCGACGGGGCGGGGCGCGGCCGGATCGTCTCGCACGGCCTCGGCTCCCGGCGGCTGCGGCTTCAGGCGAGCGGCCCGGGGGGCCACTCTTGGGTCGACTGGGGGACCGCGAACCCGATCCACCTGATCGCGGGAGTCGTCGCGGACGCCGCGGCGCTCCCGCTCCCCGAGGGGGTCACGGTGTCGACCGGGCGGATCTCCGGCGGGTCGAGCGTGAATGCGATCCCCGAGCGGGCCTGGGTCGAGCTGGAGATCCGGGGGCGCGACGGTCGCCCGATCGACCGCATCGAACGCGCGCTGCATCGGATTGCGCAGCACCACCTCCGGACGCATACGGAGGCGCGGACGCGGGGGGCCGAGCCCCGGCTCGAGGTCGAGCAGATCGGGGACCGGCCGGCCGGGCACACCCCGGACGATGCGCCCCTCGTGCTCGCCGCTCGGGAGGCGACGCGCGCGCTCGGGGTGGAGGGCGAGCTCGCGATCTCCTCGACGGACGCGAATCTACCCATGTCGTTGGGAATCCCGGCGATCACCCTCGGGGGCGGTGGCGTGGCCGGCCAGGCACACACCCTCGAGGAGTGGTACCGAAACGAGGAAGGCCCGGAGGGTGTCCTCCGAGCCCTGCTCACCCTCGTGCTCGCCGACCGGGCGATGGCCGCGGCGCGGATCCGTCCCGCGGCCGACTGAGTCCGGTCGTCAGTCGGTGTGGTCGACCACCGAGTCCGCCGCCACGAAGAGTCGGCCCTCCGTCCCCCGGATTCGGGCCCGCGCCCCGATCAGCGAGTGCTCCGCCTCGACGTCGTCCAGGATCGAGTCGTTCCCGACGATCGTGTGCTCCAGCTCGCAGTCCACGACGGTCGCGCCGTGCTCGATGGTCACGTTCGGCCCGATCCGCCCACCGCGCACCGTCGCGCCCGCCTCGACCCGTACCGGCTCGACGACCTCGACCTCCTCCAGAGTGGCCTCCGGGTCGACACCGCCGCGCGTGGTGGCCAGGAGGTGCTCGTCCGTCTCGAGGAGCGTCTCGGGCTTGCCGCAGTCGTACCAGCCAGCGACCGGAGCCGTCACGAGGCGCGCGCCCTGATCGACCATGTACTGGAAGGCGTCGGTCAGGTAGAACTCGCCCCCCTTCCCCGGGTCGGCGGACATCGCGTGCCGGACCCCCTCGAAGAGGAGGGCGTGATCGCGGATGTAGTAGACGCCGATGTTGGCGAGCTTCGAGATCGGCTCCGACGGCTTCTCGACGATCGTCGTCATCGCGCCGCTCTCATCGGTCACGATGACCCCGAAGCGCTGGTAGTCCTCGACCTCCCTGGCCCACAGCACGCCGGCGTCCGTCTCCGGGAGCCGCTGCACGAGCGAGAGCTCCGCGTCGAAGAGGGTGTCGGAGAAGAGGATGAGCAGCTCGCCGTCGATGTACGGCTCCGCGAGGGCGACGGCGCCGGCGGTCCCGTCCTGCACCTTCTGCTCCACGAAGTGCGCCTCGAGGTCCGGGTACGCCTCCTCGATGTACTCACGGAGGACGTTGCCCAGGTACCCGACCACGAAGACCACCTCGTCGACGCCGATCTCGAGAACGTCGTCGAGCAGGTGGGCCAGAACCGGCTTCCCTCCGACCTTCAGGAGCGGCTTCGGCGTATGATGCGTCAGCGGCCGCATGCGCGTGCCGCGACCCGCCAGTGGAATGATGGCCTTCATCCGGGTTACCCCAAGCAGTTAATGTCCTCGACACGGCCGGTCCGCCGTGACGGCGCCGAACGGTACCCGATCCCCGGAGGTGCGGCAACGCGCCCCCCGGCCCCCGCCCCCTCCGTTACCGAACCGCATCCGAGCCCATGCGCCGCCTCCCCTTCACCCTCCTCCTCGCCCTCGCCGCCTGCGCCCTTCCGCAGCGGGCGGACGGCGTCGTTCCCCCGGTCGACCGGACCGCGGCACCGGCCGCGGACACCGCCCGCCTGCACATCACCGGGACGGCCACGGTTCGGCTTCCCGCCGATCGCGCACGTGTGGTCTTCGCGGTACTGACGGAGGGCGCCACGGCGTCGGAGGCGTCGGCGGAGAACGCGGAGCTGGCGGAGGCGGTGCTCGCCGCCCTCCGGCCCCGGATCGGCCCGGACGACCGGATCGAGACGCAGGGGTACCGGGTGCAGCCGAGGTACCGGTCGGGGTCGCGTACGGATGAAGGCCTCCCCGAGATCCGCAGCTACATGGTGTCGAACTCGGTGGTCGTCGTGACCGAAGACGTGGACGGGGTGGGGCCGATGCTCGACGCGGCCCTCGACGCCGGTGCCAACCGGGTCGACCAGCTGGTCTTCTTTGCCGAACCGACCCCGGAGCAGCGCGAGGAGGCGATCGCGCGCGCGACCGAGTGCGCCCGTCGGGAGGCGGAGGCTACGGCGGCCGCACTCGGGATGCGGCTCGGTCCGGTCGTCGAGGTGCGGACGCAGGTCGGCGGGGGTGCCGCACCGCGGTTCGGTGGCGCGATCGAACTCCAGGCCGCCCGGGCCGATACCCCGATCGAGGCCGGGAGCGATCAGATTACCGCCTCCGTCTCCGTCGTCTGGACGCTCCTCGACCCGACTCGGTGAGCGGCCCCGGCTGGCGGACCGATCCGTCGCACCCCGATGCGCGCGACCGCGGTCGCACCTACGCCATCCCCTTCGACCGGGTCTGGACCGGTGCACTCGCCCTGGTGGGGCGGGAGCCGCGGTGGACGCTGGAGACGGAGGACGAGATCGTGGGGGTGATCGAGGCGACGGTCCGCGGCTGGCCCATCCCCGGCGCGGCCCGCATCCGAGTGGAGGTCGCCCTCGACGCCGACGGCCAGACCCGCGTCGACCTCGCCTCCACTCCTCTCAAGGGGAGCGGGGGTGCCGGGCGCGCACGGCGGCGGACACGCCGCTTCCTGCGCCTCCTCGATCGGGAGGTCGGGGCCACGCCGGCCACCCTTCTCGACCCCCGCGGTCGCTCCACCGAGGGGACGCTCGCGCTGCTCGCCCTCCTGGCGGCCGCGGCGTGCGGCGGTGACGCCCCCCCCGACGGGGCGCCGTCGGCGTCGGTGGACCCCGAGGGGTCGGACAGCACCGTCGTTGCGGAGGAGGCACCGGCGACCCGCTTCGAGCGGAGCTTCGTCTTCGTCTCCGAGGAGGCTGACTCGATGCTCGCACTCGGCTGGTCGCTCGAATCCGCGAGCCGCCCCACCGAGGTCGTACGTCGAGCGCGAGGCGCGGTCCACTTCGCCGGCAGCTGGCAGGAGCTCCACCGGGCGGAGCTTCGCACCGGCCCCTCCCCCTCCCCGTGGCGCATCGTCCCCGATTCGATCCTCCGCCTCCTGGTCGACGACGCCGACGGGATCGAGGAGCTGCGCTTCGAGGTCGGCCCTCCCGGCGTCTCCCTGAGCTTCGGCGACCGGCTTTCCGAGTGGACCTCGCCGCGCGGCGGGGTCTTCCGCCTGTCGGAAGCCGAGGCGCGCCTCGGGGATCGGTCCGCCTCCGGGCGCGTGATCGACGTGACCCGGAGCTGGGAGGACGCGCGCGGGGCGGTCCCCGGAGACTGGGCCCTCCTCACCTCGGGCGATTCCCTCGCCGTCTTCCTCCAGGCGGCGGACGCCGAGAGCGAAACCTGGCAGGCGTGGGCTCGTCGGGGTGTGCAGACGCTTGCATGGCCGGAGCTTACGGTGACGTGGGGTGCGGTCCGCGCCTTCGACCGGGCACGCCGGGACGTGCCGGTGTCGTGGACGATCACCGAACCGGGAGGGGGTCTGAGCGGGCTGCTCGAGCTGCGCACCGCCGATGTCGAGGCCGGCGAGGGCGAGGGACCCGTCCTTCCGGTGGACGGCTTCTTCGACCTTGCGGGCCGCCTCGTGCTGGGCGATGTCGAGATCCCCGTGCGCGGCCTCCTTCGGCACGTTCAGCGCTGACGACCGTGTCCGAAGAACTCGTTCAGGCCGGCATCAAGATCGCCTTCGGGGCGCTTGCCGGGGGGCTGACGAACACCGTCGCGATCTGGATGCTCTTCCACCCCTACGAGCCGCCCCGCTTCCTCGGTCGCACCATTCGGTGGTTCCAGGGTGCGATTCCGAAGAACCAGCCACGGCTCGCCTCCGCGGTCGGCCGCACGGTGGGCAACCGCCTCCTCACGCCGGAGGACCTGACCCGGATCTTCCGCGAGGGAGAGTTCCGCCACGCCTTCGACGAGCGCCTCTCGGTCTTCCTCCGCGAGATGCTCCACGTCGAGCGGGGCACGATCCGGGAGCTCCTCCCCGAGGACGCCGTCCCGCGGGTCGAATCGGTGCTGGACGGACTCGTCGATCACGCCGTGGAGCGACTCGCGATCTACGTCCAGTCCGACGAGTTCGCGCGCGCCGTCGACGAGCGCACCGACGCCCTGATCGCCGGGATCGCGGAGGAGCCGATCGGCGATCTGCTCACACCCGCCCGCGAGGGAGCGATCGCGACGGCGGTCGAGGAGTGGCTGGAGAGCGCCGTCGAGAACCCCGATCTCCGCACCGCGATCGAGGACTACCTGGAGCGCTCCTCCCACCGGCTCCTCGCCGAGGGCCGCACCTTCGAAGAGGTCCTCCCGCTCGGGCTCGTCGGCTCCTTCGAGCGAGCGATCGGGAGCTACCTCCCCCTCGCCATCGAGCGGCTCGGACGCCTCCTGGAGGACGATACCGCGCGCGCCCGCTTCGAGACGACGATCCGGGATCTCTTCCACCGCTTCCTGAGCGATCTCAAGTTCCACCAGCGCGTCGTGGCCCGCCTCGTCGTCACCGACGACACCGTCGACAAGATCCTCGACACCATCGAGAAGGAGGGGGCCGAGCGCCTCTCCGAGATCCTCCAGGACCCCGCGGTCCAGGACGCCATGTCGAGGGGGATCAACGAGGCGGTCGTGGACTTCCTCCGCCGCCCCGTCCGATCCGTCCTCGGCGCGCCCGAGTCGGACTCCGTCGCCGACGCGCGCCGGACGATCGCCGACTGGATCGTCGGGCTGCTGCAGGACCCCCAGTCGCGCGGCTTCCTCGTGGAGAAGCTCCGCACCGCCCTCGAGAGGGCGGGCGAGCGCACCTGGGGCGACCTGCTGGAGCGGGTGCCTCGGGAGCGCGTGACCGGCTGGCTCGTCTCCGCGGCCCGCAGCGAGACAGCCGAGCGCACCCTGCGCGACACCCTGCACGGCGCCGCCGACGGGCTGATGGACCGACGGATCGGAACGCCGGCCGAGTGGCTCCCGCAGGGCGCCCCCGAACGTATCGAGGCCGAACTCGGCCCCGTGATCTGGGGGTGGCTGCAGGCTCAGGTCCCGGAGGTCGTCGAGAAGCTCGACATCGCCCGCCGCGTCGAGGTGAAGGTCAACGAGTTCCCGATGGCGCGCCTCGAGGAGATCGTGCGCAACGTCACCGACCGCGAGCTGCGGATGATCATCGTGCTCGGGTACGTGCTGGGAGCCATCATCGGGACGACGCTGGCGGGGGTGGACCTGCTGATGCGGGGCGCGGGCGGCTGACCCGCCGCGAACCGGGTGCGGCGACGCCCCTCCCCTACCGGTCCTCCGGCGACTCCAGCTGGAGCCCGGGCCCGCGCCGCTGCGCGCGGTTGCGCACCTCGGAGGCCCGTGCCTTCCGCGTCGCCCAGGCGAGCGGATTGATGCTCCGCTTCTTCAGGCGATCGCGCCTGGTGGGGGAGTCGAGCGAGCGCTCGAGCTCTTCCTGCGACTGATCGTAGCGTCCAGGGAGGCCGAGCCAGATCCCGAATCCGAGGGCGATGACCCCGAGGACGATCTTGATCAGGGGGTCAGCCTCGCTTCAGGGACTCCAGCGCGAGGATGCCGAGCCCGAACGAGAGGATGATCGCCATCGCGTTCGTCCCGACGGCCACGAGGGAGACGACCGTCCAGAAGACCAGGTGAGTGAAGGTGTATCCACCGGGGATGAGGTCGAACATGTTCGCGGGTCGCTGGAGGTGAAGAGGAGCCCGAATATCACCACGAGTGCGTGAGCTGTCCACGCCCGTGTGCTGCGAGATACGCCGATCGCTGCAGAGAGTTTCGGCGAGGATCCCTCGGGGTTTCAGTCGATGGGAGACTCGCCGATCCGGGCGCGCTTCCGGGCCTCGGAGAGGTAGGCCACCTTGAGATCCAGGAGGATGGAGATCTTCCGCAGGAGGTAGTCCTCGCGCGCTCCCAGGTCGCCGTCGGCGAAGACGAGCCCCCACATGACCTCGGCGAGCACCATCTTCTGCCCGGTCGAGTACTGGTTCCGGATGAGCGAGGTGAACTGCCAGAGGTCGTGCGCGCGGCGGCGCTCCTCCTCGGCCAGCTCGATGAGCCGTTCTGCGTGCGCCCGGTCGAGCCCGAAGTGGCGCCGGACCGCGTTCTCCAGGTGCTCCCGCTCGAGCTCGGAGAAGTCGTCGTCCGCCCAGGCGAGCTCCAGGAGGAGCGCGCACGCGGCCAGGCGCAGCTCCTGCCCGTTCGTGTCCCGCGCCTCGATGTCGACCTCTTCGGAGACGGGGCGCATGGACTGATCGAAGTACTGGCGAATCGCCTTGAGCATGGTGTGCGTCGGGGTAGAGGGGCGGCAGCGGGGGTTTCGAAGGACCGCGCGAGCGGGGGGTCCGATGGACGGGCTCGGGCTTGGGCTCGACGTCCAAGATAGCGACTCGGAGCGAGCGCCGTCCTCGGGAGGAGGGCGAGCCGCTACCCTGGCAGCACGTCGAGTCGAAGCGTCCGGAAGCGCCCGTCGTCGTCGACCCCGCTCTCCCGGAAGGCGACGGCGGTCCCGAAGCCGGGGCCGTCGTGCACGAAGGTGTGATATTCGCCCCGCTCGCCGCAGGGGTCGATTCCGGCGCGGAGAACGTCGTCGATCAGGGCGTGGTCGAACTCCCGCCCGAGCCAGGC
>JANQLR010000026.1 GCA_028280525.1 Longimicrobiales bacterium
CAGCTGATAACCAAATTCGCTGTTGGGCAGCAGATGCTCGTCACACACCGCTTTGCTGATCGGGTGCGGCACCAGACGATCGGTGACGCTGTCGTACTCGCAGTGGCAGTACGGCGGCCTCGTCCGCTACGACCACGTCTCCGGTGAGGCGGTCGACATCAAGCCGCGCGAGAGCGCGGACGGCCCGGCGCTCGTCTGGAACTGGGACGCGCCGATCCTGATCTCGCCGCACGATTCGGAGCGGCTGTACTACGGAGCGCAGGTGCTCTTCCGGAGCGAGGACCGCGGGGATTCTTGGACGCAGATCTCACCGGATCTGACCCGGGGCCTCGACCGGAACGCGCTGGAGGTCCGGGGGCGGGTATGGAGCGTCGACGCGGTCGCCAAGAACATGTCGACCTCGCAGTACGGCAACCTGACGGCGGTCTCGGAGTCGCCGCTCGTGGAGGGCCTCCTGTACGCGGGCACCGACGACGGGCTGATCCAGATCAGCGAGGACGGCGGCGCGACGTGGCGCCGGGTCGCCTCGGAGGAGCTCCCGGGGGTGCCGGAGCTGACGTACGTGAACGACCTGCAGGCGAGCCTGCACGATCCGAACACCGTCTACGCCGCCCTGAACAACCACAAGTCGGGCGACTTCGCGCCGTACCTCTTCGTGAGCCGCGACCGGGGCGGGAGCTGGAGTTCGATCTCGAGTGACCTCCCGGAGCGGGGGAGCACCTACGCCATCGTGCAGGACCACGTCGAGGCGGGGATGCTCTTCGTGGGGACCGAGTTCGGCCTCTTCGTGACGCGCGACGAGGGCGGGAGCTGGCTGAAGGTCGGGGCGGGGATCCCGACGACCGCCTTCCGCGACCTGGACATCCAGCGCGACCAGGACGACCTGGTGGCCGGCTCCTTCGGGCGCGGCTTCTGGATCCTGCACGACTACTCACCGCTCCGAGAGATGACGACCGAGGTGGTCGAGGCGCCCGCGCACATCTTCACCCCCAGGGCCGCCCTCGCCTACCGCGAGGTCACCCCGATGGGGATCCCGGGCGGCCAGTTCTACCCGGGCGACCGAGGGAAGGCCTTCCAGGGCGCCGACTTCCACGTGGAGCTGAACCCGGACTTCGGGGCGTGGATCACCTACCGCCTCGACGAGTCGCTCGAGACGCGGAAGGCCGAGCGCCAGTCCGCCGAGGGCGACCTCCGGGACGAGGGCGCCGACACCCCGTACCCGAGTTGGGAGGAGCTGAAGTTCGAGGACCGCGAGGAGTCGCCCGCCGTCGTCCTCACGATCCGGGATGCGGACGGACAGGTCGTGCGCCGCATCACCGGCCCGACGAGCGCCGGCATCCACCGCGTCACCTGGGATCTGAGCTACCCCGGCACGACCCCGGTCACCGCCGGCACGAGTGGGGACGGGCAGGGGCCGATGGCCGCGCCGGGCGACTACACGGTCGAGCTTGCGACCTTCCACGAGAGCGAGTTCACCACGCTCACCGACCCCGTGCCCTTCCGCATCGAGGCGGTCGGCGAGCACACGCTCCCGGTGCCGGATCGCCGGGCGACCGTCGACTTCCTGCACGACGCCGGCGAGCTGCAGCGGCAGGTCATGGGCGCGAACAGCGCCCTCCAGGACGCGATGTCGAATGTGCGGGCGATGAAGAACGTCGTCTGGCGAGACCCCGCGGGAACGCCGGAGTTGCGCGCCGAGATCCGCGAACTCGAGCTGCGTCTGATGGATCTGAGCGAGGCGATGACCGGCGACCCGACCCGTCCGCGCCGTCAGGAGCCGGCGATGCCGGGCATCATCGGGCGCCTCGGGCAGGCGATCGGGAACGCCTCCAGCGCGACGTACGGCCCGACCGGGACGCACCGCGAGCAGGTCGAGATCAGCCGTAGCGGCTTCGAGGCGGTCCGCGGCGAGCTGACGCAGGCGGTCGAGGTCGAGGTGCCGGCGATGGCCGAGCGGCTGCGGGCCGCGGGCTTCCGGTGGACGCCGGGGCAGGGGGTGCCGAACGGGGGGTGAAACATCGCGACGTAATCGACTGGAGAAGCTCAGGGGCGATCGCACCGGGCAGCACAGCATTCGGATCAACCGGCAGTGGCGTGTCTGCTTCGTGTGGCGATCGGGCGACGCCTTCGACGTTGAGATCGTCGACTACCACTAGGGAGGACGACATGAGCGAGAGTCTACTGGCCCCGGTGCACCCCGGTGAGGTCCTCCTGGAGGAGTTTCTGGAGCCGCTGGAGCTGAGTCAGTACCGGCTTGCGAAGGACATCAGCGTACCGCCTCGTCGAGTCAACGAGATCGTCCTCGGTAAGCGCTCGGTGACCGCTGACACGGCTCTTCGCCTAGCCCGGTACTTCGGCACCTCGGATCGATTCTGGCTGAACCTGCAGACCAGCTACGATCTCGACGTTCAGCGCGAGAAGCTGGGGAGCCGACTGGACGAAGAGGTCCTGCCCAGGGCGGGGTAGGCCGACGCGCCTCCCGTTGCCGGCCGAGGATCGGTCTCGGAGCCCGACGGTTCGAGGCTGGTCGGATCTGCCGGGCGAACGAATGCGGCGATGGAACGTCGTTCGGGGACCCTCCCCCGCATCCCGGGTACCGGACCCATGCCGTCGCCCGCCGCACCCCCCGAGGACCCCGTCCGTCGCGACCTCCGGCTGCGCATCCTCGAGCCGGAGCTGATGGACGACCCGGGGCTCGACCCCGCCGATCACCACGCCGCGCTGCGCGCCCTGTCGCGGGTCCACCGGCTCTCGGGCACGGGGGTCCGCCTCGGCCGGATGCTCGATCGCGTCGCGGAGAGCAGGCCCGCATCACAGCCCCTCCGCATCCTCGACGTGGCCTGCGGCGGGGGAGACGTCGGGCTCGACGCCGCTCGCTGGGCCCGGCGCCGCAACCGCGCCGTCGAGATTACCGGCTTCGATCTCTCCGAGCGCGCGCTGGCCTACGCCGCCTCACGGACACGATCCGGGGCGCGATCCGAGGGGGCCGACGACGGGCGGGTCACCTGGGTCTGGCTCCAGGGCGACGCCGTCCGCGGCCTCCCGGACGCCGCCTTCGACCTCGTCGTCTCCTCTCTCTTCCTGCACCACCTGGAGACGCCGGTCGCGGTCGAGGCGCTTCGGGCGATGGTGGAGCGGGGCAGGGGCCTCCTGGTCGAGGACCTGAGTCGCTCGCGCCTGGGACTCTTCCTGGCGCATTTCACGCTCCGCGCGGTCTCCCGGTCGCGCGTCGCCCACGTCGACGGGCCGCTCTCGGTCCGGGCGGGGTGGACCGGGGAGGAGTTTCGGGCGCTCGCAGAGGCGGCGGGGGTCGACCGGAGCCGTGTCCGCGCGGGGTGGCCGGAGCGGTGGATCGTGGAGGTGGGGCCGTGAGTTGGCGGGGCGGTTCGTCGCCGGCTTCCGGCCCGGACCCGGTGGTGGATCGGGGCGCGCGCGAGGGGTGCGTGCAGGCGGTCGACTTCGACGTCGCCGTCGTCGGGGG
>JANQLR010000048.1 GCA_028280525.1 Longimicrobiales bacterium
CGCTTCGCCGCCCCGCCGCCCGGGGCCCGCATCGCCGACCTCTGCGCCGCCCCGGGGGGGAAGGCTCTGTATCTGGCCCGCGACGCGGGGTATCTTCTCGCCGCCGATTCCGCCGCCTCGCGCCTGCCGACGCTGGTCGAGAACGCCCGGCGTTCGGGCCTCCCGATCGGCGTGGTGCAGGGCAGGGCCGAGGCACCGCCGGTGGACGGAGTGGACCTCGTCCTCGTCGACGCGCCCTGCTCCGGCACGGGGACGCTTCGTCGTCACCCGGACGCCCGGTGGCGTCTGGGCCCCGCGGATCCGGCCCGCTTGGCGGAGGTACAGGCACGGATCCTGCACCATGTTGCGGCGGCCGTGCGGCCGGGCGGGTGGCTCGTCTACTCGACCTGTACGCTCGAGCCGGAGGAGAATCGAGATCGAGTCCGGGAGTTTCTGGCGAGGCACCCGGAGTTCGAGCTGGACCCCCCGGAGGGGACCGGCCTCGAGATGGATGAGGACGGCATGATGGAGATCCTGCCGCGACGCGACACCACGGACGGGGCCTTTGCGGCCCGGCTCCGACGACGGGACGGGTGAGGATGCGCCTCGGGAGCTCTCTCAGACGCAGCAGGAAGAAACCGGCTTCCAAGGGCCGGAAGAGGAAGCGCTCGGGCGGATCGTCCGGGCGCCGTCGTCGCACGTCCTCGGGCGGTGGCGACGGGCTGCGGACCCTCGGCATCGCGACGCTCGTCGGCCTCTTCGGCGGCGGCTTCGGGTGGCTCGTGGCCACGCGGCTCCTCTTCCCCGCGCCTCCGCCGCCCTCGGATCTGCGGCCGGTCCCCGACCTCACCGGGATGACGGTCGTGGCGGCGCAGCGCGCCCTGGACGACGCCGGTCTCCAGCCCTCGGAGCCCCTGACCTTCAACCACCCCTCCGTCGACTCCGGCGCCGTCCTCGGCCAGTCGCCCCTCGCGGGTCAGCTCGCCCTGCCCGGTGCGCAGATCCAGCTCTCGGTCTCGCTGGGTCCGGAGCGGCGTCTCGTCCCCGAGGTGTCCCGGCTCCGGGGGGATCGCGCTCTCGCCCTCCTCGAGGCCACCGGCTTCGAGGTCGTCGTCGACTCCGTCGAGAGCCCGGCGCCACGCGGGCGGATCCTCGAGATCTCTCCGGCGGAGGGGACCGAGCTGACGCTCCCGGGATCGGTAGCGCTCACCGTCTCGATCGGACCCTCCACCATCGCCGTCCCCCTCCTCCTCGGGCTGGACGAAGCGGAGGCGCGCGACACCCTCCTCGCCCTGGGGCTGGAGGTGGTCGAGGTGGAGGAGGTCTTCCGCTTCGGACGGGATCAGGGGCGGGTGGTGGAGCAGGACCCGGCGGAGGGGGTCGAGGTGGACCGCGGTGCCGGGGTACGCCTCGTCGTCGGACGTCGAGGCGGGACGTCTCCAGATCGTTAGATTCAAGGAATGAGCACCCCGGACCCGAATCAGACCCCCCGTCGCGCCCCGTCGCGGGTGCCGTACGTCCTTGCCCTCGTCTTCATCGCGGTCGTCATCGTCGCCGCCTGGGTGGGGCGCGATCAGTACCGCCCGGTCATCGCCGGGGAGGTTGCGCCGGACTTCACGGCCGCGACCTTCGACGGCGACCAGCGGACGCTCGCCAGCTACGAGGGGAAGGTCGTCCTCCTGAACGTCTGGGCGACCTGGTGCCTCCCCTGCCGGGAGGAGATGCCCTCGATGGAGCGCCTCTACCGCCGGATCGACGACCCCGACTTCGAGATCGTCGCGGTCTCGGTGGACGCGAGCCTGACCGGTTCGCTCGGGTGGGGGAGCCAGATCGGCGGGGATGTCCGCGAGTTCGCCGAGGAGCTCGGCCTCACCTTTCCCATCCTCCTCGATCCGAGCGGAGTGACGGCCGAGACCTATCAGGCGACGGCGCTCCCCGAGTCCTTCCTCATCGGTCGCGACGGGGTGATCTACAAGAAGGTCGCCGGGGGCGTGGCGTGGGACGACGAACAGAACGTGGCCCTCGTCGAGCGGCTGCTCGACTCGTGACGGGGGGCACTCCGCAAGGGTGATGAGCGTGCTCCCTCGAGCGGTGACGCACAACCTCTCGCTCAAGGTGCTCGCCTTCGTCGTGGCGTGGGTCCTGTGGGCGATCGTGCCGGCGGACAACTCCACGCAGCGCGAGACGCTCTCGGCCATTCCGATCCGCGTCCAGGTCGGGGACGCCGACTGGGCGCTCGCGGCCGACCCCTTCCCCGCGGAGGTATCGGTTCGCTTCAGCGGCGCGACCCGCGACGTCATCCGCCTGGTTCGCGAGGGGACCTCGGTGCGCGTTCCGATCGAGGCCGTCTCGGGGCCCGACACCGTCGTCCAGCTGAGCCGCGACTGGGTCGTTCTCCCGACCGCCTCGGAGCTCGTCGTCGAGGAGATCATCCCGGCCTCGCTCTCCCTCACCTTCGAGCAGACCCGGTCGGTCGACCTCCCGCTCGCCATCGCCCTCGAGGGAGAGCTCGACCCCGAGTTCGCGCTGACCGAGCCGGTCACCGTGACCCCGGCGAGCGTCCGCGTCCGCGGCCCCTCCCGCCTCCTCGACGCGGTCGACTCGATTCGGCTGCAGCCGCTCGACCTGGGATCGGTTTCGCGTACGGGGAGCATCTCCGTCCCGATCGACACGGTCGGTCTCGGCGGGCTCCTGCCGGAGCGAACGGCGGTCGACGTCAACGTCCGCCTGGAGCCGGCCGCCGAGCGGCGCTTCCCGGTCCTCGCGGTCGAGGCGCCCGCCGGGGCGGCGCGGCCGCTTCGGATCGAGCCGGCCACCGTGGGCCTCACCCTGCGCGGCGCCCCGGCCCTCCTGGAACGGGTGGGGATCGGCGAGCTCCGCGTGCGCATCGCCACCGGGTCCCTCGACGGGCTCGAGGTCGGGGACGAGCGCGAGGTCGCACTTCGGCTCGAAGGTGTCCCGCCGCTCATCACGGCGCTCCTCGACACCGAGACCGTCCGGGTGATCCGACCGTGACCGCGCTCGCCCCGGAGGGCCGGATCCTCGGGATCGAGACGAGTTGCGACGAGACCTCCGCCGCGGTGCTGGACGGGCGGGGCGCCCTGCTCGGACACGTCATCCTCTCCCAGGACGTGCACGAGGTCTACGGCGGCGTGGTCCCGGAGCTCGCCGCGCGCCACCACCTGCAGCGGATCGACTCGGTCGTGGAGGCGACGCTGGCGCAGGCCGGCATCGACTTCGCCGACCTCGACGCGATTGCGGCGACGGCCGGTCCGGGGCTCGTGGGCGCCCTCCTGGTCGGCTTCACCTGGGCGCGGGCGGCCGCCTTCGCCCTCGACGTCCCGCTCGTCCCGGTGCACCACATGGAGGCGCACCTCTTCGGGCCGGTGCTGGAGGATCCCGAGGCGGAGCCGCCCTTCGTGGGGCTCCTCGTCTCCGGCGGCCACACCCTCCTCCTCTACTGTCCTGCGTGGGGCGAGTACGTCCGTCTCGGCTCGACCCGGGACGACGCCGCCGGGGAGGCCTTCGACAAGGTCGCCAAGATGCTCGACCTGGGATATCCGGGCGGCCCGGTCGTCTCCCGCCTCGCCGAGGGCGGAGATCCGGCCGGGATCCGCTTCCCCCGGCCCATGCTCTCCAACCGACAGGTGGAGGGCGACGCCGACTACTGGGACTTCTCCTTCTCCGGGCTCAAGACGGCGGTCCTGAACCGGGTCCGACCCCTGCAGGAGTCGGGGGAGATCGACACCCACCTCGGCGACGTGGCGGCCGGCTTCCAGGAGGCGGTGGTCGACGTCCTCGTCTCGAAGACGATGCGGGCGGTCGAGCACTTCGACTGCCCCCGCGTCCTCATCGGCGGCGGCGTCTCCGCGAACACCCGCCTGCGCGCGGAGCTCGAGGCCCGCCTCCCCGAGGGCGGGCGCCTCTTCCGGGCCTCCCCGCGCCTCTCGCTCGACAACGGCGCGATGATCGCCCGCGCCGGGCTCTTCCGGCTCGGCCGAGGCGAGGTCGCCGACGCCGACACCGCGGTACAGCCGAACCTGCCCTTTCCGGGTATGATCCCTCTGACTTCGCACGCCCCGAACGCCTGACCGATGTTCCCCATCCTCTTCGAGTTCCCCGACTGGGTCCCCGGTCTCGGCGGTCAGCCGGTCACCACCTTCGGCGTGATGATGTTCTTCGCCTTCCTGACGGGGGGCTTCCTCATCCGCCGCGAGATGGAGCGCGAGGGGCTCGAGGGCGAGCGCGCGTGGGACCTCGTCTTCATGGCCGTCATCGGCGGCGTGGTCGGCGCGAAGCTCTACTACGTCGGGCTGAACTGGTCCGAGTTCCAGGCGCAGGGGCTGCGCTACCTCTTCAGCCGCGGGGGGATGGTCTGGTACGGCGGCTTCATCCTCGCGACCGCCTTCGTCGTCTGGGAGATCCGCCGTCGGGAGCTCCCCCTCGGGAAGATGGCCGACATCGTCGCGCCGCCACTCGCGATCTCCTATGCGGTCGGCCGGGTCGGCTGCTTCCTGGTCGGGGACGACTGGGGCCGACCGACCGACTCCTGGGTGGGGATGACCTTCCCACAGGGCTCGCCCCCGACCACCGTCACCTACATCGAGCGTTTCGGGGTGACGGTCCCTCCCGAGATGATCGCGAAGTACGGCGACGTGATCCCCGTGCACCCGACGCAGCTCTACGAGGTGGCGATGTCGACGCTGATCTTCCTCTTCCTGTGGAGGATCCGGAAGCATTCGCACCGCGCCGGGTGGCTCTTCATGGTCTGGCTCGCCCTCGCCGGGGTCGAGCGCTTCGTCGTCGAGTTCTTCCGCGCGAAGGATGACCGCTTCTTCGGGATCTTCACCGTCGCACAGCTCATCTCGATCGCGCTGATCGTGGTCGGGCTGGTCTGGGCGGCACGGCTGCGCGCGTCGTCCGCCGACCGGCCGGAGCCGGTCCCCGCAGGGTAGCGTTCCCGAGATGCTGACGATCGTCCACGGCTCCGACGTCCACTTCGGCGTCCCGCACCTCCCGGAGGTCGCACAGCTCTTCGCCGACGCCGTCGAGTCGCTCGCCCCCGACCTCCTCGTCGTCTCGGGCGACCTGACGCAGCGGGCCAAGGTGCACGAGTACGCGGCGGCCGCGGAGTGGCTCGCGCGCTTCGGGGAGATCCCGGTGGTGGTCACCCCGGGCAACCACGACGTCCCCCTCTATCGCGTCTTCGAGCGCCTCTTCGATCCGTACCGGAACTGGCGGCGCCACATCTCGAAGTCGCTCGACTCGGTCACCCGGATTCCCGGGGCCGTCGTCGTCGCGCTCAACTCCGCCGCTCCGCACCGCGCGATCGTGAACGGGCGGATCCGCGCGCATCAGCTCCGGTACGCCCGCGAGGCCTTCTCCGACGCAGCGGAGGGAGAGGTGCGCATCCTCGTGGTTCATCACCACCTCGTGCCGGCGCCCGACCACGAGTCGGACCACCCGATCCCGGGTGCGCCCGCGCTCCTGCGCGAGTTCGAGTCGATGGGGGTCGACGTCATCCTGAGCGGCCACCTCCACCGCGCCTACGTCGGCAGCTCGATCGACGCCGCGCCGGGCCCGGGGCCGAGGGCGCGGGTGCTGGCGGTCCACTCCGGCACGACGACCTCCTCCCGGGGGCGCGCCAGGGAACGCGGAAGGAACTCGTACAACCTCCTGCGCATCGACGACCAGGTGATCGAGGTGGTGCCACACCTCCTCGACCCGGAGGCGGGCCGCTTCGCACCGACGGCGCTGCATCGCTTCCCTCGCCACCCCCTCGTCGAGCTCCCCGTCGAGCGGGACGAGCCGTGGCGCCCCACCCCCGAGGCCTCCCGATGAGCACCGACTGGATTCGTCGTCCCCCCCGGGCTCAGGACTCCGCCACCGCCGGAGTCGTGGCGCTCGCCACGGCCGTCGCCGTCGGCACCGTCACCTGGTACCTCACCCGGACCCTTCTGTCTCGGGAGCCGATCTCCCTGCGACCCGAGGACGGACGGGACGCTCGGGCCCTCCCGGGTCCGTCGGGCGACGCGCTGGAATGACGCGTCGGGCGCTCCTGCGGATCCTCGGGGTCCTGTGGCTCGCCGCGCTCGGGTCGTCCCCTCTCGCCTCGCAGACGAACCGGCCGGAGCTGCTCGAGGTGCGCTTCCGCGGGAACGAGGCCGTTCCGACCGCCACCCTCACCACGATCATCCAGAACCGGGCGACGACCTGCCGTTCTGCGGTCTTCGTTCCGATCTGCTGGGCCTCCGGTGCGCTGAAGGACCGGCGCTACCTCTTCCCCCGCCAGGTGCGGCTCGACTCGCTGCGGATCCTGGCCTACTACCGCACCGTCGGGTACCGCGAGGCGCAGGTGGATACGGCGATGGCCGCGGAGGCCGAGGGGGTCCGTCTCGAATTCACGATCCGGGAGGGTCGCCCCGTCCTGATCGACGACGTCGGGTACACCGTCTACGACGAGCCCCAGGTGGAGGGGCTCCTCGACGACCTGCCGATCGCTCGCGGGCGCCCCTTCAGCACGCGTCGCCTGGAGGAGGTGCGGGACACCCTCACCGCGCGGCTTCGCGACGCCGGCTACGCCCACGCCGAGGTCCTCCGCTCCTCCTTCATCCCCCGCGACGATCCATACTCGGCCGACGTCGCCTTCGACATCGATCCGGGCCCGCGCGTCCGCATCGGCGAGATCACCATCGAGCGCAATGTGGAGCTGGGGGACGACGCGATCCGACGGGCCCTCCCCTTCCGTACCGGCCAGCTCTTCCGTCCGCGGCTCGTGGAGGAGGGCCAGCGCAACCTCTACGGCTTCGAGATCGTGCGAAACGCCGCCATCGAGCCCCTTCTCTCCTCCGGGGAGGCGCTCGACACGATCATCCCGATCCGGGTCCAGGTGGTCGAGGGGGACAAGCACCGGGTCCGCGCCGGCGCGGGGTGGAGCACCGCGGCCTGCGTCAACGCGGAGGCACGCTGGACCTCGCGGAACTTCCGAGGCGGCGCCCGGCGTCTCTCCGTCTTCGGCGGGGTGTCGAACATCCTCGCTCCCCAGCTCAACAGCACCGCCTGCGAGCAGAGTGGGGACGGGGAGTTCGCGGAGCTCAACGGGCGCCTCGGCGTCGACTTCGTTCAGCCCACCTTCCTCTCGCCTCGCACCTCGCTCACGACGAGTGCCTTCATCGAGCGCGAGAGTCTCCCCGAGGTGTTCATCCGGGAGGCGATCGGCGTCTCGTTCGCGCTCACGCGCGCTGTCTCGCGCCGGACGACCGCCTCCCTCTTCTGGCAGCCGCAGCTCGCGCGGCTCTCCGCGGCCGAGATCTTCTTCTGCACCTCCTTCCTCATCTGCAACGAGGCGGACATCGGTGTCTTCCGAGGTGCGAACTGGCTCGCGCCCATCGGCACCAGCCTGGTGATCGACCGCTCCAACAGCGTCCTCAACCGCACTCGGGGGTGGACCTTCGCCCTCGATCTCGAGCACGCCTCGCGCTGGACCGGATCCGACTTCGCCTACAACCGCGCCATCGGGGAGCTCAGCTCGTACTTCGAGCTCGGTGGGGGAGCGGTCCTCGCGCTCCGGGGCCGGGGCGGCGTGGTGGCGGCCGGCGACTTCGAGGCGTTGGGTGGAGGGGTCGGGGAGGGGATCATCCACCCGCAGAAGCGCTTCTACGCCGGGGGCGCGGGAAGCGTCCGCGGGTACGGGGAGAACCAGCTCGGTCCGCGCGTCCTGAAGGTCGACGTCGAACGCCTCCTGGGGTGGCGGGGCGAGGTTGGCCCCGTCTGTGGCGCGGTCGAGGTCGCGAACGGCTCCTGCAACGCCGAGGGGCTGTCGCAGGATCGATTCGAGGAGCGACCGACCGGGGGCTCGCGACTCCTCGGGGGGAATGTGGAGCTTCGAATTCCCCTCCCCTCGCGGACCTTCCAGCTCGCCCTCTTCGCGGATGTCGGGCAGGTGTGGGATCGCGGGCAGTCCGTCGCTCTGCGCGACCTGGAAGTCTCCCCCGGCGTCGGCATCCGCTACTTCTCCCCGGTCGGTCCGATCCGCATCGACCTCGGGTTCCGCACCGGGGAGGCGGACCCGATCTCC
>JANQLR010000110.1 GCA_028280525.1 Longimicrobiales bacterium
CCCCGGACAGGGGGACGCGATCGCCGCCGCCTCCGACGGTGCCCGCGTCGTCTCCCTCCTCCCGGCAGCCACCGGGATCGTGGTCGGCCTCGAACGGGCGGACGCCCTGGTCGGGGTGGGGGCGGGTGATCCGGCAGGAACCGCGATCGAGGTGGAGGTGCTCGGCTCGATCCTGGCACCCTCCTTCGAACGGCTCGTCGCCCTCCGCCCGACGCTCGTCATCGCGTGGGACGGACTCGACCTGAGCCCCCTCGAGGCGTCGCTACCAGACTCGGTGGTCCTTCTGCGTGAGGTGGTCGAGGGGCGTGAGGACCTGGCCCGCGTCACTCTCGAGCTCGGGCGCAGGCTGGGACGGGAGTCGCGGGCCCGCGATCTGGTCGACGCGATGGGGCAGCAGCGCCCCCACGGGTGCAACGCCCAGGACGGCGGACCGACCGCCGCCTGGGTCGTCTCGACCGAACCTCTCGTGGTCGCCGGGCCGACGAGCTGGCCGGCAGAGCTCCTCCGCACCGCCGGGGCACGTCCGGTGCCGCCCTCCCGAGGTGAGCACGCTACCGGAACGGTCGCCCGTGGGGCCGCCTGGCCCGTCCTGGCCCCCGAGGCGCTCGTCGGGCTCGCGCCGGAGGTGGTCCTCCTCCCGGGCGTGGTCGACTCGAACTCCGTCACGGGGACGCAGATGGCCCCTGCCGAGGCGACGCTGCGGGAGCTCCTCCCCGACGCCGTGGTCTACCGGGTCGACGGGGACCGCTACCACACGCCGACGCTGGCCCTGTCGGCGCGCGCCGCCGAGCTTGCCGATCTCCTCTCGATCGAACCGATCTGTCCCGCCCCGAACCGCGCTCACCGATGACCACTCCGGCCCCGAGCCCACAGACCGCGTCCCCGGGCGCACCCCCCGCCGACTCCGCCTCCCCGACCCCGGGCGAGGCACCCGACGGCACGCCACCGGCGCCGACGATCGTCTCGCTGATCGCCTCCGCGACCGAGATCGTAGCCGGGCTGGGGATGGCCGATCACCTGGTCGGGGTGAGTCACGAGTGCGACTGGCCGCCGGAAGTCCGCGATCGCCCGCAGCTCTGTCAGTCGAAAGTCGATCCGACCCTCCCGTCGGATGTGATCGACCGGGACGTGCGCGCACTCGTGCGCGACGGGCTCAGCGTCTACTCGGTGGACGTCGACGGCCTGCAGCGGATCCGCCCGGACGTCATCCTGACCCAGGACCACTGCGAGGTGTGCGCCGTCTCCCTGCGGGACGTGGAGGACGCGCTGTGCGCCATCGACCTCCCCGACACACGAGTCTGCTCGCTGCACCCGCGGACCCTCGCCGACGTCCGCTCGGACTTCCTGAAGGTTGCCGAGGCGATTGGACGCCCGGAGGCCGGGGCGGAGCTCGTGGCCCGCTTCGACGCCGCGCTCGCACACCTCGAGTCCCGCACCCGCGATCTGACGGCGCCCCGCGTCGCACTCGTCGAGTGGCTCGCCCCGCCCATGGTCGCGGGAGGATGGATGCCCACGCTGGCGCGCATCGCCGGACTCACCCCCGTCATCGTGGAGGACGAGATCCACTTCGAGGAGGTGGACTGGGGGCGGATCGCAGAGGAGGATCCCGAGTGGGTGCTGGTGCTCCCCTGCGGGTTCAACGTCGACCGGTCGGTCGCCGAGATGGAGGTGGCCGGAGTCGCGGAGGGGCTGCGCTCGATCCGCGCAGTCCGAGAGGGACGGTGCCGCGTGCTCGACGGACACTCGTTTCTGAACCGTCCGAGCCCCCGGCTGGTGGAGAGCGCCGAGATCCTCGCCGCCGCCGTTCACGCCGACGCCCTACCCGATCTGGCGGAGCGTCACGCCCCATGGATCCGGGGCTGGAGCTGAGGGGGCGAAGGCCCCCGAGAGGTCAGATCAGCGCCTCGGTGCGGACTGAAGCGCCCGCCGCGGAGCTGGGCGTCTCCCGCTCGGCGGGCGCACAGGAGGCGGGCTCGGCGTCGGATCCGGTGCGTACCTCCGTCACCTCGTTCGCCCAGGCGCTGTCCACTCCGAAGTTGGATGCCGGAAGCCTCGCGGCGACTCCAAGAAGGAGGAGCACTGCCACGACGGTGAAGGTGATCCCGACCGCATCCCGAATTCCCGTATCCTTCCCGATCCCGAACATCTCTCCCATCCCCCGCGTCATGGGCCTCGTTCACCGAAGCCGTTCGTCCATCCTTACGTGTGTGATGCCGCCAGGATTCATTTCGTTTCCGACGCGTCTTCGGATGCACCCTCGAAGGGGGGATTTACGAGGCGCTGTGCGAGCGCCTCGATGGAGGCCGGCGCCGATCCCTCGGCCTTGTTGTTGACGATCACCAGGGCGGCGCGTCCCGCGGCAACCGCGGCCCGCACCGCGTCGGCAACGGCGCCTCGCGCGTCGGGGTCCGGCGCCTGCATCTCCCGGAAGGGGGCCCACGCCTCCTTGGCCTCGGCGTAGCGGTGACCGCGCTGCAGCATCCAGCGGACGAGCAGGGCGCCGTGCTCGTCCGACGGCGAGGAGGTCCGTGACGCCTGCCCGGCGACCTCCGGCATCTCCGGGTGAACCACCCGTCCCAGCCCGGCACCGGCGTGATGCAGCGCCTGTCCGAGGTCGGGGGTGAGGAGGGCGGGGGTCCGCACCTCGACGTGCATCCGGCCCCGGATCTCGCGCGGCAGGCGGTCCAGGAAACGGTACAGCTCCTCGGCGAAGCGGCGGGGGCCGCCGAGGCGAGTGGCCGGAACGGGGGCGAACTGGAAGAGGAGGCTCTGCAGCTTCCGGCCGAGCCCGTCGAGTGCCGGGCCCACGACCTCCTCCGCGGCCCACGCCGGATTGAGGTAGAGGTCGGGATCGGCGCCCGGGCCGTCGGGGAAGAGGAGTCGGCGGTCGGCCTTCAGGAGGAAGCGGAAGTCGTCCGGGACCTGATCCGCGTAGCGCCGGAGCGTGGCCGCGTCGAGGGGCTCGTAGTAGCCCCGGTCGATCGCGACGGCCCGGAGGAGGGGGTGACGGGCGTAGGCCTCGAGGCCGATCCGGGAGAGTCGACCCGGGGGGAGTTCCCGGTCCCAGACGCTCCCCGTCCACCCGGGGAAGGACCACGACGACGTCCCCATCCGCAGCAGATCGGGGAGGGCGTCGGCCACCGTCTGCCATTCCCCTGCCGAGGGCGCGAGGTCGAGGGGCGCCGCCGCACCGCGGGCGAAGAGGTCGGGGTGATCGGGGGTGGCCGGGGGCATGCATCGGGCACCCGCCCGGGGATACGGAGTTCCCGTCCCCCGCCCCCATTCCGGCGCCCTGCGGCTCGGGGTAGGATAGGGCCATGCAGCAAGCCTTCGACTTCGCCCCGACGCCCGACCCCGAGCGAGCCCCGGAAGCGGGGGCTGGCGAGGCGGAGCAGGCAGGGGCGCCACCCCCTCCCTCCGACCCTCTGCCCCCGCGAGTCCGCGAGGCGGCCGCCGCCGCGGCGGAGCTCCATCGCGTCGACCGGGGCGGCCCCCGTCAGGTGCTGCGCGAGGTCTTCGGCTTCGACGACTTCCGGCCCGGGCAGGAGCAGGTGATCGAGGCGGTACTCGATGGTCGCGACTGCATCGCGGTCATGCCGACCGGGGCGGGGAAGTCGCTGACCTACCAGCTCCCGGCGCGGATGCTCGACGGGACGGTGCTCGTGATCTCGCCGCTGATCTCCCTGATGAAGGATCAGGTCGACGCGCTGGTGCAGTTCGGCTTCCGGGCGGCGGAGATCAACTCCTCGCTCGACCCCTCGACCCGCCAGTCGCGTGTCGACGCGCTGCGACGGGGCGAGTACGAGATCGCCTTCCTCGCGCCGGAGGCGCTCGACGGCTGGATGCGCGACCTGATCCGCCAGAGCCCGATCGCGCTGCTCGTGGTGGACGAGGCGCACTGCATCTCCCAGTGGGGGCATGACTTCCGCCCGTCGTACCGTCGGTTGAGCGGCCTGCGCGAGGAGCTGGACGTGCCGGTGCTCGCGCTGACCGCGACCGCTACTCGACCCGTCGCCCGGGACATCCTGAGGCAGCTCGGGATGCGGAAGCCGGCGGGGTACAAGGGGTCCTTCTTCCGCCCCAACCTGCAGATCGGCGTCCGCAAGAAGGGGAGCGGCGACACGAAACGGGAGATCCTCGCCCTCATCCGAGACCGGGAGGGCGACCCCGGGATCGTCTACTGCCTTTCCCGAAAGACGGTCGAGAGCACGACCGCCTTCCTGCGGAAGAACGACGTGCGAGCGCTCCCGTATCACGCGGGGCTGGACCCGGAGGAGCGGGCCGCGAACCAGGAGGCGTTCCAGCGCGACGACGTCGAGGTGATCGTCGCGACCGTCGCCTTCGGGATGGGAATCGACAAGTCCAATGTCCGTTGGGTCATCCACCGCGACATGCCGAAGGACGTCGAGTCGTGGTACCAGGAGATCGGGCGCGCGGGGCGCGACGGGCTCGAGAGCGACTGCTTCCTCTTCTATTCGTGGGCCGACGTGAAGATGCACGAGCGCTTCCTCGACGAGCTCGAGCCCGAGCTCCGCGAGATGAAGCGGCGGGCGACGGTCGACCTCTTCGAGATGGTCGATTCCCGTCAGTGCCGGCACCGCGCCATCCTCCGGCACTTCGACGAGGAGATGGCCCCCTGCGACTCCTCGTGCGACGTCTGCTCGGGGGAGTCGCTCGAGTCGATCGCGCTCGACGCCATCTCCCGTCTCGGGGGACGGGTCCGGGATGCCGGCCGGCGCCGTGCGCGGTCCGGCGCGCGAGGGGGAGGGGTGGCCGATCCGGTCCTCTCGGAGGCGGATGTGGAGCTCTTCGAGCGACTGCGGGAGCTGCGGAAGGAGACGGCCGACCGGCAGAACGTGCCCGCCTACATCGTCTTCAACGACCGGGTGCTCCGCGAGATGGCCGTGCGCCGACCCGCCACACCGGCCGAGCTGCTGGAGGTGCCCGGTGTGGGACCGGCCAAGCTGGAGCGGTACGGGGAGAGCTTCCTGCAGGCG
>JANQLR010000116.1 GCA_028280525.1 Longimicrobiales bacterium
GAGCGGAGCGGCCGTGGCGGCGCGCGTCCTCGGTCACCCGCTGGAGCGTCGACCAGAAGGCGCTCCGCTCGGCGGCGGGGTCGAGGTCGAGGAGCTCGGCGCGGGGGCGCCCGACGATCCGCTCGAACTCCCGGGAGACCCGCGCCAGCTTCCCGTCCGGTGCGACCACCGCCATCCCGTCCGGGGCGCCGGCCAGGACCGAGTCGACGAACTCCTTCTCTCGCGTCGCGTGCCCGATCGCCTTCTGCAGCTGCAGCCCGGTCGACAGCCGGATGCGGAGCTGCCGGTGAATCCGCCCCTGCAGGACGATCATCATCGCCCAGAAGGCGACGATGAACATCGTGTCGATCGCCGCGAGCGGGCGCCCGGTCAGGAGGGAGCCGACGAGCGCCGACCCGAGGAGGAGCCCCGTGAAGATGTGGAAGCCCGGGCGGTCCGACTGGTGGGTGGCGACCCCCGCCGCGACCAGCCCGGCGTACGCGACCAGGATGCGGCCCAGCACCTCGGAGTCGACGGCGGGGAAGAGGAGGACGGAGACGATCGCCCACCCGCCGGCGACGAGTGCGGTCGAGATGCGGACGCGCACCGCGAGACGCTCGGGCTGGTCCCGCAGCCCGAAGGCGGTCCGCTGCACCAGGACGCGCAGGATCGAGGCCGCCGTGACGATCCCGAAGACCGAGAGGGCGAGGGCGTCTCCGACGTTGCCCCGCACCAGGAGGCCGATGACGGCGGCCACGACCGGGTGGCCGATCGCGCCCACCGAGGCGTCCCGGTGGAAGCGCTGCGCGAGCGACCGCCGCAGTTCGGCGTCGTCGGCGTCGTCGGTCACCGGTGGGTCGCCTTCGGCGCCGGTGGACGCTTCGACGTCGGAGGTGGGGCGGGAGTGGGCGTCGGTCACGGTCGGTCGATCGGGAAACGTTCGCCGGCGAATGTACGGCGCGCGCCCCGCCCGCGTCCAAAAGCCCCTTTAGGTGCGACCGGGGGTCCGTAGCGCGCAGCGCAGCGAGACCCGCGGGCTGCACGGGGGGCTCGACCGGCGCGTCCTCATTCTAGCGCTGCAGGTACCACCCTCCCGTCTCGAGGTCCCGGTAGAGGATGAGGAGACGCCCGTCGCTGAGGAGGAGGCGGTGGTAGTCGCGCCGGATCGGGGCGCGCCACCACTCGTCTTCGATGCGCCAGCTCTCCTGTACCTCGGTGACGGTGAGGGTCTTCCGGCCGATGCGGAGTTCGGCTGGCTGACCCTTCGCGTCGGCGCGCACCCGGACCTCGCTCGGGGCGTTGAGCGGGATGATCCGCGGCCCCTTCACCTTCATCCTGCGGTGCACCGTACTCACCCCTCGAAGCGGAGGAGGGCGTGCCGTCGCTCCGGAATGCGCGACCACGGATCCAGTTCGACGACGCGATAGAGCGGGGAGTCGCCCAGGCGGAGCCGCAGCTCCCGCACCGCCCGGCGGAGTGACCCGGGGACCCGCCCCTCCGACAGGGTGCGCCCGGCCGCATCGCGCCCCGCTGCCTCGTCGCGGCCGAAGAGGTCGTCCTGCGAGGTGGCCGGGCCGAAGCGCACGAACTCGACCCGCAGCTTCTCCAGCGCGCGGGGCGGGGGAGAGAGGGCGATGCGCGCGCGCAGGATGCGGGAGAGGTCCTCCTTCTTCGAGGTCGGCTCGCGCAGCACCCGGTCGACGCTCCAGGATCCGCTCCCCTCCAGGTGCCCCGTCACCCGGACCTCCTGGATGCTCCGTCCGCGGCGCTCCGGCCGGGCGAGCGCCCGCTCCAGGAGGCGGTCGAGGGCGTGGTGGATCCGGTCGAGCTGCCCCGCCGGCGTCGGGAAGTCGAAGGCGGCGCGGATCGGGCGGGGGCGGTGCCAGGGGCGCGCCGGGTCGATCCGGGTGCCCAGCGCCCACCGGCGGGCGTCGCGCCCGTCCTGCCCGAACTGCGCGACCAGGGCGGGCTCCGGGAGGCGGGCCAGATCGCCGAGCGTATGGACGCCGAGCCGGTCGAGGCGCTCGATCATCGCCTCCTCCACCGGGAGCGCCCGCGCCGGGCAGGCGGCCAGGAAGCCCGCCAGCTCCGCCTCCGTCACCACGCATGGCTCCCCCGGCCGGGCGCGCGCCGCGGCGACCCACGCCCCGAAGGTTCCCGGCGCCCACCCCGCCCGGGTCGCGGCCACCAGGGGGCGAGGGAGGATGCGAAAGAGGGAGCGGAGCATGTGGCGCGCCTGCGACGACGGGCTCCCGTAGAGCCGTCCCAGCCCGTCCATTCCCAGGAAGACCTTCCCCCGCTCGACCCCCGGCTCCACGATCGGCGTCTGCTGGATCAGCGTCTCCAGGATCGCCTCCATCGCCGCGTCGTAGTGCGCCGGATCGGGCTCCAGGAGGGTCAGCGAGGAGCAGAGCGAGATCGCCTGCGACACCCGCTGCCCCGGGCGCACCCCCGCCTGCCAGGCGCGCTCCGACACCTGCCACACCGTCTGGATCGACCCCTCGCTCGGGGCGAGGAGGGCGACCGAGGTGCGGTCGAGGTCGGGGGAGCGGACCAGCTCGAGCCGGAGTTCGAAGGTCGGGAGCCAGAGGCAGAGCACCGAACGACTCCCCGCACCGGTCGCCACCCGCGTGCGCCCGGCGCGCGTCTCCGAGCGGGTCAGGCCCGAGCGGGTCTGGGAAGGGGAGCGGGAGGGGCGGCCGGTCTGGGAGAGGAGGTCGGACATGGCGATTCGGAATCGGCGAGGCGGGGGCGGAACGGAGGGAGGTGTCGGGACGGAAACCGAACGAATACCGAAACCGAATATAGACCGAATATCGGGAGTGTGCAAAAGAATGCGCTCGCGGAGAAGATCTCGGCCCTGGATGCCGCGGACTACCCGCAATCTCGCGCTGCGAGGGGGGCACGGGAGGCCTTTCTGAGGGTCCTGGATGCTGCTCCGGATGTCCCTCCGATGAAGGGCGACGAGCGATAGGGCGGGGTAGGCCACGAGACCCACACCGCGCGAGCCCTCACCCGACCTGACCGTCGCTCTCCCGCCCTCGCTCGAGTATCGCTTCGACGTCCGCAAGGTCACGCAGTCTCCCCGTCGCCCGCTTGTTGCGGATCAACTGCTGGCGTCCGATCACGGGGATCGCGAGCCCCGCGACATGCACCTCGTGCTTGTGAGCCCATGCGTCGTCGAACTCGACCCCGTCGATTGAGGTCATGATGTCCACCCGGGACGGCTCCCGGCCGATCTGGACCACCACGTTCTCCTCCTGGAGGTCTGCAGCGGTCAGTTCTTCAAGTGGCGTACCGAATCGATGAAGCGCATCGAGCACTCTGTGCGCGTTTTCCGGACTGATTCGGATCCAGAAGTCGATATCTCCGGTCGCGCGGGCAATGCCGTGGGTGGCTACCGCATAGGCGCCGACGACGAGGAACTCGACATCACCTTCGATGAACTCGGACAAGATGTCTCTGAAGTCCTGGTTCAGCATCGTCTGACGATCCCCTGAAAGCCCACGAGTCGACTGTGATGCGCCACATCGCGGCAAGGCGGGCCGCCGCCGAGGACAGGTCGGTGGAATCCCCGCCCGCCTTGTCCCGGTAGACTCGGACGATTCTGCGATCACTGGACACGACGTCCTCCGATTGACGTGACGACTCCACGGAAGATATCCGCGAGGAGAGCCGTCATGACAGACGAGCCCCGCCGCCCCCCCCTCACACCAGCGCCGACACTCCCCGCCGCTTCTCCAGCTCCTCCCGAATCTCGAAGGCCCTCGCCTCGGACAGGTCGTACTTCGTCATGAACCACATCGCGAGGACCGCCCCCGCGGCGGGGACGACGGAGAAGGCGATGCGGAGCCCGGTGACCGCGCCCTCCGGCTGCGTCGGGGCATCCGGGGTGAAGCCGACCAAGCCCATGATCAGCCCGCTCAGCCCCCCGGCGAAGGCGAGCCCGAACTTCACCATCCACCAGTAGATCGCGGCGAAGGTCCCCTCGCGGCGCTCCCCGGTGTGGAGTTCGTCGAGGTCGCAGACGTCGGCGGTCATGGAGGTCATGAGGGTGAAGAGCCCGCCGATCCCGAAGGCGAAGACCGGGAGGGGGAGGAGCATCAGCGCGGGCTGGCCGGGGCGGAAGGAGAACCAGAAGCCGAGGTAGCCGAAGAGGGAGATTCCCTGCGAGACGAGGAAGGCGTTCCGCTTCCCCCACCGCTGCGACATCCAGGTGATGACCGGGATGACGAGGAAGGTGGTGGAGAGCGCGCTCGCCGTCCCGAACCACGCCGTCCAGCTCCCTGCCGCATCCGCGTCTCCACCGAAGAGGTGGTAGACGATGATGAAGAAGCCGAAGGCGGCGACGATGTTGTAGGCGTTGAAGACCAGGAAGGTCGCCGCGCACAGCTTGCGGAAGGGGGCGCAGCGGAAGGCCTCGCCGAAGCCGGCGACGAAGGTCTTCACATTCCCCGCGATGTGGGCGCGGTCGAGCGGCTTGAGGTGCGTCGCGTGCTCCGTCGACGGGCTCGACACGAAGAAGGCCGGTACGAGCGCCATGGCCATGCACCCGAGGCCCACCCCGATCGAGAGTTGTCGCACCGCGACTGCGGGGGTCTCGAAGAGGTTGGGGTCGTACATGAGCGGCCAGAACCAGGGCACGATCACCCACGACCACTGCCCGATCCACTGCGCGACCGCCATGACCCGGGTCCGCTCGTGGAAGTCGCGGCTCATCTCGTACCCCATCGCCACGTACGGCGTCTGGAAGACGGTGAGCCCGATGTAGAAGACGAAGGAGAAGAGGAGGAAGTAGGTGAAGTTGAAGGTGATGCTGTTCGTCTCGTAGAGCTGCCACATCCCGACGTACGCGGCTCCGGTGACGACCGCGCCGAGCACGATCCACGGCTTCCGTCGACCGTATCTGGACCGGGTGTTGTCGGTGACGAAGCCCATGATCGGGTCGGTCACCGCGTCGATGAGCCTCGGCGCGAAGAAGAGCAGGCTCCAGAGGAAGGGCGAGAAGCCGAGCCCCTGCACCAGGACGACCATGAAGACGCCGAGGGCGGCGGTGAAGAGCTGGTTGCCCAGCATGCCGACGCCGTAGGCGATCTTCTCCCCGAGGGGGATGCGGTCCTCGGGGGCAGTGTCGTGGCCGGGGATGAAGTCCTCGGCGTCCACCGTCTTCGTCGTCATCGGTTCAACCCCCCAGCCCCGGATTCAGGGCGACCTCGATGCGCCGGATCCAGCCGCTTCGTCGGAAGATCTCGGCGCTCTCCTCGGCCGGGAGCGTCGCCCCCTCGATCGTTCGGGCCTCCCCGTCGGCCAGGGTGAGTCGGACCTCGCGGCGCTCCGAGCGCCGGTAGACGACCGGCACCTGCCCCCAGGTGAAGGCGAGCGATCCGGGCTGGAGCTCGACCGCGACCGCCCGTCCCTCCACGTCGACGTACCGGAAGGTCTCCGGCCCCTCGAAGAACTCCTCCGAGCGGAGGAGGATCGGCTCGAAGCGGAGGCATCCGCCCTCGATCCGGACGCCGAGCTCCCCGGCGCGGGTCAGGATCTCCTCCTTCACCTGCCCGGTCATTCCGGGCTGCTTCGCCCCGCCATTCCAGGGGGTGTGCGAGTAGGGGTCGGTGGGAAAGGCGCCGTAGACCGCCGGGCTCTTCTGGAAGCCCAGCCCGGCCCGGACGTCCCAGTAGCGTTCGGCGAGGGCCGGGAAGCTCGCTGGGTCCTCCTCGGCGGCCCTCTGCGCGCACTCCTGCACGGCGAGGAGGAGTTTTCCGACCATGTGCCAGTAGATCGAGCCGAGCCCCTCGTAGCCGTAGAAGGTGCCGGAGCGGCCGGTGAAGCGGGCGTGGTCGAAGACCGACTCAAAGACGGAGAGAACGAGTTCCCGCTCCGTCTCGACGAGGTCGGCGTACGCTCCCTCCCGCATCGCGTCGAGCGCCCGCTCGAGATCGCGACCGCTTTGGAAGTCGGGGTTGAAGTGGACCGCGCCGTCGAGGTCGCGTTCGACCACCCGGTGGTCTCCCTCGGCGAGGAGCCGCGTCAGCAGCGGCGACCCCTCGATCGCCTCCGCCGGGACCACGTTCTTCTCGCGGAATCCGGGGAGCGACCGGTTCGGGTAGAGCATGTACGAGTGCTGGTCCTCCCGGTACATCGGGCTCGCCCGGAGCGCGGTCAGCACCTCGACCGCCTCCGCTGGCGAGAGCGCCCCGGAGCTGAGCGCGGCGACCTGCCCCTCGAGCATCGGGTAGAGCGTCGCCACGCCGACCCGGTCCTCGCCGATGCGCAGCACGGTGTACGCCTCGTAGAGCCCGTCGTCGCGCCGAGTGCGCTCGATCGAGTGGTCGAAGAAGCGCAGGGCGCGGTGCAGCAGGTCGCGGATCGCCCCCGGGGGGACGGCGGCCTGCTCGCTGGAGAGGGCGCCCGCCGCGTAGAGGCCGGCGCGGTAGTCCCCGGCTGCGGAACCGAGCGCGTCCACGACCCGCTTCCGGTCGAGGTCGTCGAGCGCGCCCCCGGCCAGGAGGGGCTCGTGTTCGGCGAGGGCGGCGTGGGTCCGCATGAGCCAGTCGGCCACCTCGGCCTGCATCGGCACGTCGTCGTCGCCGAGCGCCTGGAAGAGCTCCAGACAGACCGTGGCGTACCGGCGGGCGTAGGCGACGGTCACCATCGAGGCGCCGTACCCGGCGAGGGCGTTGTTCGCGTCGTTCCACTCGGGCCGCTGGGTGTTCATCCAGATCCCGGCCTCGGGGACGAAGCTGCACAACTTCGCCAGGAAGGGGACGAGGAGCTTCTCGGTGAGGTTGGCGCGGGCGGGGCCTGCCGCCGCCCCGCTCACCGGGAGGCAGCGCCCGTCGAATCCCAGCTCCGCCACCCGGGCCTCGATCGCCTCCTCCCGCTCGTGGTCGAAGTCGATCGCGGCGCGCGGGTCGTCGAGGAGGGCGGGGTAGGGGCGCAGC
>JANQLR010000138.1 GCA_028280525.1 Longimicrobiales bacterium
TGCTTCAGGAGTCGGCGAATCATCGGCGCACCGCCTCGGGGGACTCGTCCCGCATCTGCTCGACGTAGAGCTGCTCCAGTTCGTGGGCCGTCAGCTCCGCGGCCTCGAGCTCCGCGACCTTCCGACCGTGGCGCATGATCGCCAGGCGATCGCACGTCTCCCGTGCGCGGAAGAGGTCGTGGGTCGCCATCAGAACCGCGACGTCGTCGCCGGCGAGTTCGCGGACGAGGTGCGAGAGCTCCCGGCTCGCGTGCGGGTCGAGGCCGGAGGCGGGCTCGTCGAGGAGGAGTGCCTTCGCACCCTTCGCCAGCGCGATCGCGATCCCGACCTTCTGCCGCATCCCCTTCGAGTAGGTCTCGACCCGCCTCGACCACGCCTCCTCCTGAAGACCCGCCGAGCGCAGCACCTCCCGATGAGACCGCGCCACGCCCCCCCCGGCGAGCCCGGCGAAGAACTCGAGGTTCTCCAGGCCGGTGAGCTCCGGGTAGAGCGCCACACTCTCCGGGACGTAGCCCAGTCGCCGCCGTGCCGCACCGGGGTCGCTCGCGACCTCCACCCCGTCCACGCGGCAGCTCCCGGCCGTCGGCTCGAGGAGTCCCAGGAAGAGGTGAATGGTGGTCGTCTTCCCGGCCCCGTTCGGACCCAGCAGTCCGAAGACCGAGCCCGCGGGGACGGAGAGGTCGAGTTCGGAGACGGCGACGTGGCTCCCGAAGGTGCGGCTGAGGCCGTGGGCCTCCAGTCGGTGCATGGCGGATCTCCTTCCGGCCGGAGAAGGCAAAGGTGACAGGCGGATCTCAGGACGGCGACGACCTCCGCAACAACGGCGGTGGAACCGTCACCCCATTCGAGAATACGTTATCATTACGAACTTCGCACCCCGACGCCACCTCGCATGCTCGCCCCCTCGTCCTCGGCTCTCGATCGTCCCTCCACCGCTCTGCCGACCCGCGACGACCTCCCAGCGGAATCCGAGGTGGACTGGCTCATCCTCGGCGGGGGTCCGCACGGGTGTCACCTCGCCGCTCGGATCGTCGAGGACCCCGACTTCGAGGGCGCCTCCGTGCGCATCCTCGACCGGCACCCCGACCCGCTCCTCGAGTGGAAGCGCGTCACCGCGAACGTCGGAATGGAGTTCCTCAGATCGCCGGTCGTGCACCACGTCGGTGGCGCTGCAGCGGAGCTCTCGCGCTTCGGGGACCGGACGGGGTTCGGCCGATCGGGTCGTCACTTCCTCGGGCCCCAGCGCCGTCCCTCCCTCGCCCTCTTCAACGCGCACGCCGAAGCGGTTCTGC
This sequence comes from Longimicrobiales bacterium, assembly GCA_028280525.1. Classification (GTDB taxonomy): domain Bacteria; phylum Gemmatimonadota; class Gemmatimonadetes; order Longimicrobiales; family Gaopeijiaceae; genus Gaopeijia. The sequence goes on from JANQLR010000138.1 coordinate 1,293, forward strand.
GGCGGATCGACGGCGCCGGTCGATGGGTCTGCGGGACGGTCCAGCGGATCTCGAGGGCGTCGGGGGCCGGGTGGCGGGTCGAGCACTCGAACGGGGTGATCCGCGCGCGGCAGGTCATCCTCGCCATCGGCTCCGGCGATGTGCCCCGGTGGCCGTCGTGGGCCCGCGAACTCGAACGGCGAACTGGTCCGACCCGTGTCGTCCACGTCCTCGATCCGCGTGCCGGGCTCTTCGACCCGGCTCACGCGATCGGTGACGCGCGTCCCGACATCGTCGTCGGCGGCGGGATGAGCGGGGCGCAGCTCGCGCTCCGGCGGGTCCGGGAGGGACGTCCGGTCGTCCTCCTCGTGCGGGACGCCCTTCGGACCGCCCGCTACGACACCGAGCCGGGGTGGCTCGGACCCCGCTACATGAAGGGGTTCGCGAAGGTGTCCGACCCGGACGAACGCCGGGCCACCATCCGCGACGCACGGCTCCGCGGGACCGTCACCCCCGAGATCGCCCAGGCG
>JANQLR010000158.1 GCA_028280525.1 Longimicrobiales bacterium
AGTACCGCGCGTTCCCTCGGTCCCGGACCCAGAGCCGCCCGTCGGGTCCCCGGTTCAGGCAGCAGGGGCTCGCGAACTCGCCGGGGCCTTCTCCCTGCCCGCCGACCGTGAAGGCGAAGCTCCCGTCCGGCTCGAAGACGCGGACCTCGCTCGCCTGAGCGTCCGCCACGTAGATCCGTCCTTCGGCACCTCCGAAGACCCCGGAGACGACCCCGAAGACATCCGGCCCCTCCCCTTCGAAGGCACCGATCTCCGCGACCACGCGCAGCGTGTCGACTCTGGGCGGGGTCACCTGAACCGCGGTGCCGGGCCCCTCCGAACCTCCACAACCCCAGAAGAGAACGAGGGTCGAAAGGAGGAGGGTCGAAGAGACGGGGTCGGGAGGGGCGGCAGTGCGAAGGGCGAGCGGGGAGCCCGGAGACGAGGGGCGACGGGTCATGGTCGGCTGGGCGAAGGATGGGAGTCGATTCCCCACAACGTGCAGCTGACACGCCGTGCATGCGAATCCGCAGTCCGCCCCGGTGCAGAGGCCCCTACGTCGCCGACAGGAACCGGTGGACCGCCGAGATGGCGACCGACCCCTCGCCGACCGCCGAGGCGACCCGCTTCACCGACCCGGCGCGGATGTCCCCCACCGCGAAGACGCCCGGCAGCGAGGTCTCGAAGTCGCGCACGCCGTCGCCCACGGCCGCACCGGTCCGGACGAACCCCTTCTCGTCGAGCCCGACCTGACCGTCGAGCCACTCGGTGTTCGGCGCGGCGCCGATCATGATGAAGAGCCCCGATGCCGGGAGGTCGACCTCCTCGCCGTCGCTTCGGCGCGCGCCGCGAACCCGTTCGAGCCGGTCGCCGCCGAGCGCCCCGCTCACCTCGGTGCGGAGGTGCACCGTGATCGACGGGTGGTGCTCGATCCGCTCGGAGAGGTAGGAGGACATCGTGGCGGACATCCCCTCCCCCCGGACGAAGAGGTGAACCCGGGAGGCCGCATCCGCGAGGAAGATCGCCGCCTGTCCAGCCGAGTTCCCCGCCCCGACGACCACAACCTCGCGGTCCCGGCACAGTCGCGCCTCGAGGTCCGTCGCAGCGTAGTAGACCCCCTGCCCCTCGAACTCCTCCAGCCCGTCCACATCCAGGCGCCGGTACTGGACCCCGTTCGCGAGCAGGACGGCACGCGTCGTCACCGCGCACCCATTGTCGAGCGTGACCGAGAAGCCGTCGTCGGTCCGCTCGAGCCGGGTCGCCCGGCGCGGGGTGGCGATGCGGGCGCCGAACTTGACTGCCTGGACCTCTCCGAGGAAGGCGAGCTCGGCACCGGAGATGCCCTCGGGGAAGCCCAGGTAGTTCTCGATCCGGGAGGACGTCCCGGCCTGGCCCCCGATCGACAGATCCTCGATCACCAGGACGTCGAGCCCCTCCGACGCACCGTACACGGCGCCCGCGAGCCCCGACGGGCCCGCGCCGACGATGACGAGATCGAGGGTGCGGTCCACATCTTCGGCGAGGTCGAGCCCGATGATGCTCGCCAGGGCGCGGGGGGACTCGATGGGATGCACCGTGCCGGATCCGGTGATCGCGAGCGTGCCCTGCACGGGGATCGGCAGCCGCCGGGCGAGTCCGGCCACGGCTTCGGCGTCCGCCCGGTCGACCCAGCGGTGCGGTAGCCCCATCCGGGTCAGGAACTCGCGCACGC
>JANQLR010000195.1 GCA_028280525.1 Longimicrobiales bacterium
GAGCGTCCCGCCGTGTGCGAGTTCGAAGCGCCCCCGCCGTCGCGCGGACGCGCCGGTGAAGGCACCTCGCTCGTGGCCGAAGAGCTCCGACTCCTGAAGCGACTCGGGCATCGCGCCGCAGTTCAGCTCCTCGAAGGGGCCGCCGGCTCGCGAACTCATGCGGTGCACCGCCCGGGCGACCAGCTCCTTCCCCGTCCCGCTCTCGCCGCGGATCAGGACCGTCACCTCGGAGTCGGCGAGCCGATCGAGCGCCTCCCAGACGGCACGGATCGATGCCGAGGTCCCCACGATCCCCTGATAGCCGGCGCGGCCACCGGCCCGCTCCAGGTCGCGGATCCTCCGGCGCAGTCGGCGCTGTTCCACGGCGTTGCGCAGCGTCGTGCCCAGCGCCGTGCGATCGATCGGCTTCGACAGGAAGTCGAAGGCGCCCAGCCGCATCGCCTCCACGACCGTCTCGACGCCGGTCTGGCTCGTCAGCATGATCACCGGCAGGTCGGGAGCGCGCTCCCGGAGCCGCTCCAGCACCTCCATCCCCGAGAGCGTCGGCATCTGCAGATCCAGGATCACCGCCTCGGGCAACCCGTCCCGCAGCCCGTCCAGGAAGTCCTCCGGGCTGGAGTACCCGGTGAATGGATGACCGAACTCCTCGACGAGGCGAGCGAGGAGCGCGAGGACGACGGGGTCGTCGTCGACGCCGACGATCAGAGACATGGCGGGGCGTCCGGGCAGAGGGGGGTCGTTTCATAACGGTACGTCGTTTCGTATCGGAGCACCACAATGAAACACACCGAGATCGTCATCTCCCGGGAGCCCGCATGACTACTGGTTTCTCCGGGTCGCCGACTCCGGCACGGGCGTTGCCCCTATGGGGAGCAGCCGCCCTTCGCCTGCCCCCGCGCGCCGGACTCCGACATGGCCTCCGCACCCCTCGCCCTCAGCAGCCCCGAGCCCTCCGAGACGCGCGGCACCCGGCACATCTCGCGGGCGCTACGGTGGGTCGCGGCGAGCACCAATCGCTCCGACTTCGCCGACCGGCTCCTCGAGGGCGTCCAGGCGATGCTGACACCGCGGCGCTGCCTCCTCGTCCTCCTCGACCGTCGTACCCGACGCCCGACCGTCTTCGGCGGAGATCCCGCACTGCGCCGGAGCCTCGGCCGGCGCCTGCGCGCCCGCCCCAGAGGCCCCGAGGTGCTGAGAGTCGGCGACGCGGAACTCGGCCCCGTCGACGGTCATCGTCTCCTTGCCCCACTCGAGATGTCGGGGCTGGAGGAGGGGCTGGTCCTGGTGGAACGTCCCTCGGCCTTCCGGGAGGTGGAGGAGGTCCGTCTCCGCGCTCTCCTGGACGGCGCAGCGGCCGTCCTCGACCGACTCAACCTCCACCAGCAGCTGGACGAGGCGTACGGAGAGCTGCGCAACGCGCACGAGTCGCTCGACCGCAGCGAGCGGATCCGGGCGCTGGGGCAGATGGCGGCCGGCGTCGTGCACGACGTGAACAACGCCATGTCCCCGATCACCGCCTACTCCTCCCTCCTGCTCGCGTCGGAGGAGATCACCGGCGGCGCCCGGCGCATGCTCGAGGTGATCCACGAGGCCGGGCTCGACGTGTCGGGCATCATCGGCCGTCTCCGCGAGTTCTACGGAGGGCGCGCCGCACCCATCCTGCACCCGGTCGAGGTGCCCGTCCTCCTCCGCCAGGTGGTCGAGTTCACTCTCCCGGCCCGCCGTGAGGCGGCGCTCGAAGAGCTCGGCGAGATCCCGCTGGGGGTCGTCGCGGAGGACCGGCTCCCGCTCCTGTTCGGCGATGCGACCGCACTGCGCGAGCTCCTGATGAACCTCGTCCTCAACTCGGTCCACGCGCTCGACGCCGGCGGGTCGATCGAGCTCCGCGCCCGCGCGGCGGAGCGCCCCGTCCCGACCGGAGGAATGGAGCCCCAGATCACGATCGAAGTCGTCGACGACGGTCGGGGCATGGACGCCGAGACGCTCCGACGCTGCCTCGATCCCTTCTTCACCACCAAGGGGGAGAAGGGGTCCGGCCTCGGCCTGGTACAGGCCCAGCGGATCGTGCGGGAGCACGGCGGTCGCCTGGCCATCCACTCCCGGGCCGGGGAAGGGACCACCGTCGAACTCGTCTTCCCGGGCGTCCGTCCCCCGGCGGTGCGGCACCACGAGCCCCCGCCGGCCCCGCCGGAGCGCACGAGCCTGCGGGTGCTCTGCATCGACGACGACGAGACGCAGCTCGAGATCTTCCGCCACCTCCTCGCGGCACAGGGGCACCACGCGGTCACCGCGACCGGAGGGATCGCCGGCGTGGATGCCGTCGTGCACGCGCGCGCCGAGGAGCGTCCCTTCGACGTCGTGATCACCGATCTCGGGATGCCCGACCTGCACGGACGGGCGGTGGTCGACGCACTCCGTGAGCTCGATCCGGAGCTGCCCGTCGTCGTCGCGACCGGCTGGGATCCGGAGCTGCGACCCCAGGTCTGCCCGCCCGGTGCCTTCCGCGTGCTCCGGAAGCCGCTGAACCCCGAGCTGCTGGACGAGACGCTCAGGGCGGCAACCGAGGATCGCTGACGGCTCAACTCTCCTCGTCAGGCGCCGATACTCCCCGCCAGAGTTCCCTCTGGATGGAGTCCGTCGTGCTCGACTGGGTAACGGGCAGAAAGAAGAAGCAGAAGAAGGTCGCTGCGGCCCCCCGGCCAGTTCGGACCGAGCCGGCCCGGCCGGTCGCCGCGCCCACGCCCCCCGTGGTCGCCGTGACCGACGCGGAGGCGGCTTCGGAGGAGCTGCAGAGCAAGCTTCTCGCCGCCTTCCACGCACGGATCGACGAGCTCGAGGAGCAGTTCGGCGGGTGCGACTGCGGAGACGTCGAAGTCGTGTTCGACGCCCTTCGTCAGCCCGACTCGCACGAGATCCGGCAGCCGCCGAACGCGGCCCAGGCGGTCCTCGCCGTCTGCCGCCGTCGCAACTACTCCATGGCGGAGCTCACGCGGCTGATCGCGAAGGACCCCGCCCTCTCGCAGGCGCTCCTCCGGCACGCGAACTCCGCCTTCTACCTGTCGCGCTTCAGCCAGAAGGTCATCTCGATCCAGGCCGCGGTGCAGCGCATCGGCACGAAGGGCGTAAACGCCACCGTGATGAGCCAGGTGATCGAGGGCGAGCTGTCCCGCCCCGGCGCCGGGCTCGACAAGATCGCCTCGCTCGTCTGGCAGCACATGGTGCGAACGGCTCCGATCGCGCGCGGGCTGGCCCGGGCCTTCCGGCAGGATCCGGAGGCGATCTACACCCTCGGACTCCTGCACGACGCCGGGAAGCTGGTCCTCTTCGATCGGATCGCGGACCAGCGGAAGCGGATGCGGCGGGACCTCAAGCTTCCCGAAGCCTTCATCGAGATCGCCCTGCGCCTGGTTCACGAGTCGCTCGGCGGACTCGCCGCGTTGCAGTGGGGGCTCGACCCCGAGCACGCCGCGGCGATCGCCCAGCACCATCGGCAGCCGGCGGTCGAGGGGATGCCGGCCTCGGAGGTCCTCTTCCTCGCCGAGCGAATCGACCTGGCCCGGGTGCGCCAGCAGCCCGTTCGACTCGACCTGTGGTGGCAGGAGGGGCGCCTGGAGGGAGATCGCGCGAAGGTGGAGCAGGCGCTCGAGGCGCACATGGCGGAGGACGAGGCCGCCGCCTGAACTGCGAGGGCGGGACGCCGTCGCCGTGCGGTCGACGACGACGCCCCGAAGGCTCACTTGATGTGCAGCATCTCGCGGTACGTCGGCATCGGCCACATGTCGTCGGGGAGCGTCCGCTCGAGTTCGTCCGCGACCTCGCGGACCGCGGCGACGGCCGGGATGATGTTCTTCTGCATGTGCTGGACCTTCTCGTGGATCTCGTCCCCGCCGAGCTCCGCATTCTGCTCCACGAGGTGATCGATCCGCTTCGTGAACTCGTCCAGCTGCCCGGCGAGGCCCTTCGCCTGGCGCATCAGTCCATCGATGCGAATGCCGATGTCGTCCGCGCGCTCGGCGGCCTGCAGGATCTCCGACAGGTACCGGTTCACCGCCGGGAGGATGTGCGTCCGGGCGAGCTCGGCCGCCATCTCCCCCTCGGTGTTGATCGTATAGAAGTACTGCTCGAGCAGGATCTCGAAGCGGCTCTCGAGCTCCCGCTTCGTGAGGACGCCGTAGCGCTCGAAGAGCTCTCCGTTCTTCTCGTCGACCATCCGCGGGAGGGCGTCGAGGGTCGTCCGCAGGTTCAGCAGCCCCCGCGACTCCGCCTCCTCGACCCACTCCTCCGAGTAGCCGTCGCCGTTGAAGATGATCGGCATGAAGCTCCGGGTCTCCTCGGTGAGGAGGTCCGCGAGGGCGGCGTCGAACTCCTTCCCGCCGTCGATCGCCGTCTCGAGCGCCGTCACCATGTCATCGATCGACTCGGCCACGATCGTGTTCAGAATGGTCGCCGGCCACGACACCGTCTGCGACGATCCGAGGGCGCGGAACTCGAACTTGTTCCCCGTGAAGGCGAAGGGTGAGGTGCGGTTCCGGTCGCCAGCGTGGCGCGGAAGCTTCGGCAGCGTCGCGACCCCGAGGCCGAGGAGCCCCGAGTCGATCGACTCCGTCGCGGCACCGCGGTTCACGATCTGCTCGAAGAGGTCGGTGAGCTGGTCCCCGAGGAAGACGGAGATGATGGAGGGCGGAGCCTCGTTCGCGCCCAGTCGGTGGTCGTTCCCGGCGTAGGCGATCGCCGCGCGCAGGAGGTCCTGGTGACGGTAGACCGCGCGCAGGACCGCCGCACAGAAGAAGAGGAACTGCTTGTTGTCGTGCGGCGTGGACCCGGGCTCGAGCAGGTTGGCCGAGTCGGTGCCGAAGGACCAGTTCAGGTGCTTCCCGGAGCCATTCACGCCGGCGAAGGGCTTCTCGTGCAGGATGCAGACGAGACCGTAGCGGCGCGCGACCCGCTGCAGGACGGTCATCGTCAGCTGCTGGTGGTCGGCGGCGATGTTCGCGTCCTCGTAGATCGGCGCCATCTCGTACTGGCCCGGTGCGACCTCGTTGTGCCGGGTCTTGATCGGCACGCCGAGCCGGTAGAGCTCCCGCTCGACCTCGTTCATGCAGTCGAGGATCCGCTCGGGGATCGAGCCGAAGTAGTGATCGTCGAGCTCCTGCCCCTTCGGCGGTTTCGTACCGAAGAGGGTGCGGCCGGCGGTCATCAGGTCGGGGCGGCGGTAGGCGAACTCCTCGTCGATGAGGAAGAACTCCTGCTCCGGCCCCATCGTCGCCCGGACGCGGGTCACCGGGGTGCCGAAGAGCTCGAGCGCACGTCGGGTGTGCTCGTTCAGAGCCTCGATCGAACGAAGGAGCGGGGTCTTCAGGTCGAGCGCCTCGCCCGTCCACGAGGCGAAGGCGGTCGGGATCGCGAGGTAGGCGCCCCCCGGGCCCTCGAGGAGGAAGGCCGGCGAGGTCGGATCCCACGCCGTGTAGCCCCGCGCCTCGAAGGTCTGCCGCAGCCCGCCGGAGGGGAAGGAGGAGGCGTCCGGCTCCCCCTGCACCAGCTCCCCGGCGCTGAACTCGTTGATCGCCCCACCGTCGCCGGTCGGGGAGAGGAAGGAGTCGTGCTTCTCGGCGGTCGCCCCGGTCAGCGGCTGGAACCAGTGCGTGTAGTGGGTCGCCCCCTTCTCCAGGGCCCAGTCCTTCATCGCCACCGCGACCGCGTCGGCCACGGTCGGGTCGAGTTCGGCACCCTCGCGCAGCGTCCGAAGGATCGCCTTGTACGCGGGCTTGGGGAGCCGGGCACGCATCTCCTGCAGGGAGAAGACGTTCTCACCGAAGATCTCTTCCAGGCGGACGCGGGAGACGCTCCCATTCGTGCGTGCGCGGGAGTCCTTGACCGCCGCGAGGGCGTCGAATCGTAGGGTCGTGGGGCGAGACATGACGGCTCCGGAACGAAGAAGGAGGACGGGCATCCGTGCCGTCGGCGGCACGAATGGAGCGAAGCTACCGGCGGGGTTCGGACCGACTCAATCTCCTGGACTGTCGTTATTGCATATGTCTGATTAAGTTAATGTAACTTACGTTACGGGATGGACGTGACGGCGAAGTGGATCGACGACATCGCGGCTCGCCTCGCGGTTCGGGGCCCGCGGACCGCCGTGCTCCCGCTCGCCTCCACCGATCGTCCGGTGACCCGGGCCGCGGGCGACATCCTCACCCGGTCCGGCCGGAGGGGGAACCGGGCGATCGTCCGCGAACTCCTGGGCCGGCTCTGGTTCGTCGGTGACGGTCCGGTCCACCCGGCCCGCGACGACGGTGTTCCGGCGCTCCTCATCCACCACGTCGCCGTGGGCACCGGGGGGCCGGCCGAGACGGATGCACTCCTCGAAACGGTCGACTCGACGCTGCGACGGATCCCCCCCGACGCCTCAGCCGATGGGACGGTCGACGGCCCGGCCGACGGCAAGCTGCTCGGGCGGGGGCTCGCCCCGTGGATCGTCCTCGAAGGAGCAGACGTCGTGCTGGAGTCTCCGGCGGCGCTCGAGTGGATGCGTCGGCTCTGGAGCGAGGCGCGCAGGCTCGCGCGTCCCCTGCACCTCGTCCTCCTGGTCCAGGGTCCGGCGGAGGCGGCCCGCCTCCTCGCGCTCCTCGGGGATCATCCGGTCGACGCCCTCCCTCCTCCACCGGATCTCTCCCTCCGTGCCCTGGCGGAGTCCCTCCCGGACTGGCCCTCCCACCGGATCGTCACCGCCCGGGCGCTGCTCGGGGATCGACGCGACCTCTGGTCGCAGGTCGCCTCGCGGCTCTCCCTGTCGAGCAACCTCCTCCGCCTCGTCCTCGATCCGGACGCTCCCGCCTTCGACGCCGGGCTCGAGGAGCTGGCCGGCGCCGTCCGACAGCCCGCGCGCTACGCCGCGATCGTCGGTGCCCTCGCGAACGGCGCGCACGACTGGGGCGGGATCGTGGAGAGGGCCACCGACTTCGACCGCTCGTCCCAGATCGGGCCGTACATGCGCACCCTCGAGGAGATCGGCTGGGTCGTCTCCGAACGCTCTCTCGATGCCGGACCGCGCTCCCGCCGGACGAGGTACCGGATCGCCGACGACCTGCACGCCTTCTGGTTCTCCTGCGTTCTGCCGGTGCGGAGCCGACTGCTCGGAGGGGAGAACCGCCGCCGCGTGTGGGCGCAGACCATCCGCCCGAAGGTCCGGAGCTTCGTGGCATCGCGCGTGGAGGCGCTGATCCGCAGGGAGTTCGAGCTGGAGACCGTGCTCGGCTACCCCGTGCGCGAGTCGGGAGGCCTCTGGGGGGACGGGTACGACCTGCCCATCTCCGGGACGCTGCAGAATGGCGGCGTCTACTACGGGGTGGCCTCGTGGGAGGCGCCGCCGCCCGCGGGCACCCTCGAGCGGATTCGGCGCGCCATGCGAGAGACCCGCTATGGCTTCGGTCGACAGGCTCGACTCCGGCTCCTCTTCGTTCGGGACGACCCCTACCACGACTGGGAGCGTCGGATCGCGAGGAGCCCCGACGCTCGCCTCCTCGGCCCGCGGCAGC
>JANQLR010000204.1 GCA_028280525.1 Longimicrobiales bacterium
CCGCCGGCGCCTCGCCGGGCGGGCGCTCCACCTCGATGGCGATCCCATCTCGCTGCAACCGCTTCATGGATCGGTAGAGGTTCGCGGGGTCGATCGGGACCTCCTGACCGACCCGCTCCTCCACGGCCTTCACGATGCCCCATCCGTGAAGTGGCCCGTCCACCAGGACGAGGAGGATGAGGAAGTCGCGGGGGCTGAGCGGAATGTGCGCATTCGGGTCCATGCCCCATCGTAGCGCAGTCAGCCGACTACAGTCAAGTGACTGCGGTGGGGCCGAACCTTCTCGAAGGTGCGCGTGGGTGAGGACGAAGGTTCTCAGGCCTTCCGCGTCTTCTTCGGGTGCTTCCGGTTCGGGTAGCAGGTCCGGCAGATCTCGCACACCCGTCCGTCGCAGCCCCGGGCCGTGCAGAACTCCCGCCCGTAGAAGATGATCTGCAGGTGGAGGCGGTTCCACGACTCGCGCGGGAAGAGCCGCTTCAGGTCGCGCTCCGTCCGTGCGACGCTCCTGCCGGAGGTCAGCCCCCAACGCTGCGAGAGCCGGTGGATGTGCGTGTCGACCGGGAAGGCGGGCACACCGAAGGCCTGCGCCATCACCACCCCCGCCGTCTTGTGGCCGACTCCGGGGAGCCGCTCCAGCGCCTCCATGTCGGCGGGGACCTCGCCGCCGTGTTCGTCGATCAGCATGCGGGAGAGCGTCGCAATCGCCTTCGACTTCTGCGGGGAGAGGCCGCAGGGGCGGATGATCGAGCGGATCTCCTCGACGGTGAGTTCAGTCATCGCTCCGGGGTCGTCCGCTCGATCGAAGAGCGTCGGGGTCACCTGGTTCACCCGCTCGTCGGTGCACTGGGCACTCAGGAGGACCGCGACCAGGAGGGTGTACGGGTCGCGGTGGTCCAGCGGCACCGGTGGCTCGGGGTAGAGCTCGTGGAGCCGCCGGTGGATGAAGTCGACTCGTTCCGCTTTCAGCACGGGCGCATCCGAAGGGGGTGGATCGGCGAAGGGTTCGGGTGAGACCGGCGTACCCGGAGGACCGGAACTTCGCTCCCCGGTCCAACCCGGGTGAAGCCGGTCATAGATCTACACCCTCCATCGACACACCGTGAACCTCTCCTCGATCGACCCCCGACGCCTCCTCCAGATCGATGCCGTGGGCGCGCTCGTCTCCGCCGTCATGCTCGGAGGCGTCCTCCCGATCTTCTCCGAATCCCTGGGACTGCCCGTCCCGGTCCTCTACTTCCTCGCGGCCTTCCCGGTCGCTTTCCTCCTCTACAACGCGCAGACGCTCCTCCGCCCCTCCGCGAGTCTCCGGGTGGGGCTGCGCGTCATCGCGGTGGCCAACGCGAGCTACGTCGTCGTCTCGATCGGGGCGCTCCTCATGCACCTCGACCAGCTCCGGCTTCTCGGGTGGGCCTACTTCCCGGGGGAGATCGCGATCGTGGCAACGCTCGCCGTCGTCGAGTGGCGGGTGGCGGAGGGGATGCCCCAGAGCGGCTGACCCCTCGACGCGTGGTTGCGCCCCGACGGGGGAGCCCGCACGGTGTGACTTACCCGCAGGGTCCGAGGCGACCGCGGCGAGCCCCCTTCCGGTGGTGCCGTCGTGGTCCGCCACGAGGCCCCTCCCTGAGCCTCTCTCGAGGGAACCGATGCGTCTGCGGACCCCCCACGGAGCCGGCCGGTGAGTCGGGTCACGGTCGCGGCGATGCTTCTGGTCCTCGCAGGGTGTTCGGGTGAGGTGCGAGGGCCCACGGGGTCACTCGATCTACCGCACCGACTGGTCCTGCCGAGGCTCTCGGTCTCCACACCGGCGGACGGCTGCGATCTCGAGGGGTGGGCGTGCACCCCGGTCGAGCCCGGCACCACCGAGTTCCGGTGGCTCGCGCGCTGGTTCCCGGGCGCGGCCACATTCGACGAGGGCCCGACCGTTCGCCATCGCGAGGCGATCTTCGAACTCCTCTGGTCGGGGACCGACTCGACGTCCGTGGACCGGGCGATTGCCTTGTTGGAGCCGTTGGTCGAGGCGGGCGACCCGCAGCGAGCCACGCTCGACCTCGCGGCCGCCCACCTGGTGCGCGCACACCAGGAGGAACGGTGGGACGACTGGATCGAGGCCCTCGATCTGACCCAGCGACGCCTCGTCGCAGATCCGACCTCCCTCGCCGACCTGCACAACCTGGCGCTCATCTACGAAGGCCTTTCGCTTCTGCCTCAGGCGGCGGACGCGTGGGCCCGTTTCTCGGACGGAGAGGCGAAGGGTGACTGGGCCCGATGGGGCGCCGAACGAGCCGAAGCCATCGAGACGCGGCTCGCCCGGGCCCACCTGGAAAGGCGAGTGCCGGACGCCGATTCGGGGACTCCCTCCGACTTCGCCGCGTGGGCGAGGCGGGATCCTGGGCGCGCACGTGCCCACGCGATGGACGATCTGCTGGCCCGTTGGATGGCCGACCGTCTCGCGGGGAGGGGAGACCGGGCGGCAGCGGCCGTGCGGGCAGTCGCGGGGGAGCTTCGGGACCGTTCGCTGGCGGAGACGATCTCCACTCTCGACGACCTGATCCAGGCGGGCCAGGAGGCACCCGTTGCGCAGTTCGCGGAGGGGGTCGAGCAGCTGCGCCTCGGCCGCTCTCTCTACGAGAGCTGGGAGGATGGCCGGGCAGGGAGCGTCCTTGCGGAGGCGGAGCGCACTCTGGCACCCGTTGCGCCGGACCTTGGTCGTTGGGCCCGGTACTGGAGGGCGGCCTCGCACTTCGCGATCGAGGAGTACGACCGGGCTCGCGACCTGCTGGGCACCGTTCTAGAGGAGACCGATCCCGACCGGCACCCATCGCTCAGGGCGCTCGCGCTCTGGCTCCTCGGGGTCATGGACCTCCGCGCGGGCCGTTACGTCGAAGCCGAAGAGACGTACCGGCGGATGGCAACGCTCTTCGAGGCCGCGGGCGAGACGGCACGGCTCGCGTCGGCGCAGGAGCTCCGCGTGGAGGCGCTCGATGC
>JANQLR010000066.1 GCA_028280525.1 Longimicrobiales bacterium
GGGCGATGCACGGCGCGATCGATGAGATGGCCCTCGCCGCCCCATCCGCCGCCGAGCTGGAGGAGCGGGTTGCAGAGTACGAGGCGGGGTGGGTCTTCAACTTCCGCTCCCCTCGGGAGGTCCTCTCCCGCCGGATCGGCTTCCGGGTGGTCGATCTGCCCGACGACTGGCTGCACCGCTTCCGGGACGGGATGCGCGCGGTCACTCCCGAGGCCGTCCGGGCGGTCTTCGACGCCTCGGTGCGGGAGGACGCGTGGGTGACGCTGATCGTGGGGGATCCGGAGGTGATCGGGTCGGAGCTGGCGGAGTTCGGGCCGGTCACCGTCCTCGAGGTCGGCTGAGCCGACCGGGTCCCTCACCCCATCCGGTGCGGCGGCGCGGGCGCCGTCCGCCCGCCGACCTCCCCCTACGCCACCCCGTGGTGGATCGCCGCAATGCCACCGGTCAGGAGCCGCCACTGCGCACCCTCGAACCCCGCGTCGGTCAGCTTGCCGGCGAGCGCCTTCGGTCCGGGGAATTCCCTGACCGAGTTCGGCAGGTAGGTGTACGCCCACGGATGACCGGAGACCACCCGCCCGACCACCGGGAGGATGTGCTTGAAGTAGAGCATGTAGCCGGCCCGCATGATCGGGTTCGGCGGGACGGTGAACTCGAGCACCACCAGCTTCGCGCCCGGCCGAAGGACCCGCTTGAACTCCCGGAAGCCGCGATCGAGGTCGGAGAGGTTGCGCACCCCGAAGCCGACCGTCGCTCCGTCGAAGGTGTCGTCCGGAAAGGGGAGCTCGAGGGTGTCCCCGCAGACCGGAGCCACCGCCGCCCCGCTCAGCTTCTCCTTCCCCACCACGAGCATCGGCTGCGCGAAGTCGGAGGAGATCACCGTCCCTTCGAAGTCGCCGCGCCGGGCCAGCTCGAGCGAGAGGTCGTACGTCCCGGCGCAGGCGTCCAGAAAGCGCCCCCGAGGCGCGCGCTCCCACCCGAGGAGATCGACGGCCTTCCGGCGCCACGACCGGTCGATGTTGAGCGACAGGACGTGGTTGAGCAGGTCGTAGCGGGGGGCGATCTCCGAGAAGATCGTCTGCACCTGCTTCTCGCGGGCTTCGCCCCGGGACGGGATCGCCTGGGGGTTGGTCATGCGGAGGTCTCGCTTGGTCGAGGGGTGACGGACCGATACACTACCGGCGCGCCCCGCGAGGGTTCATGCGGCGGCGAAAGCTAACCGGAGCGGCGGGGCGGATTCCATCCCCCTGAAACCCGCTCCGCGGGGCGTCCGTAGGCGGGGTCGATGGGAACCGAATCGATTCGTTTCGCCGACGGCGACCACGCCCTCCCTCTCTCCGGACGACGGGACGCGAAGGCCCTGGCGAAGACCGACTACGCCGAGCTCGACGACAAGACCCTCGCGGCCGACGCCGCGAAGGGCCGGGAGGGCGCATACCGCGAACTCCTGCGTCGATACGAGCGTCCGGTCTTCTCCCTGGTCTTCCGCATGGTGCGGGACCGCACGCTGGCCGAGGATCTGGCCCAGGAGGCCTTCATTCGGGCCTTCAACGCGATCGAGTCGTACAACCCGAGCTACAAGTTCTCGAACTGGATCTTCAAGATCGCGAACAACCACACGATCGACTGGCTCCGGAAGCGGAAGCTGGACACGGTCTCGATCGACGGGTCGCCCAATGCGGGGACCCCCGAGGAGGCTCAGCGGACGCGGATGGAGCTGGAGTCCCGAACGGAGCGACCGGACGACTACGTCCAGAGCCGCGAACTCGGCGGGATGATCGAGGAGGCGATCGGGAGGCTCCGGCCGGAGTACCGGACGGTCATCCTCCTGCGCCACGTCGAGGGCTACGCCTACGACGAGATCGCCGAGACGATGGAGCTCCCTCTGGGGACGGTGAAGACGTACCTCCACCGCGCCCGGAACGAGCTCAAGGACCTTCTGAGCCCGATGACGTCGTGAGGAAGGTTCAACGAAACCGCGCGCCCGAAAATCACGTAGGGCGGGCCGCAGGATGAAGACGAACGGAGACCGAGTGTGAGCGACCGACACCGACAGATCGACGAGGCGCAGTTTCAGGCGCTTCTGGACGGGGAGATGCCCCCGCGCGAGGCCGAACGCCTCCGCGCGGAGATCGCCGCGTCCCCTCGGCTGTCGGCCGAGTTCGAGGCGTGGCAGCTCCTCTTCGACGATCTCGACGACCTCTCCCACTTCGCGCCCTCCGCCTCCTTCTCGTCCCGGGTCCTCGACTCCCTCCCCGCGGCCGGCGTCGCCAGCGTCCGGGGACGGGCAGTGGTCCCGGGTGCGGGGCACCTCGCCCCGGAGCAGCTCCAGGATCTGATCGACGGCCGGCTCGCGGCGCGGATTCGCGCCCCGATCGAGTCGCATCTGGAGTCGTGCGCGGTCTGTCGCACCGAACTCGAGGCCTTCCGACGGGTGGCCGTCGCCCTCGACGAACTGCCGAGGCTGACGCCCTCCCACGAGTTCTCCGAGCGGGTCATGGCGGGCGTGCGAGTCCGGCAGATGGCCGAACTCGCCATGGCTCCGGTGACGGGCCGCGAGCGTCTCCTCGGCTGGCTCCGTTCCATGGCCCCGACCACGGGTCAGGGGTGGGCCGCCGCGATGGGCGTCCTGGTCACACCGCTGACCCTCGTCGCCCTGGTGGTCCGCGCGGCCTTCTCGAGCGAACTCGCCACCGTCTCCAACGTCCTGGCCTTCGCCTGGCTGAAGGCGTCCGACGTGCTGGCCGGAGCCGACGCGCTCCTGCTTCAGCAGACCGGACTCGGCCGGGTGCTCGAACTCGTGCAGAGCACCGGGGTCGGCGCGACCGCGGTCGCCGCCTCGGGTACGGCGCTGCTGGGCATGACGATGGCCGCGATCTGGGTCCTGTACCGCAACGTTCTCACCTCTCCGGCGCCCGGAGGGCGGCATGCGCATCTCCTCGGGTAAGCTGGAGGTCGCCCTTCGGCGGGCCGTCCTGGCCCTCGTCCTCGTCCTCCTTCCCTCCGTAGCGGCGGGACAGGAGCGCGGCATCCTCTCCAAGACCATCACCTTCGGGAGCGACGACGCCGCCCTTGCGCTCGAACTCTCCGGCGGCGCCTCGATCTCGGTGGTCTTCTCGGACGGGACGGTTCGAATCGACGGTGCGGAGGTCGGTCGATACGACGCGGGCGATCCGCTCGAGGCCGCGTGGCGCAGCCTGCTCGGCGTCGCGGTCGTCCTGGACGGGGCGCCCCTCGGCTCCGCGCTGACCGGCTGGGTACCGCCCACGCGCCTCTCCGAGGAGGCGACCGAGGTCGCGCGCAGGATCGACGTCGCCCTGGAGACGGCCTTCCGGGCCGACGCTCCGGCACCTGCCGTCGCCGAAGCGGATGCCCCGCAGGCCGCCGCAGACCCGACGTCGGTCCGGTCGCAGGCGGCCGCGCCGGCGGTGCCCGAGACCCCGGACACTCCCGCTCCCTACACGCGCGTCGTGATCGGGGAGACGCTGGAGGACGGGATCAGCGGACGGACGCTCGGGGCTCTCCTGACCCGCCTCGACCTGCTGAGCGACCTCTCGGTCGACATCGACGACCTCGAGGTCGACGGACTCCGCGTCCTGATCGGTGAAGACGTGCGGATCGACGAGCGAACGGAGCTCGATGCCCCGCTGGTCGTCGTGGACGCCGAGGTCGAGGTCGCCGGTCTCCTCTCCGGCGACCTGGTCGTGATCGGCGGTGAGGTGGACCTCCTTCCCACCGGCACGATCTCCGGGAGGGTCCACCTGGCCGACTCGGAGTTCGAGGACCTCGGGGGCGAGCTGCTCGGCGGCAGCGTCCGCAACGTCGAGGTGGGGGCGATTGACCGGTCGCGCATCGAGGAGGCGGTCGACGCAGCCGTCGACGCCGCCCTGGACGCCGATCTCGACGCGGACTTCGACGGGGCTTTCGACGTACAGGTCGACGCCCGACGCGACGCGGGCGGATTCCTCGCCGGCCCGCGCAGCTTCATCCGGAACGTCAGTCGTGCGATCTCCGGGATCGTGTCGAAGCTCCTCACGATTCTGATCCTCGGGATCCTCGGTGGCGGCTTCCTCTACTTCGCCGAGCCCAACCTGGACGCCGTCGCCGAGTCGACGCGGCGTGCGCCGGGTCGCTCGCTGACGGTCGGGCTCGCCGGCGCCTTCCTGGCGCTCCCAGCGTGGATCCTGGGAATCGTCGGGCTCGCCATCTCGATCGTCGGGATTCCGGGGCTGATCCTCTGGGTGCCCTTCTTCCCGGTCGCGGTGGGGCTCGCGATGGCGATGGGGTACGTCGCGGCCGCGCGAAACGTCGGCGTCTGGCTCTCGCGGCAGCGACTGCGGGGCTTCGGCTGGGTGCGGATCACCAACTCGTACACCCTTCTCTTCGGCGGTCTGACCGTCCTGATGTCCCCGTGGATTGCCGCGCACTTCCTGCAGATCGGGGGCGGCTGGTTCTCGGGAATCCGGGCCTTCCTGGAGGTGACGGGACACTTCGTGAACGCCCTCGCGACGGTCATCGGCTTCGGCGCCGTCCTCACCACGCGTGCGGGCCGGAAGCCGGAGTACTGGGCCGACGACCTCTTCACCTCCCCCCTCGACCCCGAGCCCCGGCCGCGCCGCAGTGCACGGGCGGGCTTCAACGAGGCCGGCTTCGAGAGCCGGACCGAGCCGTCGGGTCGCGGGCACGGTCCGGCCGAGGGCTCTTCCGAAGCCGGGTCGGGCGCCTCGGAGGCCGGGGACGCCCCAGCGGACGGCGCCGAGGCAGGGGACGACCCGCCGCACGTCGCCGAGGACGCCACGGAGGCGGGGGACGGCCCGACCGACGGCGAAACCGACACGACGGCCGAGGGCCACTCGGACGGGTCCAGCGAAGGCGCCGGAGGGGAGCAGAAGCGCGATGCGTAAGGTGTGGGGTGGAACGGGGCTGGCGGTGGCGCTCCTCCTCGGGGCTGGCTCGCTCACGGCGCAGGACTGGCAGGATCTGTCCGTCTCTCGGGCGACCGACGGCGAGCGGCGGGTGGAGACGCTGGTACGCTACGGCGCCGGGGTCCTGCGACTCGGGCCCGCCGCGGAGGGAACGCTGTACCGGATGGATCTGACCTGGGACGACGACAAGTTCGAGCCGGTCAACATCTACCGGAACGGCCGCCTCGAACTGGGGGTGGACCAGCGCGGTCGCTCGCTCAACATCCGCGGGCGCAATCGCAGCGAGATGGATCTGGAGCTGGGCGTCGGCATCCCGATGGATCTGGCTCTCGAGTTCGGCGCGGCGGAGGCCGAGGTCGAGCTCGGCGGGCTCTCGCTCTCCTCTCTGGAGATCTCCACCGGGGCCTCGGAATCGACGGTCCGGATCAGCCGTCCCAACCCGATCTCGATGCGTCGGGCGACGCTCGACGTGGGCGCCGCCGACTTCCAGGCGCGCGGGCTCGGGAACCTGCGCACCGAGGAACTCGAGGTGAATGCGGGCGTCGGCTCGGTCACCCTCGACTTCGGTGGCGAGCTCGTCGCCGACCTCGACGTGCAGGTCATGATGGGCGTGGGCT
This sequence comes from Longimicrobiales bacterium, assembly GCA_028280525.1. GTDB lineage: Bacteria > Gemmatimonadota > Gemmatimonadetes > Longimicrobiales > Gaopeijiaceae > Gaopeijia. The sequence continues at coordinate 5,540 of JANQLR010000066.1, forward strand.
CGCTCGAACTCCGCATCCCCGAGGGCACCGGAGTTCGGATCGAGAAGGAGTCCTTCCTCACCTCCTTCGACACGAACGGGATGGTCAAGCGCGGCGGAGCGTGGTATTCCTCCGGCTGGGACGATGCGGAGCACCGCATCCAGATCGACGTCGAGACCGCCTTCGGGTCGGTCGAGGTGATCTGGACCCGCTGACCGCACCGACGGTCCGGCCACCCCGGATCGTGAATCTTCCTTCCGCCATCGGCGTAGGGGGAGGTGTCGGGAGAGAGGTCGTCTCCACCGACTCGCTGGAACGTTCGGACGACGGGGTCAGGACCCCGCAGGAGGCACCATGATCGGCTCGCTGCTCACCTTCTTCGCCGTCGGGCTCCTCACCCTCATGGTCGCGGGTGTGGTCTTTGCGGTCGCCGGCACCGTCATCGGCATCGGCCTCTCGCTGGCGAGCTTCCTCCTCTTCAAGGTCGCCCCGGTCATGTTCATCGGCTGGGTCGTGCTCAAGCTCATGGACCGCAAGGGCCGCGGCGAGCTGAGCGCCGCCGACCGCCGCTGGCTCGAGGGCGAGTAACCCGCCTCAGGCTCCGACCGAGGACCTCACCGAGGCGGCGACCTCCGCAAAGCCGCGGGCAGCCTCCGACTCCGGCGCGGACACGACCGTCGGTTCACCCTCGTCGCCGGAGATCCGGACCGCCGCGTCGAGCGGCACCTCGCCGAGGAAGGGGATGCCCATCTCCTCGGCCAGTTCGCGGCCCCCGCCGCGCCCGAAGATGTCGCCGACCATGTTCTCGACGATCCCGAGGATCCGGGTGTTCACCCGCTCGAACATCTTGATCCCGCGGCGGACGTCCCCCGTCGAGACCGCCTGGGGGGTCGTCACCATCACCGCGCCGTCCAGGTCGATCGTCTGAACCAGGGAGAGCTGCGCGTCTCCCGTCCCCGGAGGCATGTCGACCAGGAGCACGTCGAGCGCCCCCCACTCCACCTGCTCCAGGAACTGCTTCAGGATCCCGGCGATCAGCGGCCCGCGCATGATGGCGGGCTGCTCCTTGTCGAGGAGGAAGCCCAGGCTCATGAGGCGGACGCCGTGGGCCTCGAGCGGCTCGATCCTCTCCTGTCCCTTCTGCCCCCCCACGGCGGGGCGGCGGGTCTCCCCGAACATCAGCGGGATGTTGGGGCCGTAGATGTCGGCGTCGAGCAGCCCGACGCGGAGCCCGGCACCGGCGAGGGCGACGGCGAGGTTCGTCGACACCGTCGACTTGCCCACTCCCCCCTTCCCCGACGAGACCGCGATGACCCGCTTCACCTGCGGGAGCAGTCCGGGCCGGGGCGACGGGGCCGGCACCGAGCCCGGCTTCAATCCGCCGCCGCTCGGCTTGGGCGGGGCCGACTGCGGGGGCTGGACGTTCACCTTCACGATCTCCACCCCGTCCACCGCCTCGACGGCCTTGCGAACGGCGCGTACCAGGGTGCCCGGATCCTCCGGACGAAGCGTGAAGGAGAAGCGCACCGACCCGTCGTCGTCGACCACGAGGTTCTGGACCTGACCGCCCGAGTGGACGTCGGATCCGGAGGCGGGGTTGGCGACGTTCTGCAGGGCCGTGACGACGGCGCGGGAAAGATCGGAATCCATGTCGAGTCTTCGATGGGACGGTTCGCCCCCGGACGGCTCTCGATCCGGAAGCGGGGCGCGGAATCTACCCCGAAGCGGATCCGAGGATCAACGCGGGCGCCACCTCCGTATGAACACGGAAGTTGCACCGGCGCGGGCTCAGGCTGAAGATTTGTTGAATTCCGATGATCAACGACTTCGCGGATTAGCGAAACAAATGTTTCCACGTGAGGATCCGCGCCCTACATTGGGTCGACCCTCGCAGAGAGCTTCGCATGGACCGTAGCCCCGTTCCGGGACCACAACCCGAGCCGGCCACCCTTCCGGCGGGAGATCCGACCCACCTCGCAGACTACTGGGGGGTCATCTCCCGGCGGCTCTGGCTGGTGCTCGTCATCTTCGGGGTTACGACGGCCTCCGCGATCTGGGCGGTCGCCCGGCAGGAGACGCTCTATCAGTCGTACCTGACCCTTCAGATCAACGACCCGATCGAACCGGCCCGCGGCCTCGTCAACAACCCGCGGATCACCGGGCTCGACATCTTCGTCGATCCGATCGTCTCCGAGATCGAGCTGCTCAAGTCGTCCCAGGTCGCCGAAGCGGTCGTGCAGGAGCTGGGGCTGCGTCTCGTCCCCGAAGACGGCTCGCTGGTGCGCTCGGACCTGGTGGATCGACCCGAGGTCGACATCAACGCCCCTCCGATGGTGCTGGAGCTGACCTACGACGCGAGCGGCACCGCAGTGCAGCTCACCGACGGGGACGGTTCGGTTCTGGCCCGCAGCGGTGTGGGCGAGGAGATCGTCGCCGCCGGCCTGGTCCGCTTCATGGTGCAGACGCCCCCGCGCGAGCAGCGGAGCTACGGGCTGCGGATCGTCCCGACGCGGAGCATCATCGCCGAGGTCTCGCAGAACCTGGCCGCCGTCCCGAAGGAGAACACCAACATCGTCGACGTCTCGTACACGTCGAACGATCCGGTCTTCGCCGACGAAATCCTCAACGCCGCCGCTCACAAACTCCGGTCGATCGGGGCCGAGCGGGTGTCGCGGGTGGCACGGCGTGACATCGAGTTCATCCAGGCCCGTCTGGACTCCGCCCGGGAGCAGCGCGCGACGGCGGCCCGGGCCATTCAGGACTTCAAGGCGAGCCGCGAGTTCACGACGCTTTCGACGCGGGAGCAAACGCTCGTCGATCGCGAGCAGGAGATCCGGGAAGACATCGAGCGCGTCGAGCGGGAGCAGGCGTCGCTGACCACGATCACGCGGCAGATCGAGGAGCTCGGGCCGCAGAACGTCGACTTCGCCACCTTCCTGACGCAGCTGCCCGAGGGGTCGAATCGGGACATCCGGAGTCTCATCGACGACATCCGGAATCGCCGGCTCGAGACGCAGCGCCTCCTGACCGAGAACCGCCTCGCCCAGGGGCACCCACGGGTTCGGGCCGCACAGGCCGAGGTCGACCAACTGGGTCGAGACATCGTCCAGTCGATCAACGCACGGCTCGGGCTGATCCAGGAGGAGATCACGACGCTCGTGATGGCCGAGTCCGCCGTTCGCGAGCAGCAGCAGCAGTTCCCGAACCTCGAGGCGCAGCTTCGGGAGCTGGAGCGCACGCAGCAGACGGACGACGACGCCTTCGTCTACCTGCAGGGCCAGCTCTTCCAGGCCGGTCTGCGCGCGTCGGCCTCGTCCGCATACGTGGAGATCATCGACCAGGCCTTCGGGGCCAACCCGATCGAGCCGCAGGGCCAGCTCAACATCGTCCTCGGCGGGCTCCTGGGGCTGATCCTCGGGGTGGGCGCGGCCTTCTTCCTGGAGTACCTCGACCGGACCGTGCGGACGAGTTCGGATGTGGAAGGGCTCCTGGGCGTGCCGGTGCTGGGGATCATCCCGCGCCTCCGGCGCCTCGACGACCCGGACGCGGAGGAGGAGCGGCAGCACGGGAAGGGAGCCCCGCTCGTGGTGGCGATGGATCCCCTCGACCCCGCCGCCGAGGCGTATCGGAACCTCCGCATGAACCTGAGCTTCATGTCGACGGAGGACGAGCCCGTCCGCACGATCCTCTTCTCGTCGCCGGGGCCGGACGAGGGGAAGTCGACGACGGCGGTGAACTTCGCCGTGATGCTGGCGCAGCAGGGGCAGAGGGTTCTCCTGATCGACGCCGACCTCCGGCGTCCGTCGCTGCACCGCTCCCTCGACATTCTGCGCGAGCCGGGGCTCACCAACCTCCTCGTCGGCGACGCCGACGCGCGCGAGGCGGTCCGTCCGAACGTCCTGCCGAACCTCGACGTTCTCCCGTCGGGCCCCTTCCCGCCGAACCCCTCCGAGCTGCTGAACTCGCGCTCGATGCAGAAGCTCCTCGAGGACTTCAAGGGGAAGTACTCGCAGATCATCGTCGACTCACCGCCGGTTCTGGCGGTCACCGACGCCTCGGTCCTGGCGGGGCACGTCGACGGCGCGGTGCTCGTCCTGCGCTCCGGCGAGACCGAGCAGCGCGCGGCGGAGCGGTCCGTGGATCAGCTTCGCAGGCTGAGCGTTCGCATCCTCGGGGCGGTGCTCAACGAGGTCGCGATCAGCGCCAACGACGAGAGCTACTACCTGCAGTACTACTACCACTACTCCCCGCAGACGAAGGGCGTCGGGGAGCGGTTGCGGGACCGTCTGACGCGCGTGAGATTCTGGTGATCCGGGCGCGGATCGGTGGTCCGAGCGACCGCTGATTCGCGTTCCGGCGCTCTCGCACAGCCCGCGGAGCGACCCGACGCGGGGGATCCTCATGGGACCCCCGCTTCTTCGTATCCACCCCTCTCCCTTCCGGAGCGCGTCGACCGCCATGAACGGTTCCATCCAGATCCCGCCCCCGGCGAACGAGCCCGTCCTCTCCTACGCCCCCGGCACCCCGGAGCGCGCCGCCCTGCAGGCCAAGATCGAGGAGATGGCGAGCACGACGGTCGACATCCCGCTGATCATCGGGGGGAAGGAGGTCCGGACGGGCGACACCACGCCGATCGTCGTCCCGCATGACCACGCACACGTCCTGGGGCACTACCACAAGGCGGGCCCGGCGGAGGTCGAGATGGCGATCGAGGCGGCCACCGAGGCGTGGGAGAGCTGGTCGCGGATGGCGTGGGCCGACCGGAGCGCGATCTTCCTCAAGGTCGCCGAGCTGGTCCGCGGCAAGTACCGGACGGCGGTCAACGCGGCGACGATGCTCGGGCAGAGCAAGACGGCGCACCAGGCCGAGATCGACGCGGCGTGCGAGTACATCGACTTCATGAACTTCAACTGCATGTTCGCGGAGGAGATCTACGAGACGCAGCCGATCTCCGACGAGGGCGTCTGGAATCGCTCCGAGTACCGCCCGCTCGAGGGGTTCATCTACGCCGTCTCGCCCTTCAACTTCACCTCGATCGGGGGGAATCTCGCCGGGGCTCCGGCGATGATGGGGAACGTCGCGCTCTGGAAGCCGTCCCACTCGGCGGTGTACTCCAACTACATCCTCATGCAGATCTTCCAGGAGGCGGGGCTCCCGGACGGGGTGATCAACTTCATCCCCGGGAACGCGGCGCAGGTGACCGATACGCTCATCGAGCACCCCGACCTCGCCGGGATTCACTTCACCGGCTCGACGACCGTCTTCCAGATGCTCTGGAAGCGGGTGGGGAGCGCGATCGCGGGCTACCGCTCCTACCCGCGCCTGGTCGGGGAGACCGGGGGCAAGGACTTCATCGTCGCGCACCCGAGCGCGGACCGCGCCGGGGTCCGCACCGCGATCGTGCGGGGCGCCTTCGAGTACCAGGGACAGAAGTGCTCCGCCGCCTCCCGGGCCTACCTCCCCCGCTCGATCTACGAGGCGATCAAGGACGACCTCGTTGCCGACGTGGAGAGCATCGGGGTCGGAGACGTGGCCGACTTCTCGAACTTCATGGGCGCCGTCATCCACCAGGACGCCTTCGACAAGATCCAGGGCTACATCGAGCGCGCGAAGGCGTCGGACGATGCCGAGATTCTCGTCGGGGGCGGGTGCGACGACGCAAAGGGGTGGTTCATCCAGCCGACGATCATCCTCGCCAAGAACGCGAAGTACGAGTCGATGTGCGAGGAGATCTTCGGGCCGGTCATGACCCTCTACGTCTACGAGGACCACGACTTCGACGACGTGCTCGAGCTGGTCGACACGACCTCGCCGTACGGACTCACCGGAGCGATCTGGGCGCGCGACCGCGAGGTGATCCGCCGCGCCTCGGACAAGCTCCGCTACGCGGCCGGCAACTTCTACGTGAACGACAAGCCGACCGGGGCGGTGGTGGGGCAGCAGCCCTTCGGCGGGTCGCGGGCCTCCGGCACGAACGACAAGGCGGGGTCGCAGCTGAACCTGCTGCGGTGGGTGACGCCGCGGAGCGTGAAGGAGACGTTTGTGGCGGCTGTGGACTACAGATACCCCTTCATGGACTGATTCAGGAGGCCGGATCCCGGCGCGGGAGGTCGTTGGACGAACGCTCGGCTCGCTGCGACGTGGCGCTGCCACGTCTCACTCGACCTCGGTGCGTCCGCCTCCCCACCCCTCGGGGGCGTGGGCCCGCCCGCATCCGGGCTTCGGCCTCCCCGACCGAGGTGGTGGGGCGCGGGTTGGGTAGTCCGACACTCTGCGCAGACCAAGGCTTCGGCCTGCCGCACCGGGCTGAAGGGGCGCGGGTAGTCCGGCCACCGGAGTCCCGGGGTCCGGCTTCCACGACCGCGGCGGCTGTGGGGGCGAGCGATCTACTTGGAGTCGCCTCGCCTCCGGCCGGGGCGGCCCTCCTCAGGCCTCGACAGGTGGGGTGGACTCTGCGCGCAGGAGCGCCCTGGTCGACAGCGACAGGGTGATCACGGCGAGGAAGGCGGAGCCGGCGAGGACGGGGATCGAGATGAAGCCGAAGACGGCGACGTAGCGGGCCGAACAGGGGACGCCGGTGCCGCAGGCGACGAGGCCGGCTTCGGGGTTGGCCTGCTCGTAGATGTGGAGCGCCGAGATCCCGAGGCCGATGGTGGCCGGGAGGGCGGCGGTCCACCAGAGGCGGGCGAGGCCTCCGAACCGCAGGACGAGGAGCAGGACGACGAGCGGGTACATGGCGTATCGCTGGTACCAGCAGAGCCTGCAGGGCTGGAAGCCCACCACCTCCGAGAGGTAGAGGCTGCCGAAGGTCGCCGCGGCGGCGACGGCGAGGGCCCAGCCGAGCGGCTCCGCCGGTGACGAGAAGAGCCCTCGGAGCCGGGCGGCTCCGTCCCGCGACAGCGCGTTCGGGATCCCGGCGACGGCGCCAGCCACGCAGAAGAGCGCAAGGACGCCGAGAATCTGGATGACGACCGAGTAGATCTGGAGTCCGAGCGTGCCCATCTCCGGCGAATCAGGTCGGGGTCAGCGACCGACGCCGGCGGAGCCGAAGCCCCGACGCGTCCACACGACCACCACCCCGCAGCGCGCCTCCATTCCACCGAACTGCGCCGGGATCTGCGCGGCGCCGCGATAGACCTCGATGGCCTCGATGTCGAAGGTGATGATATCCCGGAAGAGGGAGGCGTCGGGCCCGAGATTGTTCCCGTCCACCCAGATGGCGGGGGTGCACGCCTGGTTGGCGATGTTCGCTGCCTGCCGAAGCTGCACCTGATACCCGCCCGCGATCCCGCCCCCGGTCCGGCGGACCCGAACCCCGGGGATCGCCCGCATCATGTCTCCGAGATTGACCGCCGCCGGCCGCGCTTCGATGTCCTCGCGGAGGAGGAAGGCGCCGAGCCCGAGGCGCATGCGGTTCTCGATCCCGATCCGGTCGAGGAACCAGTTCCGCGGTCGGACGGTGACGAGGATGGGGTCGAGTTCGAGGGGCTCTCGAGACGCGAGCACCTCGAGCTGCTGGCTTCGACCGCCATAGACCTGGATCGGCTCCAGGATGTCGGCATAGCCGAGCATCTCGACCTCGAGGACCTCGAGCCCGGCCGGGACATCCTCGAAGATGAAGAGGCCGCGGTCGTTCGTGGTCGTGGTCCGACCCTCGGCCTGAAGGCGAACGACCGCCCCGATGACCGGCCGACTGCTGTCCACGTCCCGCACGGTTCCGATCAGGTTCCCGGAGGACCCGGCGAGGGAAAGGGGGATGGTCAGGTCGACGTTGCGCATGGTGCCCGCGGTCAGCTGCACCCGCTCGACCTCCCCCTCGATCCCCGCCTCGCCGTAGACGGCCCGGAGCGAGACCGTCTCCCCGGCGGGAAGATCGCAGATGTACCAGAAGGCGCTTTCGTCGGAGCGGGTGGCGCGCGTCTGCGAGCCGAACCCGCGCCCGTCGTTCCACTGGGCCGACACCTCGATCAGCGAGAGCGGCTCACCGTTGCCCTCGTTGCGCACCGCACCGAAGACGATCCCATGCAGCCCGGGGATGAAGACGCCCGCACACGTCTCCGCGATGTAGCGAGACAGGAACTCGGTATCGTCCATCGGCTCGGTCGCCGCCCCGCTCTGACCGATCACCTGACGAGTCATGGAGAGGTCGTACGAC
>JANQLR010000335.1 GCA_028280525.1 Longimicrobiales bacterium
CGGCGGCGTGGAGGGAAGGGACGGGAGGGCGGTCGAGGATGGGGCCGCCCGACGCAATGTCGCCGGAAGCCGGGTCGAAGGTAGAGGGGCCGGCCCCTCCCCTTGACGCCTTATGGGAGTGTCGTGACGTTCCCCTTGTCGCCTTATGGGAAGAACTCGATCGGGGTACGGGGAGGGAAGATGTCGAAGCTGGAGCTCCTTCAGGGGACGCTGGACCTGCTGGTGCTGCGCACGCTCGAGGGTGAGGCGAAGCACGGGTACCAGATCGTCCGAGCGATTCGTGCGCTGTCGAGCGAGGCTCTGCAGGTGGAGGAGGGAGCGCTCTATCCGGCGTTGCACCGCCTCAAGGCTCGGGGGTGGATTCGGGGGAGCTGGGGCGTCTCCGAGAACAACCGGCGAGCGAAGTTCTACGAGCTGACGGCGGACGGTCGGTGCGCACTCGAGGAGCAGAGCCGGCAGTGGGCGCGCTACGTCCAGGCGGTCGGGGCGGTCCTGGACGGGGAGGCTCGGGGATGAGCCGTCCGAACGATGAACGGGGCCCGGAGAAGGGTCGAAACCTGGAAGACCTCGACCTGCGCACCGAGGCGCGCGAAGACGCGGACCTCCGCGCCGAGATGGAGGCGCACCTGGAGCACCGCGTCGACGAGCTGATCACGGAGGGGCTCGATCCCGAGGCGGCCCGAGCCCGGGCCCGGGCGGAGTTCGGCGACGTCGACCGGATCACCCGTGAGGCCCGCCGGGAGCGGACCCGGGAGCGCAGGGCCCGGTCGCGCTTCGCCGGAGGCCGCGACCTGTTCCGCGACCTGCGGTACGGCCTTCGGCAGCTGCACCGCGCTCCGGGCTTCGCCGCGGTGGCGATCGCGACCCTCGCGCTCGGGATCGGCGCGACGGCGACGATCTTCGGCGTGGTCCGGTCGGTCGTCCTCGATCCGCTCCCCTTCGCCGACCCCGAGGAGATCGTCGAGGTCCTGATGCTCACGCCGGTCGGCGACGACTTCAGCGTCGCGGAGCCGAGCTTCCTCGACATGCGCGAGCGGCTGGAGCGCTTCGACGGCGTCGCGGCGATGGCCGGCTCCGCCGCGAACCTCCAGGCCCCGGGGCAGACCCGCTCCATCGATCGGATCCGGGTGAGCGCCGACTTCTTCCCGGTCCTGGGCACGCCGCTGGTGCGGGGGCGGGCCTTCCTCCCGGAGGAGGACCTCCCGGGGACGCCGGCCTCCGTCGCGATGATCTCCGAGAGCTTCTGGCGGACCCGCATGGCCGCGGACCCCGAGGTCCTCGACCGCTCCATCACGATGGACGGGCAGAGCTGGCCGATCGTCGGCGTCTACCCGACGGAGCTGGAGATCATCCTGGGGGAGGACGGCGTCGTCACCCCGCTGGGCGCCGACCCGGCGAACGACCGGGGCGAGCACTACCTCACCGTGATCGCGCGTCTCGCACCGGGATCGACGGAGGGGACGGCGGCGGAGGAACTCGACGACTTCGCCGCCTGGCAGTCGAGCACCTTCGCCGAAGATCGGGGGTGGGGCGCGAGGATCCAGCCGGTCGAGGAGAGCCTCATCGGCGCCACGATGATCCGGGCCGGGTGGGTCCTCCTCGCCGCCGGCGCACTCCTCCTCCTGACGGCGTGCGTCAACGTCGCCGGACTCCTCCTCGTCCGCGCGACGGTCCGGGGGACGGAGATGCGGGTGCGTCGCGCGCTCGGGGCGGCGACCGCGCGGCTCGGTCGGCAGCTCTTCACCGAGAGCGCGGTGCTGGCGGCGGTCGGGGGCGCCCTGGGGCTCGTCCTCGCCTCCCTCGCGATCCCCGCCGTTCGCGGGCTCGCCATCGGCCGGATCCCGCGGGTGGAGGAGGCCACCCTCGACCCCGTGACCACCGCCGTCGCGCTCGGCGCCGTCGGTCTCGCCGCCGTGATCTTCGGACTCGCGCCCCTCGGGCTGGTGCGCGCGAGCTCTTCGCTGCGCACCCGGGGGCGCGGGAGCGGCGAGGGCGCGCGGGGGCTCCGGCAGCTCCTCGTCGGGCTGCAGGTGTCGATCAGCGTCGTCCTCCTGATCGGCACCGGGCTCCTCTTCCGCTCCTTTGCCGAGCTGGCCGCCGTCGATCCGGGCTTCGAACCCGAGGGCGCCTACACCTTCGACGTCTCGATGCCGGACCAGACGTGGGACTGGCGAGAGCGGAACGCCCTCCTCTCGACGATCCTGACCCGCGTCGAGGAGCTCCCCGGCGTTCGCGTGGCCGGTGCGACCGCGATCGACCCCTTCTCCGGGTTCGCCCTCGCCAACAACGTCGCGCCGGCGGACGACCTCCCTGCGGAGGCGAAGGACTTCCCCGCGGTTCACTGGCGGGCCGTCACCTCGAGCTTCTTCCAGGCGGCGGGGATCCCGCTCCTCGCCGGGCGCGTCTTCGAGGACACCGACATCCTCCCGCGGACCGACGACTCGTGGGGCCGCAGACCGGTCATGATCGACGATCGGCTGGCGACCGACTTCTTCGGATCCCCCTCGGACGCGATCGGCAAGCGCATCGTCTGGGGCAATCCGAACGGGTCGCACCTGACGATCATCGGGGTCGTCGGGACGCTGCGCGACGTCACGCTGGACGAGGAGCCCTCCCGAATGGTCTACCGTCTGTACGGAGATCTGCCGTGGGCCTCCATGGTCGGGATCGCCCGCATCGACGGCGACGCTCCGGGGATGGCGGCGGCGATCCGGGATGCCGTGGTGGCGGCCGCTCCGGGGATCGGTACTCCCGAGGTGACCCGGCTGGAGGAGACGGTCGACCGGGCGCTCGCCCAGCCCCGCTTCAACGTCGTCCTCCTCGGGGCCTTCGCCCTCTCGGGACTCGTCCTGGCCCTCGTCGGCCTCTACGGTTCGACCGCCTTCGAGGTGCGCCAGCGCTTCCGCGAGATCGGGATTCGCCTCTCTCTGGGGGCGGATGCGGCGTCCATCCAGCGGCTGATCGTACGCGAACGGATCGCGCTGACCGCGGTCGGGGTGGCCGTCGGGTGCGCCGTGGCCTTCCTCCTTCGCGGGACGCTGGAGGCGCTCCTCTTCGGTGTTGCCCCGGGCGATCCGCTGACCTGGATCGCGGGGGTCGGGCTGGTTCTTCTCACCGCCGTCCTGGCGGCGTGGGTCCCGGCGCGCCGCGCGACCCGGGTCGACCCGCGCGACGCGCTGAACGCGGAGTAGGCGATGGCCCAACCCGACGCGCCCGATCGACTCATCGACTTCGGCACCTCCCTCGTCGAGGAGTGGTTCGCCGTGAACGACGGAGTGATGGGCGGGGTGTCCCGTGGCGCGCTGCGTGCGGGGGACGAGCCGGGAACGGCCGTCTTCGAGGGTGTCCTCTCACTGGAGAACCGAGGGGGGTTCGCCTCGGTCCGGACCCCGATCCCGATCGGTTCGCTCGCCGCGGCACATTCGATCCGCCTACGGGTCCGCGGCGATGGCCGACGCTATCAGCTTCGGCTCCGACGCGGCCGGGAGTGGGACGGGGTCTCCTTCACCGCCGCCTTCGCGCCGCCCGCCGGGGAGTGGCGGGAGGTCGAACTCCCCCTCGACACCTTCACCCCGACCTACCGAGGCTACCGACCCCAGGTGCCTCCGATGGACGCCGGGGAGGTCGGTCAGCTCGGGTTCCTCGTAGCCGACCGGCAGGCTGGGGAGTTCGCGCTCGAGATCGCCTGGATCGAGGCGGTCGAGGGGTAGCTCCACCGCCGGCCTCCACGAGGGCGGACTTGTGCGGACTCCCCGCGTCCCACTACCATCGATGAACGATAGTCGATAGTCGATGGTCGATAGTCTGAAACGAGTCGTACCGATGCCCCCGTCCTCACCCAAGAAACCGCTGACCCCCGCCACCCTGCACATCCTCCTGACGCTCTCGACCGGCCCCGGTCACGGCTACCGCATCAAGCGGGAGGTCGAGGAGCGGACGGGGGGTGCCGTGCGCCTGGGAGCCGGGACGTTGTATGCGGGCCTCCAGCGCATGACCCGGGAGGGTCTGATCGAGGAGACCGAGCCCCCCCTGGACGCGGAGGTCGACCCGCGCTCGAGCTGGCGCTTCTACGAGATCACGGCGGAGGGCCGGGCGGCGCTCGAGGGCGAGCTCGCACGACTCGAGGCCGACCTGAAGGCCGCGCGCGCGCTTCTGGAGAGTCCCGCGTGGGACCACCGGACCCGGGCGAGCGGAGGCGGGCGCGCATCCTGCGTGCTCTGCTCCCCCTCTATCCGGCCGGGTTCCGGCAGGTCCACGGCGACGAGGTGGTGCGGGTCCAGCTGCTCCAGCGGAGGGACGCGCGATATCGGGACGGGGTGCGCGGGACGGTTCGGTACTGGAAGGAGGTGCTCGGCGACACGGTCACGGTCGCGGCCTCGCTCCGGTGGCAGGCGCTCGCGGGGCGTCGCGGCGCGGCGTCGAGGGATACGGGAGGTAGGACGACGATGGGGGGGATGGAGAGGATGACGCAGATGATGCGGGACATGCGGCACGCGGTGCGCGGGCTTGGCCGGAACCCGGGGTACGCCCTGGTCTTCGTACTCACCCTCGGCCTCGGGATTGGCGCGAACACGGCGATGTTCTCGGCCGTGAACGCGGTCCTGCTCAAGCCTCTGCCGCACGAGGACGGGGATCGCCTCGTCTATCTGCGGCACGCAGCTCCGCTCGCCGGGCTCGACAACGTCCTCTTCTCCGTCCCCGAGATCGAGGACCTCCGTTCCGGGGTCTCGTCGCTGGCGGCGGTGGCGGAGTTCTCGAGCATGAACTTCACGATGCTCGGCCAGGGGGATCCACGCCGGGTGACCGCCGGGATCGTTACCGGAAACTACTTCGGCGTGATGGGGCTCGAGGCCTCCACGGGGCGCGTGATCGGCGAGGGCGACGACGGCGAGGAGGCGCCTCCCGTGATCGTCCTCTCCGATCGCTACTGGAGGAACACCTTCGGCGCCGACCCCGGAGTCGTCGGCCGCGTGGTCGAGATGAATGGCCGAAGCGCGACGGTGGTCGGGGTGGCCGATCCGGCGCCGCCCTACCCGGAGGCGACGGACATTTACGTGAACATGGCGGCGAGTCCTCACCACCTCTCCGCCTCCATGAACCACGACCGACGCCACCGGATGACCGAGGTCTTCGCGCGCCTCGCCCCCGGAGCCTCCGCGGAGAGCGTCCGCCCCGAGGTCGAGGCGATCGCCCGGCGGTCCCGGTCCGATCACCCCGGGGCGTACGACGAAGGTTCCGGGTACGAGGTGACCGTCACGCCCCTCAAGCGGCAGCTGACGGAGCGCGCCCGTCCTACCCTCCTCCTCCTCCTCGGGACGGCGACGCTGGTCCTCCTCATCGCCTGTGCGAACCTCGCCAACCTGACCTTCACCCGGGTGCTGCGGCGCGGACAGGAGCTCTCGATTCGCCTCTCCCTCGGGGGGACGCGGTGGGGACTGCGACGCGGGCTCCTGGCGGAGAGCCTGATCCTCGCCGCCGTCGGGGCCGTGGTGGGCGTCCTCTTCGCCTCGGTGAGCCTCGACCTGATCATCGCCTACGCGGAGCGCTTCACCGTTCGCGCCTCGGAGATCGCGCTCGACGGGACCGTTCTGAGCTTCGCGCTCCTCGCCGCCGTCGGCGCCTCGCTCTTCTTCACCTTCCTCCCCGCACTCCCCGGCTCCACCGGAATCGGGGCGCTGACGCGGAGCGGAACCCGACTCACGATCGGGGGGCGGGCCCGGACGGTTCAGCGCGCCCTCGTCGTGGCGCAGATCGGGTCGTCCTTCGTCCTCCTGATGGGGGCGGGGCTCCTCGTGCGCACGATGATCCACCTGGCTCGCGTCGACCCCGGGTACGACACCGCGGAGGTCCTCGCCATGGACATCCCCGCCCGCGGCAACGGCCTCTCGGACGAGGAGAATCGGGTGCAGTACCTCGGCATCCTCGACGGGGTCGAGTCGCTCCCCGGCGTGGAGCGGGCCGCGCTGACGACCGTCGTCCCGCTGCAGGGGGGCCGCTTCTCGAGCGAGTTCGAAGTCGAGGGGCACGAACCCCAGCCCGGGGCGCCCACTCCCCGCGCCGAACTCCGCGTGATCTCCCCCGCCTTCTTCGAGACGCTCGGAATCGAGCTGCTCGCCGGGCGGGGCTTTCGGAACTCCGATCTTCCCGATGCCCCGAAGGTGGTCGTCATCAACGAGGCGATGGCGCGGGAGTTCTTCGGCGGTCGAGATCCGGTCGGCGGGCAGTTGGCGTGGACCAACGAGATGATGGAGATGTACCTCGGCGTGGGGCCCGAGTGGCGTACGGTCGTGGGCGTGGTCCGCGACTACCAGGAAGGCCTCGACGCCCCCGCGGAGCCGACCGTCTACAACATGTACGGCCAGATTCACCTGGCGGGCTCGATGGTCGTTCGCCTGCTCGACTCGCCCGAGGTGGTGATGCCCGGGATTCGGGAGGTCGTTCTCTCCTTCGATCCGAATCAGCCGATCGACAACGTGGCCACGATCGAGGCGCTGGGGAGCGACGCGGTCGCACCGCAGCGGCTCAACGCGATCCTCCTCGGGGGCTTCGCGCTCCTGGCTCTCCTGATCGCCTCGGTCGGGATCGGCGGCGTCCTCGCCTTCTCGGTGAGCGCGCGGACGCGGGAGTTCGGGATCCGTGGGGCGCTGGGGGCGGCCCGGCACCAGATCTGGGGGATCGTGCTCGCGGAGGGGGCGACGCTCGCCGGAGGTGGGGTCGCGCTCGGCGTCGTCGGTGCGCTTCTCCTGACGCGCTTCATCGCTGGCCTCCTCGTAGAGGTGCCCGCCCTGGATCCGGTGACCTTCGTTGCGGTGGGACTCCTCCTCGGCGCGGTCGCGATCGGTGCGGCCTCGATCCCCGCGCTGCGAGCGGCCGCGGTGGACCCGATCGAGTCGTTGAACCGGGAGTAGCGGCTGTCGCGAAACGCCGCTAGAACCCCGGGGGCGGCCCCCCGACGGGCGCACCCCGCCGCACCAGCCGCACCCGGCCCGCGCCGAAGAGCTCCCGGAGCGCGGGGAGCGTCCCGTTCGCGACGTCCACCTTCAGCGACTTCGAGCGGAGGCGCGGCGCCCGGATCCCGTTGTCCGACCCGAGGGTGACCTCGACGGGCACCATCCCCGGGTGGCTCGCCAGGACGGCCTTCGCCTTCGAGAAGAGCTCGGGCTTCCACCCGGCGCCGATGGGGAGTTCGATCTGGAGCGCGACCTGCCCGGTCTCGGGGAGCGTCTCCAGCGCGACGACCTCGTCCAGGAAGATCGGCGGGTCCTCGCCGTCTCCCTCCCGGTTCGAGACCGAGCCCCTCAGCAGAAGCACCGCGTCCTCGACCACGACCTCCTTCGCCGCCTGCCAGGTGTCCTTGAAGGCGAGCACCGTCGCCGTCCCGTGGAAGTCCTCGACGGTGATCTTCCCCCACTCCTGGTTGTTCTTCTTGGAGATCTGGCGGGCGACGTTCGTCACCACGCAGGCGAGCTCGATCTTCTGCCCCGCCACCTCCTGCAGCGCCCGGGTGTTCACGGTGTCGAAGGCGCCGACCAGGTCGCGCCACCGGTCGAGGGGGTGCCCGGAGATGTAGAAGCCGAGCGCCTCCTTCTCCCGGGCGAGGAGGTCGTCCTCCGCCCACTCCCCGACCGTCGGCAGCGGAGGATCCTGCCGCTCGATCCCGAAGCCGCCACCCCCGCCGAAGAGCGACTCCTGCCCCGCCTCCTCCTCCGCCTTCCGCGCGGTGACCTCCTGATAGGCGGTCTCGAGTCCGGCGACGAGCTGGGCGCGGTGCCCGAAGGCGTCGAGCGCCCCCGCCGCGATCAGCGCCTCGCACGCCCGCTTGTTCAGCGCGCGGATGTCGATGCGGGAGAGGAAGTCGAAGAGGGAGGTGAAGGGGCCCTCCTTCCGCGCCTCGAGGATCGACTGGACCGCCCCCGACCCGACCCCGCGAACCGCGCCGAGTCCGAAGCGGATCTGCGTCCCCCCGATCGCGGTGAACTTCCAACCGGATTCGTTCACATCCGGAGGCAGCACCTCGACCGGGGCGTCGAGGGTGGGAATGTAGCGCGGCAGGTCGCGGCACTCGGCGATGTACTTCACCACGTCGTCGGTCTTGTCCAGCACCGACGAGAGGAGCCCGGCCATGTACTCGGCCGGGTAGTGCACCTTGAGCCACGCCGTGTGGTAGCTGACGAGCGAGTAGGCGGCCGAGTGCGACTTGTTGAAGCCGTATCGACCGAAGGTCTCGATCTGCTCGGCCAGATCCGCGGCGACTCCCGCGTCCACGCCCCGCTCCTTCGCCTGCGCCTGGAACTTCCCCAGCTGCTCGGCGATCAGGTCGGCCTTCTTCTTCCCCACCGCCTTCCGGAGCACGTCCGCTTCGCCGAGCGAGAAGCCGGCCAGGACGTTCGCGATCCGCATCACCTGCTCCTGGTAGACGATGATGCCGTAGGTCGGCTCCAGCGTCTCTTCCAGATCCGGATGCGGGAAGGAGACCTCCTGCTTGCCGAGCTTCCGCTCGATGTAGACGTCGGTCATCCCGGCGTCGAGGGGCCCCGGACGGATGAGCGCGTTCGTCGCGACCAGGTCTTCGAAGCGGTCGCAGCGCATCGCGCGGAGCTTGTCGGTCGCGAGCGTCGACTCGAACTGGAAGACGCCGGAGGTGCCGCCGCGGGCGAGCATGTCGTAGACGGCCGGGTCGTCGAGGGGGACGTCGTCCATGTCGTGGTAGACCTCGCCGGTCTCCGGATGCTTCAGCTCCCCGACCCGCGCCTTCACCGCCTGCATCGCGTCGTAGATGACGGTCAGCGTTTTCAGACCCAGGAAGTCCATCTTGAGCATGCCCGCCTCTTCGAGGCAGTTCATGTCGTACTGGGTCACGACCATCGCGTCCTCGTCGACGCCCTTCCCGGTCTGGATGCAGACGGGGACGTAGTCGTCGATCGGACCCGGGGCGATCACCACGCCGGCGGCGTGGACCGAGGTGTGCCGCGACAGCCCCTCGAGCGTCATCGAGTAGTCGAAGAGCTGCCGGTGCCGCTCGTCCTGCTTGTAGAGCTTCTTCACGTCGGCGAGCTTCTCGACCGCCTCCGCCACGGTGAAGCTCTGTCCGGGGGCGTTCGGGATCATCTTCGCGATCTTGTCCGTCTCGCCCGGCTCGAAGCCGAGGACGCGGCCGACATCCTTCACCACGGCGCGCGACTTCATCGTCCCGAAGGTGATGATCTGCCCGACGGCGTCCTTCCCGTACTTCTCGCGGGTGTAGTCGATCACCTCCGCGCGGCGCTCGTAGCAGAAGTCGATGTCGACGTCCGGCATCGAGACGCGCTCGGGATTCAGGAAGCGCTCGAAGAGGAGATCGAACTCGAGCGGGTCGAGGTTCGTGATCCCGGTCGCGTACGCCACCAGAGAGCCGGCGGCCGATCCGCGGCCGGGCCCGACCGGGATGTCGTGATCCCGAGCCCACTGAATGAAGTCGGCGGTGATCAGGAAGTACCCGGCGTACCCCGTCCCCTTGATGACGTCGAGCTCGTAGTCGAGCCGCGCCTGCACCTCCTCGGAGAGCGGCTCGCCGTATCGCTCCTTCGCCCCCTCGCGGGCCAGGTGCTCCAGGTAGGCGTTCTCGTTGTCGACCATCGGGCGGCCGGGCTCGATGAACGCCTCGGGGAGGGGGAACTCCGGCAGGTAGTACTTCTTGTCGAATTTCCAGTCGACCTCGTCCCCGATCCCGAGGGTGTTTTCGACCACCTCCGGGTTGTCCGGGAAGCGCTCGTGCATCTCCTCGTGGTTCTTGAAGTAGAGCCCCTCGTCGTAGATCAGCCGGTTCGGGTCGTCGCGGTCCTTCCCCATCCCGATGCAGCAGAGGACGTCGTGCGCCTCGTGGTCGTCCTCTCGAAGGAAGTGGGCGTCGTTCGTCGCCACGACCGGGATCCCCATCTCTTCGCCGAGCTTCAGGATCTTCCGGTTGAGCTCGTTCTGGCCGTCGGAGTCGTGTCCCTGGACCTCCAGGTAGTACCGGCCGCTGAAGACCTCCGCGTGCCACGCCGCCGCCGCCCGCGCCGCGTCCCAGTCGTCCTTCATCAGGTTCTGGGCGACCTCGCCGGCCAGGCAGGCCGAGGTGACGATGATCCCCTCGGAGTACTGCCGCATGACCTCGCGGTCGATGCGCGGCTTGAAGTAGAAGCCCTCCGTGTACCCGATCGAGGAGAGCTTCACCAGGTTCTGATAGCCGACGCGGTCGCGGGCCATCATCACCAGGTGGAAGTAGTTCTTCCCGCCCCCCTCCGAGCGCGTCCGGTCGCGGCGGTCTCCCGGTGCGACGTACGCCTCCATCCCCAGGATCGGCTTCAGCCCGTTCGCCCACGCCGTCTTCTGGAAGGTCCAGGCTCCGAACATGCACCCGTGGTCCGTGAGGGCCATCGCGGGCATCTCGAAGTGGTTCGCCCGGTGCACCAGATCCTTGATCCGGTTCGCGCCGTCGAGGAGGGAGTACTCGGAGTGGGTGTGGAGGTGGACGAAGCTCACGTGGGGTAGGCGGCAGTTGGACGGCGACGCGTGGACGACGATCCATCATACCCCGCCGGGATCCGGCTCCCCAAGTGGCCGCCCCGCGTGTCCGCATGGTTGCTGGGGAACGGCCCCCCGTGCGCTGGCGGCGTGCGGTGTTCCCACCGGTCGGAGGGGGGACGGGCCGGAGGGGGACGGGTCGGACGGACGCCGCTCGAGGGGACGCCAGTCGGAGGGACGCCGCTCAAAGGGACGCCAGCCAGAGGGGCCGGCTCGGAAGGACGCGGGTAGGTTCCCGCTGGTTGACCGCGCCCCAGAATGTCTGCAAGATAGACTAAGTAGGTCTTGCAGACACCAGGGGCGACGACGGGGGCGTGAGATGGGTGGACGAGAGGGACTCGGTGAGTTCGAACAGCTGGTCCTGCTCGTGGTGATCCGTCTCGGGGAGGTGGCGTTCGCGCCGGAGATCGCCCGCGAGCTCGAGGACACGGCGGGGCGCCGGGTCACGCGCGGCGCGCTCTACTCGACCCTCAACCGACTCGAGTCGAAGGGGCTCCTGAGCTGGCACCCCGAGGACCCCGGAGAGGCACGCGGCGGACACATTCGCCGGCGCTTCGAGGTGACTCCGGACGGGCTCCTCGCGCTGCGGGACCGACGCGACACCCTGCTCACCCTCTGGGACGGCATCGAGTCGGTGATCGACGGGGCGGACCGGTGACGGAGCTCGGGGGGGTGGCCGGCTGGATGGACGGGCTCCTGGGACGGTCGCTGGCGGGGCGCGTCGGCGACGTGATTCGCGCCGATCTGCGGGAAGAGATGGAGCGTCGGTCCGCCCGGAGCGGTCGCGGCGCCGCGCGGCGCTGGTACGTATGGCAGGCGGGATCGGTCCTCTTCTGGTCCCTCCTGGACCGGCTTCGCGGACGCGGATGGCGCACCGGCGGTCGCGGGATGCAGACGGCTGGGAGAGGGGGGGCGGACCCGGGCAGTCGGCCGGACGGGTCGCGGTTCGACCTGCGCGATCCCGTGCGCGTCTTCCGGCGGTCGCCCGGCTACGCCTTCGCCGTAGTGGGGACCCTCGGGCTGGCGATGGCCGCCACCCTCTCCGTCGCGACGGTCGTCGACCGCGTCCTCCTGACCGAGCTCCCCTGGTTCGAGCCGGACCGGATGGTCCGCATCGATGGCCTCCGGGCGGACGGGGAGGCGGCGGACGGAGCGGTGTCCCACCCCGACTTCCTCGACTGGCAGCGGGAGCTGGACTCCTTCGAAGGACTCGCCGCGTGGATGCGCTTCGAGGGGATCTACCTCCACGACGGCATCGCCGAGGAGTGGCGGGGTGTGTCGGGGACGGCGGAGCTGCTCCCGCTCGTGGGGGTTCGCCCCTCGCTCGGCGCCTTCGCGGGCGAGGAGACGTGGGAGATCGGCGAGAACGTGCTCTTCCTGAGTCACGAACTGTGGACCTCCCGCTTCGGTCGGGATCCCGGGGTCGTGGGTACGACGATCACCCTGTCGGAGGCGTCCTGGGAGGTCCGCGGGGTCATGCCTCCCGACTTCGCATTCCCCGAGTCGGACATCGACGTCTGGGTCCCGCTTCGACAGGCCGCCTTCATGGAGAACCGACGGGCCGGCTTCCTCCGCGTTCTCGGTCGGCTTACGCCCGGGACCTCGATCGAGGTCGCGCGCGCGGAGTTCGAATCGGTGGCCGCGGCGATCGACGAGCAGCACGGGTCGGAGAAGACCGGGCGGGTGGTGCAGGGGTGGGCGGACGTCCTGCTCGCTCCCGTCCGCCGGACTCTGTGGATCTTCCTCGCGGCCGTCGGCTTCTTCCTCCTGACCGCCTGCACGAATGTGGTGGGGCTGACGCTGTCGCGCGTGGAGGCTCGGCGACGGGAGTTCGCGGTCCGTCTCTCCCTCGGGGCCACGCGACGACGCGTCCGGGCACAGCTCCTCCTCGAGTCGGGCGCGCTCGGTCTGGCCGGGGGGGTGGTGGGGGCGGTCGGGGCGTGGGGAGGAGTGCGGCTCCTCCTCGCCCTGGCACCCGCCGAACTCCCGCGTCGGGAGGAGATCGCCCTGGATCCCCAGGTGGTCCTGACCGGTGTGGCCGTCTCGATCCTCTGCGGGCTCGTGATCGGCCTTGCCCCCAGACTCGGAGCCGGAATGGGGCCGGGGAGCCAGCGGGCCCGCCGAGGGGAGTCGCGCATCCACGCCCTCGTGGCCGGGGCTCAGGTGGCGATTGCCGTGGTCCTCCTCACCGGCTCCGGCCTGCTCCTCCGTTCCTTCCAACGACTGACCTCGGTCGAGACCGGGGTGGCGGAGCCGGAGCAGGTCCTGACCATGGAGATCGGACTCGGCCGCGAACGGTGGGGCGAATCCGACCGCATCTCGGAGTTCCACGCCCGACTCCTCGAGCAGGTGCGGGCGATCCCGGGCGTCCGGGCAGCGGCCACGAGCACGCACCTCCCCTTCTCGGGGGCCAGTCTGGAGGCGGCGACGCTGTTGGACGACGTCCCCTTCACCCGCGGCGTCACCCCGAACGTCCGCATCGAGGTCGTCAACGGGGACTACTGGGAGACGCTGGGAATCCGGCTGGAGGGGAGCGACCCCCTCGGGGAGGAGGGGGCTCGCGAGGTCGTCGTGAACCGCGCGGCGCTCGCCACCCTCGGGATCGAGGGCCCGGCGATCGGGCGCGAGATCTCCTTCTATGCGGACCCGGGCGTTCCCGCCCCTCCCGAGTTCCGCTATCGGATCGTCGGCGTCGTTCCAGACGTGCTGGACGACGAACTCGGCGCGGAGAGCGCACCGAGGGGGTACTACCGTTTCGACGAGTTCCGGCACCTCTGGCAGTTCGTCAGCGGGCGGTTCTTCTACCTCAGCGTGCGCACCGCGGGAGACCCGTACCAGGTGCTTCCCGCAGTCCGGCGTGCGGTCGCGGAGCTCGACGTGCACGTCCCGGTGCAGGGTGCGATGACCCTCGAGGCGCGCATGCTCGACACCGCGTCGACGCAGCGCTTCCGCACCCTCGTCCTCACCCTGTTCGGGGTGCTCGCGATCCTGGTGTCGCTCATCGGGGTGCACGGCGTGATCGCCTTCGGCGTGCGCCGGGGGATGCGCGAGATCGGGGTGCGATTCGCCCTCGGCGCGAGCCGGTCGGAGGTGCGTGGCCGCGTCCTCCGTCGTGCCGCATGGATGGCGGCGGGCGGCGGTGCCGTCGGGCTCGCGGGCGCCGTCCTCCTCGGCTCGACGCTGGAGCGGTTCCTCTTCGACGTGGGGGCGCGGGATCCCGTCACCTTCGGGGCGGTGGTGGGGGTGGCGCTGGCCGGATGCCTGCTCGCGGCGCTCCCGTCTGCGGTGCGGGCTGCGCGGGTCGACCCGGTGGAGGTCATGCGGGAGGAATAGGTCTCCGCGATCCGGACCCGGGCATGGGGAAGGGGACGGCTACCGGGAGCCGAGGGGCGGCGTCCCCCTCAGCGGCCCGACATCCCCGTCCCCGTCCCCAACCCGTCGAGGTGTGCGATCAGCTGCGTGTATCGATTCGCCGGCTGCTCCGGATCCCGGACCATGTGCGCCCGCATCCGGTCCTTCGCGTCGAGGGCGATCTCGTAGGCCTCGGCCGCGATCGCCGCCTCCGCGAGTCCCGCCAGCGTCCGCAGCCGGTCGGGCGTCCTCACCAGCTGCATCCGGTACGCCGAGATGGCGTCGTCGAGGTACCCGGCGCCGCGGAGGAGGTCCGCGTGAACCTCCCGCGCCGGCCGGTACGCGAGCGGCGGGCCGAAGTCGACGGGGAGCGCCGCCTCCACATCGGCCGCCTGCCGCGCCGTCTCGATGGCCTGGTCCTGATAGCCGATGGCCTCCAGGACGAGGGCCTCGATCGTGGTGATCCAGACCGGGGCGTAGGGCGACACCCCGTTCGCCGCTCCGCGCATCGCCGCCTCCTCCGCGGCGGCACGCATCTCCGAGAGGAGCGACTCGGCCTCGGGAACCCGCCCCTGGCCCAGCGCAACGAGCGCGTCGCCCCAGAGCCACGACATCCGCGCGGATGGGG
>JANQLR010000071.1 GCA_028280525.1 Longimicrobiales bacterium
GGTGGCGAACGGAGCGGCGCCGGGAGCCTTCATCGCCGAGACCTTCCCGAGCGTCGGCGGACAGATCGTTCCCCCGGCCGGCTACCTGTCGCGGGTCTACGAGGCGCTGCGAGCCGCGGGCGGCCTCGCGATCGCCGACGAGGTCCAGACGGGCTTCGGCCGTCTCGGTGCCACGATGTGGGGCTACGAGACGCAGGGCGTCACGCCGGACATCGTCGTCCTGGGCAAACCCATGGGGAACGGCTTCCCGGTGGCCGCCGTCGTCACCCGTCGGGAGATCGCCGACGCCTTCGACAACGGGATGGAGTTCTTCACCACCTTCGGTGGAAACCCCGTCGCCTGCGCGGCGGCGGATGCGATGCTCGACGTGCTCGAGGCCGAGGATCTCCCCGCGAATGCGGACGAACGAGGCCGGGAGCTCCTCGCGGGTCTTCGATCGATCTCGGGAGGCGACCCGATCGTCGGGGACGTGCGGGGGATGGGGCTCTTCCTGGGGGTCGAGCTCGTGATCGACCGCTCCGCCTGGCCGGCGCTCGAGTCGGGCGACGGCGCCCCGCTCCCCGACCCCGATGCGACCTCCTACGTCGTTGCGCGGCTCAAGGAGGAGGGCGTCCTGGCCGGCACCGACGGACCCGACCACAACGTCGTGAAGCTGCGAGGCCCGCTCGTCGTGGAGGCCGCGGACGTGGAGCGGTTCCTGATGGTGTGGGCGGGGGTGATGGCGGAACCCTTTCTGGCTGCCCGACGAGGCTGAAGGATCGCACCGGATCGGCTGGTGCGGAGCGTTCGGTCCCGCCTCGACCGGCGCGCGTCCCGCGCCCGGTCGGCCCGCTTCACCCCTCCAGAAGCTCCAGCCCCCGCGCCAGCCGCACGACCTCGTCCATCCGGTGCAGCTCCCTCCGAAGGGCGCTGCGACCCTGTGCCGTGAGCGCGTAGAAGCGACGCGGCGGGCCCCCGGAGGAGGGCTCCTCGCACGGGGCCGGAACCTCCTCGATCTCCCCCGCATCCTGGAGCCGGTGCACGGCCTCGTAGAGCGTTCCGGAGCCGAGCCGGACCTCCCCCTGGGTGCGCTCCTCCACCCGTTGGCGGATGCCGTAGCCGTGAAGCGGTCCCTCGGCGAGGGCGAAGAGGATCTGGAAGGTTCGTGTGGTCATGGGATCGGAGGTCCGAAGGGTCAGGTCTCGCGGCGGAGGGTCTGAGCGGGATCGACGCGGGTGAGCCGCCGAGCCGGGACCCACGCCGCGACCAGGGCGGCCGACAGGACGACTGCCGCCACGGAGAGGTAGGTGGTCGGATCGCTCGGTTCGACGAGCCGGAGCGCGTCCGCCCCGATGCGGGAGGCCGCGAGGGCGCCGAGCGAGCCGACCGCGATGCCGCCCGCCACGATCACGCCGGTGCGGCGCAGCACCCGGGCGACGATCCGCTCGCGGGCCTCGCCCAGCGCCACGCGGATTCCGATCTCCCGGGCGCGGCTCGCCGTGGCATACGCCGTGGTCCCGTACACCCCGACGAGGGCGAGGAGGAGTGCCGTCAGTCCGAAGCTGGAGAAGAGGGTCGCGTAGAAGGTCGGGGTCGACAGGGCGTCTTCCACCACCGCCTCGAGCGTCTCGACGCGGGCGATCGGGAGGCCGGGGTCGAGCTCCGCAACGACCACCCGCAACGCCGCAATCGGGACGTCGACCGGCCCGGAGGTTTCCAGGATGAGGTTCATGCGCGCGGTCGTCTCGTAGACGGACGGCACGTAGATCTTCGGCGGTGGCGTCTCCCCTGGAGAGGTGCGGATATCCGCGATCACTCCGACCACCTCGAAGGCCTCATCGTCGTCCACCTGCGACCCGCCGCCCGCCACCGTCAGCCCCAACGGACTCCGGTCCGGCCAGTAGCGGCGAACGAAGGCCTCGTTGACCACGGCAACCCGTCGATCGACGTCCTCGGCGCCTCCGAAGGGTCGCCCCTGTACGATCCGCACGCCCAGCGTCTCGAACCAGTCCCCCGCCACGCCGACGATCGGCATCCACTCGCCCTCCTCCGGTACCTCCACACCCTCGGGCGTCATCATCGTGATCAACGCACTCCCGGTGTACGGCAGCTCGGTGGCGAGCGCGACGGAGGTCACGCCGGGGAGGGTGCGAGCGCGCTCTTCCAGGGTGCGATAGAAGGTCTGGATGGTCTCCTCGGACCGCCCGTCGGGCCGGCTTCGGATGTTGAGCTGCGCGGAGACGATCCCCTCGGAGCGGAAGCCGCCGTCGTCCTGCGCCATCGACACGAGGTCCCGGGACAGGAGTGCGGACCAGACCACGAGGACCACGGCGAGCCCCGTCTCGGCCAAGACCAGCGACCCGCGCACGGCCTGTTCTCGTCGACCCGGTCCGTGCCGCTCGGTTCCGGGTCGGAGGTCGCCTCGGGAGACCGCGATCGCCGGCA
>JANQLR010000367.1 GCA_028280525.1 Longimicrobiales bacterium
TCATCCCGTGGGACTCCGCGCAGCTCCACCTCCTGTCGACGGCGGTCCAGTTCGGGGCCTCCGTCTTCGAGGGGATCCGCTGCTACGAGACGCCCGACGGACCCTCCATCTTCCGCCTCCCCGAGCACATCCGGCGCCTGCGCGACTCGTGCCGCATCTACCGCATGCCGCTCGAGCACGACGAGGCGACGCTGATCGAGGCGTGCATCGAGACGGTCCGGCGGAATGGACTGCGGAGCGCGTACGTCCGACCCATGGTGCTGTGGGGCTTCGGCGCGCCCGGGCTCTACCCTGTCGGGGGCTCCCCGCTCGAGAGCTACGTCGCCTCCTTCCCCTGGGGGGCCTACCTGGGGGCCGAGGCGCTCGAGAAGGGCGTCGACGTCTGCGTCTCGGCGTGGAACCGCGCCGCGCCGAACACCTTCCCCGTCCAGGCGAAGGCCGCAGGGCACTATACGAACTCGACGCTGGTGAAGACCGACGCGATCGCGAACGGCTTCCACGAGGGGATCTGCCTGGGACCCGACGGGCGGGTGAGCGAGGGGAGCGGACAGAACCTCTTCCTCATCCGCGACGGGCTCCTCGTCACCCCCACGCTCGACGGGACCTCGCTCGCGGGGATCACACGCGACGCCGTCATGACCATCGCGCGCGACCTCGGGATCGAGGTGCGGGATCAGCCGGTTCCGCGCGAGATGCTGTACGCCGCCGACGAGCTCTTCCTCTGCGGGACCGCATCGGAGGTCACGCCGATCCGCTCGGTGGACCACATCGAGGTCGGCTCGGGCGGACGCGGGCCGGTGACCGAGGCGATCCAGTCTCGGTTTCTCGCGATCGCGCGAGGAGAGGCGGAGGACCGCTGGGGGTGGCGGACGCCGGTCTGAGCTCGCGTGCGAGGTCGCGGAAGGCCGGTGAGCAACAGGCGCGGCGGGGCGCCGCGGCGTCAGAGGGCGGCTAGAGCCCCAGCTGCTTGAGCATGTCGTTGACGCCCGTGCCCTCCTGAACCGGCTTCGGATCCTTCGAGGTGAAGGCGCCCCCGGTCTGAAGGTCGACGACGAGGGCGTCGATCAGCTTCCCCATCCCCTCGCGGCCCTTGCCGATGCCGTACCGGTAGACGGGACGCCAGGCACGGCCCAGCCCCAGGAAGGACCCGACCCCGGCGGCGCCCGCCGCGCCGAAGGTGGTCAGGAGCTCGGCCGCCACGACCGGGTCGATGATCGAGGAGGTGATCGCCCCCGTCAGCATCGCGGTCACCAGACCCACCGCCCCCGCGACGCCGTTCCCCGCCCAGAAGTTCACCCGCCGGGTGTGCGCCAGATTCGCGAAGAGCTCCACCTCCGTACGCTCCGGCATCCCCTCCCCCTCGGGCGGCTTCGGCAGGAGCCGGACGTGCAGCTCGCGGATGTCGGCCCAGTGGCGGACCTGCATCACCGCCTTGCTCGAGGCGCCGGCGCCGGCGAACCCCGCGTACGTCGGAACCTCGAAGGTGAGCCGACCGCCGCTTCGCGGATCCCGCCCATCGGTCGAGGTCAGCGTCAGCTGGTAGGGCGCATTCGGGAAGACGCGCTGCAACGCGGCGTAGACGGCGTCGACCGAGCCGTCGACCGTGCGCGCGACCCGGAGGGTCCGCCCGCCCTCCCCGAGGTAGCGGTCGGCCCAGACGTCCACCTTCCCCAAGGGCTCCCCGTCGGGCGACATCTCCTCCAGCGCCCGACGGACGTACTCGGCGGGGATCCCCGCCTCGACCGCAGAGCGCACCACGACATCGACGGAGTAGTCGGAGCGATCCGCCGACTCGGGAGACTCGGCCTCGGAGTCACCTTCGCCCGCAGTCAGCTCCTTCGCGGCCGACTCGGCATGCAGCCGGGCGGCCCGCTCCCAGAGGCGGCGGGCTTCTTCTTCGGAGAGTCGTCGATCCTGCATGGTCGGTCTTCTTTCGGACGGTCAGCGGTGCCCGGCGGCGCCGGACTCGGGGTTGCGGGCATCGGGCGTCCCGACCCGCTCCCCGGTTGCGGGGTCGATCCAGATCGAGTGCGCCAGCCCCTGGCTCCCTCGCATACGGAGCGCGTGCCCCATCACTTCGAGCTGGGCGAGCGTCTGCGGCGTTGCGCCATCCGCCTCGATCGTGAGCCGGTCGGGGAACCACTGATGATGCACCCGTCGCGCCTCGACGGCCGCGGGGAAGCCCATCTCATGATCGACGAGGTTCAGGACGAGCTGAAGGACGGTGTTGATGATCGTCCTCCCGCCCGGCGAGCCGATCACGGCGACCAGCTCCCCATCCCGCGCCAGGATCGCCGGCGTCATGCTCGACAGCATCCGCTGCTCCGGCCGAGCGAGGTTCGGCTGGGATCCGATCAGCCCCGTCTCCGTCGTCATCCCGGGGGCGGCGTTGAAGTCGCCCATCTCGTTGTTGAGGAGGAAGCCCGCGCCCGGCACGACGATCCCGGAGCCGTACCCCTGCTCCAACGTGTACGTCACCGAGACGGCCATGCCGTCCCCGTCGACGACCGAGTAGTGGGTCGTCTCCATCGACTCCGGCCACTGCGCCGAGGTCACATCCTCCACCGACGAGGGCGTCGCTCGCGTCGGGTCGATCTCGGAGCGCAGCACGTCGGCGTACGACTTCGAGGTGAGGCGGTGGATGGGCACGTCCACGAGGTCGGGATCGGCGAGGAAGCGGGCGCGGTCGCGGTAGGCGAGGCGCATGACCTCGGCGAGGCGGTGCAGGTAGAGGGTGGAGTTGTGCTCCACCTCGCCCATCTCCCACCCCTCGAGGAGGTTGAGCATCTGGACGAGGGCGACCCCGCCGCTCGAGGGCGGCGCCATCGCGACCACCTCCGTTCCGCGGTAGCTGCCCACCACGGGGGCGCGCTCGCGGGCCCGGTACCGGGCCAGGTCTTCCAGCGTGATCATCCCCCCACCCCGCGCCATCTCCTCGACCAGGAGACGGGCGGTCTCGCCGGTGTAGAAGCCGGCCGCGCCCTCGTCCCGGATCCGGCCGAGGGTGGCGGCCAGGTCGGGCTGGCGCAGGGTCTCCCCCGCCTCGTACGGCACCCCGGCCTTCGAGAAGGCCGCGACGGTCGCGGGGTAGCGCTCGTGGCGATCGATCATCCAGGCGAGCGACCGCGCCAGCCGGGAGTGGAGCTCGAAGCCGTCCGCGGCCAGGTCGACGGCCGGTTGAACCAGACCCGGCCACTCCGTGCTCCCATACAGGCGGTGCGCCTTCTCGAAGCCGGCGACCGTCCCCGGGACGCCGACGGCGACGTGGCTGTTGTGGTGAATGGTCGACGAGTACTCGCCGTCCTCGTCGAGGAACATCTCCGGGTGCGCGGCGAGCGGCGCCTTCTCCCGAAAGTCGAGAGCGGTGGCCGACCCGTCGGGGAAGCGGATCACCATGAAGCCGCCTCCGCCGATGTTCCCGGCGGAGGGGTGCGTCACGGCGAGGGCGAGCCCGGTGGCGATCGCCGCATCGACGGCGTTCCCGCCCGCCTCCAGCACCTCAGCACCGGCGCGGGAGGCCTCGGGGTGCTCGCTCACGACCATCCCCGACTCGGTCCGAAGCGTCTCGCCGGGATTCCCGGCAACGAGCTGAGCGGTCGCGGGGGCGGCCCCGGCCAGGAGGAGGCCGAGAAGGACCCCGTGGAAGAGGGCGCGGGCGGGTCGGAGGGAGGCCGATACGGACGTCATGTGCGATCCGGGGTGACGGAACGAGGGACCGGAGGTGCGGTGGCCCGAGTCTACCATCCACCCCGACGGGGGGCCACGAGGTCCGGTCCGAGCTCGGAGACCCGCGTCGCACCGAGGAGCGCCATCGTTCGGGAGAGTTCGTCGTCGAGGGTGTCGAGGACGTGGCGAACGCCGTCGCGACCGGCCGCCGCGAGCCCGTAGAGAACCGGTCGGCCCACGAGAACCGCCGCCGCGCCGAGGCAGAGCGCCGCCGCCACGTGACGACCGCGCCGGACGCCCCCGTCCAGGAGGACCGGGATGCGCCCCTGCACCGCGGCCACGACGTCGGGGAGGGCGTCGATCGTGGCGAGTGCGCCGTCGAGCTGCCGTCCGCCGTGGTTCGAGACGACCAGGCCGTCGATCCCCTCGTCGACCGCGCGGCGGGCGTCCTCCGGGTGGGTCACGCCCTTGAGGACGAGGGGGAGGCGGGTGATGGAGCGGAGCCAGGCGACGTCCGACCAGTCCACCGACGGGTCGAACTGCTCGTGGATGAAGGCGGCGAGGGCGGAGTCCCCCGGGCGGACGCCGAGCCCGTCGCCCACGCCGCCGTCGAAGTTCGCCATCCGCAGATGCGGGGGGAGGGCGAATCCGTTCCGGACGTCGCGCTCCCGCTTCCCCTGGACCGGGGTGTCCACCGTCAGACAGAGCGCCGTCGCCCCCGCGGCCTCCGCGCGCTGCACCAGCGCCTCGCTGAGCCCGCGATCGCGGAAGACGTAGAGCTGCAGCCACGTCGGCCCCCCGCTCGCGGCCACCTCCTCGAACCGGGTGGTGGCCAGCGTCGAAGCGACCATCAGGTGCCCTACGGTCGCCGCGGCAGCGGCCGTCGCCTCCTCCCCGCCGGGGTGGGCGAGACGCTGGAAGGCGGTCGGGGCGATGCAGACCGGGGAGGGGAGCCGAGTGCCGAGCAGCTCGACGCCGAGGTCGATCGAGGTGACGTCGACCAGGACGCGACCGCGGAAGCGGATGCGGTCGAGCGCCTCGCGGTTCCCGGCGAGAGTGTGCTCATCCTCCGCCCCCCCGAGGTAGTAGTCGAAGGCGCGCGGATCCATCGCGGCGCGGGCGAGGGACTCCAGGTCGTCGAGTCGAAGCGGGAGGTCGTCCATGCGGTGCAACCTGCACCGGATTGCCCGGAGAGGCACGGGTGCGTATCGGTACCCCCTTCCCCACCCCTTCCCCGGCCGGAGGGCGCGCCCTACCCGCCGGAGCCGCACCTCGATCGCTTCCTGGAGAGACCGGCATGCGCCGTCGCGAGTTCGTGAAGAAGGCCACCCTCGGCGCCGCCGGCGCCGGCGCCCTCGCCGCCTGTGGAGACTCCGAGGGCGGTGGCATGGTCGCCTCGGCCGAGGCGGCGGTTCAGGGGCCGGAGATCCGGTGGCGACTGGCGACGAGCTTCCCGCCCTCCCTCGACATCCTGCACGGGGCGGCGGAGCGGATCGCGGAGCGGGTCGGAGAGCTGACCGACGGTCGCTTCCAGATCCGGGTGTACGCGGCGGGCGAGCTCGTCCCGGCACTTCAGGTCATGGACGCCGTCCAGCAGGGGACGGTGCAGGCCGGATACACCGGCGGCTACTACTACGTCGGCAAGAACCCCGCCCTCGCCTTCGACGCGACCATCCCCTTCGGGCTGAACCAGCGCCAGCAGAACGCCTGGCTCCTGCACGGCGGCGGACTGGAGCTGCTGCGCGAGGTCTACGCCGACTTCGGGATCGTGAACTTCCTCGCCGGCGGCACGGGGACGCAGATGGGGGGCTGGTTCCGCGAGCCCGTGAATTCGCTGGCCGACCTACAGGGGCTGCGGATCCGCATCCCCGGCGTCGGCGGCGAGATCATGAACCGTCTCGGCGCCTCGGTGCAGGTCCTGGGGGGACCGGAGATCTACCCCGCGCTCGAGCGCGGTGCGATCGACGCCACCGAGTGGGTCGGTCCCTACGACGACGAGAAGCTCGGCTTCCACGAGATCGCCCCGAACTACTACATGCCCGGGTGGTGGGAGCCGGGGCTCAGCGCCGTCCTGCAGGTGTCGAAGGCCGCCTTCGACGAGCTCCCGCCGAGCTACCAGGCGCTGATCGAGACGGCGTGCCACGAGGCGGCGCTCGACCAGATGGCCCGCTACGATGCCGAGAATCCGAGGGCCCTGCGGAGGCTCGTGGACGATCACGGCATCACGCTCCGCGCCTACCCGGACGACGTCATGGAGGCGGCGTGGCGGGAGTCGAACGCCTTCCTCGAGGAGCAGGCCGCGGCGGACGCCGGATTCGATCGCGTCTACCAGTCCTGGAAGGCCTACCGCGACGACGTCTTCCCCCTCTTCCGCGCGAACGAGCTGCGCTACGCGAACTTCGCCTTCGCGCAGATCCCGGGCGGGCTGACCGTGCGGTAGCTCCGCCGTCTACGTCCCGCCCGGCTCCACCGTGGTGTGCGACGCCCGCCAGCAGTACCAGGCCGCCGTGGAGCGCCACGGCCTCAGGTGG
The DNA here is from genome assembly GCA_028280525.1 of Longimicrobiales bacterium. GTDB lineage: Bacteria > Gemmatimonadota > Gemmatimonadetes > Longimicrobiales > Gaopeijiaceae > Gaopeijia. Next base: position 6,198 of record JANQLR010000367.1, read on the forward strand.
TCGGCCGCGTCCCGCAGCGCTCGCGGCTTGGGCGACTCGGTCAGCCCGTGGATGCGGGCCCAGCCGTGGCGGACGGCGAGGTCCCCGACCGGCCAGACGTCGGGGCGCCTCAGGTCGAAGATCAGGAACATCTGAGCCGACCACTCGCCGATCCCCCGCACCTGCGAGAGGTGCTCCACGAGGTCGTCCTCCTCGAAGCGCCAGAGCGACCGGAGGCGGAGCGTCCCGTCGGACGCCTTCGACGCCAGGTCGACGATCGCCTCCAGCTTGGCACGCGAGAGACCGGCGCCCCGCAGGCGCTCAGGGTGGGTTGCGAGGACCGTCTCGGCGCGGACGCGCCCCCCCAACGCCTCGACGAAGCGTCCGTGAATCGCTCGGGCCGCCGCCCCCGCGAGCTGCTGATGAACGATGATCGAGGCGAGGGCCGCGAAGGCCGATCGCCGCCGCCGGGGGATGGCGGGGGGAGAGAGGACGTCCAGCCACGGACCGAACACCGGATCCCGGGCGAGGGCGTCCAGCGCCTCGGGGGCGTCGAGGGTGGGGCGGGGAGAGGACATCGTCCCGCGAAGCTGTGGGGTCCCCGGCGGAAGCTCAACCGCCTCCAACGCCCCACCCCCGTCGGCGGCCTCCGCCGGTCAGGCCGCCACGACCCCCGCCCCGCGCACGAGCGGGATCACCTCCTCGGCGAATCGCTCCATCTCCTCCGCCTGCGGCGAGAGCTGCAGCAGGACGAGATCGACCCCGATCCGCTCCAGTTCGATGAGACGCTCCGCCACCTGCTCCGGCGTGCCGACCAGCCCGGTCCTCAGACCGCGGTTCGACACCGAGTAGTCTTCGATCGAGAGGGTCCGTTCGAGCTTCGAGTGCTCGACGAAGTCGCGGTAGTTCGCGTACCCGCGGGCGCTCGCCTTCACATCGGTGATCCGCTCCACCTCCCGCCGGGCCTCCGCCTCGCTCCCGCGCACGACGGCGTAGCCCGCCACCCCGAAGGGCATCGCCGGGAGGCCGAGTTCCGCTCTGCGTTCCGCCATCTCCCGGAGCTTCGGCTCGAGCACCTCCGGCGGATCGCCGTGCGTGAGCCAGGCGTCGGCGACGCGGGCGATCGTCGCCTTCCCCCTCGGCGATTCCCCACCGGCGTAGACGCGGGGCCTCGGCGACTGGAGCGGCCCCGGCGAGACCCGACCGCCCTCGACCCGGTAGAAGCGGCCGTCGTGATCGACCTCTTCGCCGGCCCAGAGGCGATCGACGATGTCGAGCCACTCCTCGGTGCGCGCGTAGCGGTCGTCGTGCTCGTCGAAGTGCACGCCGAAGCGCCGCGCCTCCTCGGCCCACCACGACGAGACGACGTTGATAGAGAGTCGCCCTCCCGAGATCCGGTCGATGTCCGCCGCCCGCTTCGCGAAGAGCGCCGGCGCGTGGAAGGTGGGTCGCACCGCGACCATCAGCTCGATCCGTTCGGTGACCGCCGCGAGCGCCGCCGCCGTCGACCAGGCGGAGAGCGAGGGCGCCTCCGGCCCCTTGATGTCGTTGAGGTTGAGCTCGGCGATCAGCGTGGTGTCGAAGCCGATCCGCTCCGCGCGCTGCGTCAGCGCCCGTACGTACTCCCAACTCGCCTCCATCCCCTCGTCCTCGACGTTGCGGAGCCATCCGCCGAAGACCGGGAGCCAGAAACCGAACCTCATCGGATTCCTCCCGCGATCGTTGCAGCATGATCGACCGCGCGACGGGCTCGTCCCCCGCCGCCGGACGAGGCCCTCTCGGGCGGGGCCTCCCGCGTCGTTCGCAGTCGGACCTCGAGCCAGCCCCCGAACCGCTCGAAGGGGTCGAAGCCGAGGACCGCGGGGCCGTCGGCCACGAAGTTCGACAGCGCGTTCACGTCGTAGTACAGGCGCTGGCCGGACTCGGCGTCGATCGTGTACTCGACGCCGCCGATCTCGATGTTCGCGGCGCGCAGAATCGCGACGACCTCGCGGGCCACCTCGGGCTCGGGGGTGAAGGCGTCCACCGCGAGCCCCTGATCGGCGGCGTCCACCGCACACGCGCCCCGGGCGAGCTCCTGGCCATCGGTCGTGCGGCAGGCGTCGGCCGGGCAGAGGTTGAACTCACCGTCCGGAGCGTGGACGTGGATGCCGTAGAGCACCTCGCCGTCCAGCACCTCCACCCGCTGGATGCGCCCGCCCTCCGGTCGGACGTAGCGCTGCACCAGCCCGACTCCGGTCGGGCCGAGGTCGATCGTCCCGGCGGCCTGCAGGGCGGCGTCCAGCTCGGCCTCGGAGTCGAAGCGCGCGATCCCGGCACCGCTCCCGCCGACGTTCGGCTTCACCACCAGCGGGAAGCCGATCTCGCGGGCGGCCGCACGGATTCCGGCACGGTGGACGAAGCGGGCCTCCGGGAAGGGGAGTCCCAGGCGGGAGAGGAGGCGGAGCTGCCGGACCTTCGAGAGCTCGGTGGCCCACGCCTGGCTGCCATTCACGACGGGGAGTCCGGCCTCCTCCCACGCGTCCAGCAGGTCGGCCGTCGCGAAGACCGCGTCCGCTCCGCCGCGCAGGAAGGCGGAGGGGCTCATGCGGTTCAGGACGAGATCCCACGCCGGGGGGGCTGCGGAGGGATCGAGGGAGGCGTCGGAGGCGTCGAGCGCCTCCCAGGCGATGCCGCGGCGGTCGAGTTCGGCGAAGAGGGGCCGGAACCAGTCCGGGTGCTCGTACAGGATGCCGAGTACCGGCGGGGTGGGGAGAGTCATCGGGGAGTCCAGGTGGGACCCCGACCCCGGAGACCGCCGATGTGCGCTCACCGAAGCCGGGATGGCTGTCGGTGAGAGGGAGCGACGTCTACCGGATGGCGACGTCGACCGACTCGGCCGCAGCCTCGGGTCGACACATCGCACACATGCACATCTCCACGAGCGCGCCCGAGGGGGCGCCGGCGTGGCGGAGAGCGTCGATGCGGGAGGTCGAGAGCACGAGGGCTTCGGTCGAGGTGAACGGCTCGGTCCAGCGTGTAACCGGCGTAGCCGCTTGTTGGTTCCCTGGCGTCCGCATTTCGCCCCTGGCCATCGACGGATCGTACGGTGCGCCGAAGCGCACCAGAACGGTGCTCACCGATCCGTCGCCCGCGATCGTCACGAAGTAGAGCCGGTCGTACTCCGCCTCGTCGATCGGGAGTTCGCCGGGGTCGCCGCCGAGGGCCTCGACGAGCGCCGGGGTGGTGTTCGAATGGCCGACGACCAGGTGGCGACCGCCGGCGGAGCGGAGCGTCTCCGCGAAGGTGGCGAGGGCGCGCGGGTCGTACCCCTCGACCTCGACGCGCAGCAGCTCGGCGACCGGAGCCGCCGTCGATTCGGTGCGTCGGTACGGCGTGCTGTGGATCCGCTCGATCCCCACGTCACGCAGCGTGGTCGCCAGGAGTTCCGCCCGCTCGCGTCCCTCCGGCGAGAGTTCGGGATCGCGGGAGGCGTCCACCTTCTCGGCGTGACGAACGAGGACGATGACGGTGACATCATCCCCCGGCGTCGCCTGCGCGGCGACGGTCGAGGGCTCGGCCGCCACCGTGGCTCCGGCGATGAACGCGACGAGGAGGAGGGTGCGGAGGAGTCGGCGACGGGGACGGTGCCGCCTTGGGGCCGGGGATCCGTTCATGATGAGACCGGCGCCGCCATCCAGATCACCCCGAGGAGGACGACGACCTGGATCACGATGAAGGGGATCGCGCCGCGGTAGATCGTCGTGGTCGGGATGTCGTGGGGCGTCACGCCTCGGAGGTAGAAGAGGGAGAAGCCGAAGGGGGGCGTCAGGAAGGAGGTCTGCAGGTTCATCGCCAGGACGATCCCGAGCCAGACCGGATCGATCCCGAGTTGCCTCGCCGGGAGGACGAGGAGGGGGACGATGATGAAGGCGATCTCGAAGAAGTCGATGAAGAAGCCGAGAACGAAGACCAGAAGGTTCACGGCCAGGAGGAAGCCGAGCCACCCGCCCGGGAGTCCGGTCAGGAGGTCGGCGATCCAGAAGTCGCCGTCGAGTCCGCGAAAGACGAGGGCGAAGGCAGTCGATCCGATCAGGAGGAAGATCACCATGATGGTGAGTCTCGACGCGCTCTCCATCGCGTCCTCGAGCACCCTGCGGCCCAGCTGCCGCTTGAGGGCGGCGAGGACCATCGCCCCTACGGCTCCGAGGGCGCCCGCCTCCGTCGGGGTCGCGACCCCGGCGAAGATGCTCCCGAGCACCACTCCGATCAGGACGAGGGGCGGGACCATCGACACGACGACCCGGCGCAACAGGTCGCCCTGGGCGGCGGCGCGGGCTTCGGCCGGAAGGGCCGGCACCTCCGAGGGGCGGACGACGGCCAGCACGACGATCCAGAGCCCGTACAGCGCGGTCAGAATCAGCCCCGGGATCAGCGCCGCCCGGAAGAGTGCGCCGACGCTTACCCCGAGCTGGTCGCCCAGGACGATCAGGACGATGCTCGGCGGGATGATCTGTCCCAGGGTACCGGAGGCGGCGATGGTGCCGAGGGCGACCGAACGTCGATAGCCGTGCCGGAGCATGACCGGGAGGGAGATGAGCCCCATGGCGGTCACCGAGGCCCCGACGACGCCGGTGGCCGCGGCCAGGAGGGCGCCGACGAAGATCACCCCGAGTGCGAGCCCGCCTCGGAAGCGGCCGAAGAGGAGCCCGATCGTCTCGAGGAGGTCCTCGGCCAGGCGCGACTTCTCGAGCACCGTCCCCATGAAGATGAAGAAGGGGACGGCGAGCAGGGTGTAGTTCGACATCGTCCCGAAGGTCCGCTCCGGGAGCGCCGTCAGGAGGATGAGGTCGAAGTCGCCCACCAGCGAACCGAGGAGGGCGAAGAGGAGGGCGGTCCCGGCGAGCGCGAAGGCGACGGGGTACCCGGTGAAGATGAGGCCGAGCGCTCCGAGGAACATGAGCGGGCCCCAGACCGATCCGGTCATGGGGTCGCCCCGGGTCCGGGGTCAACTTCGAGGTGGGGGGGCTCTCCCCCCGGGGGGGAGGTGTGTCCGGACGCCTCGTCCCCCTCCCCACCGCCGCCCTCCCCCGTCCCACGAATCCGCTCCACCGCCCGCACCGCAAAGGCCACCCCCTGCACCAGCAGCAGCGCGAACGACACCAGAATCAGCGCCTTGATCGGCCAGCGCGGCAGCCCGCCCGGGTCCGGCGACGCCTCGCGGATGGCGAAGGAGTTCCGCACCGTCGGCCACGACACCCAGAGCATCACGACCGTGAAGGGCAACAGGAAGAGGAGCGTCCCGATCAGGTCGATCCACCCCCGCATCCGCGCGCTCACCCGCGAGTAGAGGACGTCGACTCTCACGTGCGCATCGACCCGCAGTCCGTACGCCGCCCCCAGCAGGAAGATCACGCTGAAGAGGTACCACTGCGCCTCGTTCAGCGCGTTCGAGCTGAGCGAGACCCCGGCCCACCGCGTCAGGTAGCGGGCGATCGCGTTGTACGCGCCGAGGAGCACCATGAGGAGGGCGAGCCAGCGCACGCCCGCCCCGATGCGGTCGTTGAGTCGCTCCACCCACTCTGCGAAACGACTCAGAGCAGGTACCCTCCGTCGACCGGGATCACGGCGCCGGTGATGTGGCGCGCCGCCTCGGAGCAGAGGAAGAGGGCGACCGCGGCCACGTCCTGCGGATCCCCGAGCCGGCCGAGCGTGCTCCGCTCCCGGGCCCGATCGAGGATCTCCGCCGGGACCCGCTCGGTGAGGCTCGTCGTGCGGATGTACCCCGGCGCGATCGCGTTCACGTTGACGTTGCGCGGCCCGAGTTCGATCGCGGCACTCCGGGTGAATCCGATGACCCCGGCCTTGCTCGCCGAGTAGTTCGCCAGTCCGAACTCGGGGCGGACGCCGTGCACCGAGGCGATGTTCACGATCTTCCCGTCCTCCTGCTCCCGGAAGGTCGGGGCGACGGCGCGCGTGAAGTGAAAGCAGCCGTCGAGGTTGGTGCGGACGACGGCGTTCCACTCGTCGTCCTGCATGTGCCAGAGCGCGCGATCGGCGCCGATCCCCGCGTTGTTGACGAGGATGTGGAGCCCCCCCAGCTCGCGCTTCGCCTCGGCAACGAAGCGGTCCACGTCTCGGGGGTGGCGCACGTCACAGGCCCGGCAGTAGACGCGGACCTCCATCTGACGAATCTCGCGGGCGACCGCCTGCGCGGCGGCGCGGGAGCGCCCTCCGTCGTCCAGGAAGGTGAAGGCGATGTGGACCCCGGCCTTCGCCAGCTCCTTCGCGATCGCCTTCCCGATCCCGGAAGAGGCGCCGGTGACGATCGCCACCCGTCCCCGCAGGTGGTCCCCGACCAGGAGCGACCGCGGCTCGGTCTGCGGGACGCCGACCTCCTCGATCAGCTGCTCGACCGCGTCCTCCATCTCCCGCTCTTCGGCGACGGAGACCCCCACCAGGCCGGGTTCGTCGTCCGGATCCTCCACCCGGGCTCGCGGGGCATCGGAGGGGTGCGCGGAGGGGTGGTGCGGGGCCGAGCGAGGCCGAGCGGGGTCGCGGGGTGGATGCATCCGGCCAAAGTGCGGGAGCCCGGGATCGGGGGCAACGGCCCCCAGCCGCCTCGGCCTCCGCCCGACCCTACGTCTCGTCGGGGCTCGAGATGGTCCGACCCCGAACCAGGAAGACGACGTCTTCGGCGACGTTCGTCGCGAGGTCGGCGATCCGCTCCAGGTTCTGCGTGACCAGGATCAGCTCGAGCGCGGGAGAGATCCGGGTCGGGTCCTCCAGCATGTGCGTCACGAGGATCCGGAAGAGGGAGCGACGGAGGTTGTCCACCTTCTCGTCGCGGGCCACGACCATCTCGGCGGTCCCCGGGTTCCTGGAGATGAAGGAGGCGAGTGCATCTCCCAGCATCCCGCGGGTGATCTCGATCATCTCCTCGAGTTCGGGCACCTCGGGGAGGGTCGGGTAGCGGGCGAGGCGCCGCGTCGCCTTCGCGATGTTGACCCCGTGATCCCCGACCCGTTCGAGGTCGTTCGACACCTTGAGCGTGGTGAGGATCTGCCGGAGGTCCTTCGCCATCGGCTGATGGAGCGCCAGCAGCTCCATCGCCCGCTCGTCGATCTCGAGCTCGATGTCGTCGATCTCGTCGTCCGCCACCCGGACCTGCTTGGACACCGAGGAGTCGCGCCGCATGACCCCGTCGGTCGCCACGAAGATGACGCGCTCCACGAGCCCGGCCATCTCGACGAGGCGGTCCTGCAGCGAGTCGAGTTCGTCGTGGAAGTGCCGGCGCCCGCGGCCCCGCTCCTCCATCATCATCCGAACCTCCCGGTGACGTACGCCTCGGTCCGCTCCTCGACCGGATTCGTGAAGATCAGATCGGTCGGACCGTACTCGACCAGCTCCCCATGATAGAGGAACGCCGTGTAGTCGGAGACGCGAGCCGCCTGCTGCAGCGAATGCGTCACGATCAGGATCGAGTAGTCCTCCTTGAGCTCGTAGATGAGCTCCTCGATCCGCTGGGTCGCGATCGGATCGAGCGCGGAGGCGGGCTCGTCCATCAGGACGATCTCGGGTCGCACCGCGAGCGTCCGCGCGATGCAGAGCCGCTGCTGCTGGCCGACGGAGAGGTCGTACGCCGACTCGTTCAGCCGGTCGCGCACCTCGTCCCAGAGGGCGGCCTGACGCAGCGCCCGCTCGACCGTCTGCGCGAGACCGGTCGTGTTTCCGTTGATGCGCGGCCCGAAGGCCACGTTGTCGAAGATCGACCGGGGGAAGGGGTTCGGCCGCTGGAAGACCATGCCGATCCGCCGGCGCACGTTCACCGGATCGACCCGTTCCCCGTACAGGTCCTCGCCGTTGAAGCGAACGGTGCCCTCCACGCGCGCCTCGGGGATGAGCTCGTTCATCCGGTTGAAGCAGCGCAGCAGCGTGCTCTTTCCGCATCCGGACGGGCCGATCAGCGCCACCACCCGGTTCCGCGGCACGGTCAGGTCGATCCCGCGGAGGGCGGGGTTGGACCCGTAGTAGACCGACAGCTGCTCGGTCTGGAGGGCCGGCACGTCCCCGGCGGGGATCGGGTGGATCGTCGCCATCAGCGCCGCAGCTCCCAGCGGTTGCGCAGGAGGATCGCCGTCGCATTCAGCACGAAGAGGACGATCAGGAGGACGAGCGATGCCGCCGCCGCCAGCTGCCGGTATTCGGGTTGCGGGTTGCGGACCCAGTCGAAGATCTGGAGCGGCAGCACGGTGAAGGGATCGCCGAGCCCGGTCGGGGTGAAGGCGATGAAGCCGACCGCGCCGACGAGGATCAGCGGCGCGGCCTCTCCCGCCGCCCGCGCGAGGGCGAGGATCGTGCCGGTGAGGATCCCGGGGAAGGCAGCCGGGACCACCTGGCGGAAGACCACCTGCCCGTGCGTCGCACCCAGCGCGTACGCGGCCTCCCGGAGCGAGTCCGGTACCGCGCGGAGCGCCTCACGCGAGGAGATGACGATGATCGGCAGCACCAGGAGCCCGAGGGTCAGTCCCCCGGCGAGGACGCTCCGGCCGGCGCCCATCGCCCGCACGAAGAGGGCGAGGCCGAGCACGCCGTACACGATGGACGGCACGCCGGCGAGGTTCTGAATGTTCGTCTGCACCAGCCGGCTCCACCACGTGTCGGGCGCGTACTCCTCGAGCCAGATCGCGGCCGCCACTCCGACCGGGAAGGCCGAAGCCGCGGTGATCGCCGACACCCAGATGGTGCCTGCCAGCCCGGCTCGGACGCCGGCACGCTCCGGGAAGCGCGAGGTGAAGGAGCGAAGGAACTGCAGGTCGAATGCCGCGGCCCCCTCGATCACGACCGCCCCGATGAGGAGCGCCAGCGTGAGGAGCCCGAAGGCGGTGGCGATCCCCGCCACCGCTCCGAAGGCCAGCCCGGACCGCCGCCGCTTCCGGATTCGACGGGCGGCGCGGGCGCCCATCATCTCGACGTGCGACGGAGTGGAGCGGGGTCTCATCGGTACACCGTCCGGAATCGGCGCACGATCCGCTGACTCGTCGCATTGAGCGCGAGCGTCAGCAGGAAGAGCGTCATGCAGACCGCGAAGAGCGACTGGTACTCGATCGTCCCGCGCGGCGTGTCCCCGAGCGACATCTGCACGATGTAGGCGGTCATCGTCTGCGTCGCGATGCGCGGGTCGAGGCTGAGTCCGGCGAGGTCCCCCGCGGCGATCGCGACGATCATCGTCTCTCCGATCGCGCGAGAGAGGGCGAGGATGAAGGCCGCGACCACACCGGAGGCCGCAGCCGGAAGCACGATGCGCCACGCCACCTCGAAGCGGGTCGCCCCCAGCGCGAAGGCCCCGTCGCGGAGGCTCCGGGGGACGGCCCGGAAGGCGTCCTCCGAGAGGGAGGAGACCATGGGGATGATCATGATCCCCACCACGATTCCGGCCGAAAGGGCGTTGAAGACCTCGATCCCGGGCAGGACGCTCCGCAGCGCCGGCGTCACGACGATCAGCGCGAAGTAGCCGTAGACGACGGTCGGGATCCCGGCCAGCGTCTCCAGGAGGGGCTTGAGGAGCGCGCGGGCCCGCCGGTCGGCGTACTCGCTCAGGTAGATGGCGGTGAGGAGACCGATCGGGAGCGCCACGACCGAGGCGATCGCGGCGACCTTCAGCGTGCCGACGAGGAGCGGGAGGATGCCGTACCTCGCCGGTCTGAAGCCCGGGGTCCACTCCGAGTCGAGGAGGAAGGAGAGGAGCCCGACCTCGACCAGGAAGTGACCCGCCTCGAAGATCAGCGTCAGGACCAGCCCGACCGTGACCAGGACCGTCGCCGCCGCGCTCGCCGCGAGGAGTGCCGAGACGAAACGCTCCCGACGCCCGCCCGCCGACCGTGCGGTGAACAGACTCTCCGTGGTCGGCGTGCGGTCGTGGGCTCCCTCAGTCCCCGGTCTCACGGACCAGCCGGTCGAGGGAACTCTGATACTGCTCGGCGTCGAGCGCGTGGTACCCGGTCCCCGGGAGCAGTGCGGCGGCGTTCGCGAGCATGAACTCGACGTACCCCCGCACCGCCGGCTCGTCGAGCGAGGCGCGGTTCGCGTAGACGTAGAGGGGGCGCGTCAGCGGCCGGTAGACCCGTTCGCGGATGGTGCGACGGTTCGGCTCGATGCACCCCGCCCCATCCTCGGCGTCGACCGCGATCACCGTCAGTCGATCCTGATTGCGCAGGTAGTAGGCGTACCCGAAGTAGCCGAGCGAGCCCGGATCTCCGGCGACCCCTCCGACCAGCTCGTTGTCGCTTTCGGAGCGCTGGACGTCGGTGCGCGCCGCGCGGCGCACTCCGTTCACGACCTCCGTGAAGTAGTCGAAGGTCCCCGAGTCGGTCCCCGCACCGTAGAGCCGCAGCGGCTCGTCGGGGAAGGAGGGATCGACCTGATTCCACCGGGTGATCGTGGACTGCGCGGCCCAGATCCGACGGAGCTGGGAGAGCGTCAGGCACTCCACCCAGTCGGTGTCCCGATGCGAGGCGACGGTAATCCCGTCCCAGGCGATCTCGAACTCGAGATACTCCACACCGTTCGTGGCGCACTGACGCGCCTCTTCGGCCGTGATCCGGCGCGAGGCGTCCGAGATGTCGGTGTCGCCCGCGCAGAACTGCTCGAAGCCTCCCCCGGTCCCGGTCGCCGACACCGTTACACGAGACCGCGGGTTCGCGATCTGGAACTCCTCCGCGAAGGCCTCCGCGATGATCTGCACCGTGGAGGATCCATCGATCGTCACCGTACCGGTGAGTCCCCCGGGCGGACCGGCCTCGCCCCCGGCACACGCCCCGAATATCAGGGCGATCAGCGGGGTGGCTCGGAGGGATCGAAGGAGGTCGCGCATGGGCACGTCCGGCGTGCGAGAGGTCGATCATGAAAGGTAGAACCCCCCGCTCGCGGTGGCCGGACCCTGTCGCTACAAGATTGTAACGCACCGTACCACCCTGTTACAGATCGCCGCTGACCCCCGGAGCCGGGAGGGTGAAGGAGATCGTCGTGCCCCGCCCGAGCTCCGACTCGGCGCCGACCTCCCCGCCCATCTGCTCCACCAGGTGCCGCACGATCGCCAACCCGAGACCGGTCCCCCCGACCTCGCGGGCGCGGGAGGTGTCGGCCCGATAGAAGCGCTCGAAGATGCGGGGGAGCGACTTGGTCGGGATCCCGGTCCCCGTGTCGGAAACCTCGACCCGGATCCGCTCCCCCTCGTCGACGGAACCGATGGCTACGGCGACCGAGCCACCGTCCGTCGTGTAGCGCCGGGCGTTATCGAGGAGATTCTTGAAGATCTGCTGGACGCCCTGAGGGTCGGCCCACGCGATCCCGTCGCCCTCGACGGAGAACTCCAGGTCGCGAACCGACCCGCGCTTCCCCTCCGACTCGAGATCCTCCCACTCGGTGATCGCCGAGTGGGCGAGGTCGACCGTCTGCGGCTGAGACACCCACCCCCCCGACTCGAGGCGCGAGAGGTCGAGCAGGTCGTCGATCAGGAGCTGCAGGCGAACGGTGTTCTTGCGGATCGAGCGGAGGAAGTCCTTTCGAATCGCCTCGGGCGGGTCGTCCTCCACGAGCGTCTCGGCGAACCCCCGCATGGCGGTGAGCGGCGTCTTCAGCTCGTGCGACGCGTTCGCCACGAAGTCCCGCCGCACCTGCTCGAGCCGCCGGATCTCGGTCACGTCCAGGAGCGTCGTCACCGCGCCGCCGTCGTCGAGCATTCGCGACGAGGCGATGAAGTAGCGATCCCCGAAGGAGACCTCGCGGGCCTGAATCGGCTCCACGACCGAGCGCTCGAGGAGCTCGCGCAGCTCCGGCTGGCGGATGATCGTCCCGACGGGCGCGAACATGGGCGGATCGGAGAACTCGAGGAGGACGCGCGCCGCGCGGTTCGTGCGCAGGATCCGGGCATCCTCGGTGAGCGCGACGACGCCCTCGGCCATGCAGTCGATGAGCGCCTGCATCTCGTCCTTCTCCCGGGCCAGCTCCTCGAGCCGTGCCTGCAGCTCGTCGGTCAGCCGGTTGAAGGCGGCGGCCAGCTCGTCGAGCTCCGCCACCCGGGACCGCCGCGGGACCTTCTGCGTGAAGTCGCCCTGCGCGAGGAGGGCCGCGCGGTCGGAGAGGGCGACCAGGGGGCGGGCCAGCCCCCGCGAGAACCAGTACGCGACGATGAGCGCGATGAACATCGCGAAGACGCCGGCGGCCGCGACCGACCCCTGCGAACGGCGGAGCGTCGCCTGGATCCCCGACAGCGGGGCGGCGATGCGGACGACGATGTCGCCCCCCGGCCAGCGCGCCGACTCCGCCACGTAGAGGAGCCCGACGTCGAGGGTGCTGCTGCGACGTTCGTCGACGCCCATCGTCCCCGCCCGCGCCGCGATCACCTCGGGGCGGTCGAGGTGGCTCCCGGCGGGTTCGAGTTCGTTCGGCTCGAGCCCGGAGTCCCCGAGGAGCATTCCGTCGGGGCCGACGAAGGAGACGCGATGGCCGATGCGGGACGACACCGCATCGGCGAGGGAGTCGAGGTCCGCGTCGGCGGAGGTGCCCTCGACCATCAATCGGGTGATCAGGACCTGCCGATCGACCTCGGCGCGGGTCAGGTCGATCAGCTGACCGCGAAGCCCCGTCCCCACGAAGGCGACCACGAGGACGACCAGGAGGCCGACCACGCCGAGGAATCCGGCGAAGAGCGGGTGATGGATGCGCACCTGTTCCGCGCCTCTCCGGTCAGCGGGCGATCGAGGGTCTCGACGACTCCTCGACGGTCAGCCGCGTCGTCTCAGGAATCCTCGCCGGGAACGACCAGACGATACCCGAAGCCACGGACGGTGTCGATCCAGTCGCCCAGATCCTCCAGCTTGGCGCGCAGGCGCCGGACGTGCATGTCCACGGTCCGGGTCTGGATCCGATCGGAGATGTCGGCCTCCACATCCCACGCCTTCTCCAGAAGCTGACGACGGCTCTGCGTGCGACCGCGCCGCTCCATGAGCGCCTGCAGGAGACGGAACTCGGTCGGGGTCAGGTTGAGTTCGGCCCCGTCGACGGTCACCTGGTGTGCCCCGAGATCCATCCGGATCGGTCCGGCGCGCAGCACCCGTCCCCCCGAGGCGACGGCCGGTTCGCTGATGCGGCGAAGGATCGCCTGACAGCGGAGGACCAGCTCTCGCGGCGAAAAGGGCTTGGTGAGGTAGTCGTCCGCACCGAGCTCGAAGCCGCTGATCCGGTCCTCCTGCTCCCGCTTCGCGGTGAGGACGAGGACGGGGATCGAGCGGGTCGTCTGCTCACTCTTCAGCTGCCTGAGCACCTCGTCGCCGGAGAGTCCCGGGAGCATCCGGTCGAGTACGACCAGGTCCGGGATCTCCCGGTTGACCGCCTTCAATCCCTCGGGACCGGTCGCCGCGGTCTCGACGCGGAAGCCCTCCCGCGTGAGCTGGTAGGCGATCAGCGCGGCGATGTCGGGCTCGTCCTCCACGACGAGGACGCGCGGGTTCTGCTTGGGGCTCCGGGCCGATTCCATATCCGTCCTCAGGACAGCGGTTTCCATATGTACTGGCGGCACTGCACCGGCCCGGGAGCGTCTCAGCCCCGGGCGAGCGCGTGCAGCTCCTCTTCGGTGAGCGTGCGATCGGTGGACTTCGCCGCCTCGAAGATCCGAGCGGCGAGTTCCTCGTCGTCGGTCGCGTACCCCCGGGTCCGCAACCAGTACTTCACATTCGAGAGACCGGCCATCGGTCCGATCTCGATCTCCTGTCGGCGCCCCACCATCGACGCCGGCACGCCGGAGTAGATCCGGTCGGCCAGCCAGGCGTCCCCCTTGGCCTCCGCCTTCACGATGGCGGCGGCGTGCACCCCGGTCCCGGTCCGGAACGCGTCCCGTCCGACGACCGGGTAGGAGTGCGGCAGCGGCACCCCGCACGCCTCGGCAGTCAGCTCGCAGTACTCGGGCAGTCGCGTGAGGTCCGCATGGTGCACACCGAGGAGGGCGAGGTTCACCAGGAGGAGGTCCATCTCCGTGTTGCCGCAGCGCTCTCCGATCCCGAGCGCCGTGCCGTGCACCCGGGTCGCCCCCGCCTCGATCGCCGCGAGGGCGTTCGACAGCCCGTGCCCCCGGTCGCGGTGACCGTGCCAGTCGACCTCCACCGGCTCGCCCGAAGATTCGACGATCTCCTCGAGGACGAAGCGGACGACCGCCCGCGCTCCCTCGGGGGTGGCGTGGCCGACGGTATCCGCGATGCACAGTCGACGGGCGCCGCACTCGATCGCCGCGCCGTACAGGGCGCGGAGGGTGTCCGGGTGCGCCCGCGTCGTGTCCTCGGTGACCATCATCACCGGAAGCCCCTCCCCGACCGCGAAGGAGACCGCCTCCTCCACGTGCCGCAGCATGCGGTCGAGCGTCCACCCCTCCGCGTACTGCCGGATCGGGGAGCTCCCGATGAAGGTGCAGGCTTCGATCGCAACGCCGGTCTCCTGTGAGATGTCGGCGATCGGGCGCACGTCCGCGATCACCGTTCGCGCCGCACAGTTGGGGCGGATGGCGAGGCCGGCGTCGACGATCTCCTTCGTCAGTGCCCGCACCGCGTCCACCGCCCTCGGTCCGGCGCCGGGGAGCCCCACGTCCGCCGTGTGGATCCCCAGTTCGTCCATCAGGTGGAGGAGGCGGATCTTGTCCCCGATGGGGGGATCGGTCACCGACGGGTTCTGCAGGCCGTCCCGCAGCGTCTCGTCGTCCAGCTCCACCCGCTCGACCTTCGACCAGTCGAAGGCCCCCTCACCCACGTTCCAGTCGTGGATCAGCTCCTGCTCGTTCACCGGCGTCCGCTCCCGGGTGAGACGAACTCCGTCGGCTCCGGACCTCAGAGCTCGTCGTAGTTCGCCAGCTTCCAGAGTCCCCTGTGCTCCAGGAAGACATCGAAGGAGGGCAACTCGCCCTCCACACCGGTGTCCCGGTCCCGCACGATCACCTCGACCCGCTTGTGGAAGGTGAAGCTCTCGTACGACTCCAGGTCGTCCTCGGCGGTCGGCATCCGGATCGAGACGAACTCGAGATTCCGACCCCCGTACTGCTGCATCACCTGCCGAACGCCGCGGATCTGGCCCTTCCGGACCATCCCCCAGAAGAAGTCGAACGGGGTGTAGTCCTTGTCGGGCATCTCGGGCCAGAGCACCTCCAGGTACTCCTCCTTCGAGATCAGGAAGGTCTCCATCGTCTCCTGATCCGCGCCCTCGTTCAGCTTCTCGAGGACGGCTTCGACCAGCTCCTCCGGGGTCTCGAACACGTTCGAAAGCGGCGACTCCGCCACCGCCTCGCCCGCGCACCCCGAGATCATCCAGATCGAGGCCGCCACGACCACTGCTCCCATCCTCCGGGACACCTTCCGGAAGATGCGCGTGCCGCGCGGGCGGCGCGAATAGCTGAGGTCCTGCTCCGTCATTCCGTGCGTCCTTCCACCTGCGGTTCCTGCCGTTCATCCCCCCGGACGCTCCGGGGCGGATCCGATACGGGGGGTGCGAGCGCTCGGCCCACACCCCCCGCGTCGGTCATTCGATCAAACGTCCTTCGACGCTCGGAGGGCTACCGGATTCAGTTGCCCTCGCCGTTCGGACGGGAGTCCGAACCGTCGACGGTCCAGACCGTCCACCCGTAGTACCACGCGTTCTGCAGCGCGGTGCCGGGCTCGACGGCACCGGCGTACGTGGTCTGCACCAGCGTCCGACCGTCCGCCGGAGCGAAGAGGTCCACCCCGTCGAAGGGCGCGGCGGAAACCTGCGCCGGCTGGTATCCGGTCGGAATGGCAGTCGGGATGAAGTTCGGGGGCGCCATCTGCGTCCCGTAGCGGAACGCGTCGTCCGGGATCGACGGATCGGCGAGCATGTTGTTGAAGCCCGCCGTCTCGAAGAACGCCTTGTTCTCGGCCTCGGTGTAGCCACCGCACGCCTCGAAGTTGTCGTCCGTGCCGCCCTCGGACTTGTTGCTCCACAGGATGTTGCCCTCGAAGGAGAGCGAGTTCTGCGGGGTCCACCCGGCCTGCAGGCGGTTGTTCGCGTTCGTCACGGTCTGGGCGTTCTCGACGCAGAAGCCGGCGTCGTCGAAGCCGGTCACGATCGAGTTGTAGACGCGGTAGTGAGAGGCCTCGCGGAACTGGACGCCGCGGTCCGAACCCCCACCGTCGTCGATCTCCGCACCGGCCGGAACGACCGAGGCACCGATCATGGTCGCATTCGCCACGACCGCCGTCGACTTCGGCGAGAAGTCCCCGTCCTCACCGTCGTTCGAGATCTCCATCCCGTTGTCGGCGCGGAAGGCACGGTGCTGCGCGATGATGAACTGCATGAAGCCGCGGTACCCGTCGGTCCCGTCGACCGAGTCGTCCCCGATCCCGGTCAGCACCAGGTGGTCGGCGGAAACGGTGCCACCGAAGGGCTCGATCCCGTCGTCCTCGTTGTAGTGGATCTGGACGTAGGAGACCGTGGTGCCCGAGCCGACGCCCTGCAGGGCGAGGCCGTTGAGCTGGTCGGCCGGAGTCACGTCGTCCCCGGCGAACTCGATCCGGACGCCGCGGAGGATCCCCGAGTCATCGGTATCGAGGTTTCCGCCGTAGAGACCGGAGTCACCCTCACCCTCCGCCTCGGCACCGGCGTTCGTCGCGGCGCGGCCGTTGATGATGATCCCGCCCCAGTCGTTCCGGTTCCGCTGACCGCGGGCCTTGTCGGAGGTGAAGACGATGACCTCCTCGGCGGTCGGACGGCGATCCTCACCATTCGTCGCGTCGGCGATGAGCTTCGAACCGCGCGTCACGACGAGGTAGGCGCCGCGGACCCCCGGCTCGAGGTCGGTCGAACCGAGGATGGTGGTCCCGGGCTCGATGGTGAGCGTCGCCGGGTTGCAGCCGGACGTGGTCCCGGCGGGGCCGCAGTCGATCCCGACGAAGGTCGGCTCGGTGAGCAGGTAGATGTTGTTCGCCGTCCAGGTGACGTCGTCGAGGATCCGGTTGGGGACCTCGATGACCGCACCACCGGCGGTGGCCGGGATCGTGGCGGAGACGGCGGGCGAGTTCGCCGTACCCTCGGAGTTCGACGCCGTGACCTGGGCAGTGTAGGTCGCGCCCGGGGTCAGATCGTCGAAGGTCGCCGTCGTGCCGGTGCCGGCGTCGGCGTTGCGATCGGCCTCGCCCTGCGTGGTCAGCGACACCGCGTAGGTCGGCGCCGGGTTCCCGGTCGATACGTCCCACGTCACGGTGATCGAGGTCCCGCTGACCGTGGCCTGGACATTGCCCGGGGCGGAAGGAGCCGAGGTGTTGCTCGCGATCGTAACGGTCGCCGCCTGCGAGTTCGCGGAACCGGCCGAGTTCGTTGCGGTCACCTGGGCGGTGTAGGTCTGGCCGAACGTCAGGTCGGTGAAGGTAGCCGTCGTCGACGTGCCGGCGCTGCTGGTGCGCGCGGCCTCGCCCGGGGCGGTGAGCGTCGCGGTATAGGTCGGGGCCGGGGTCCCGGTGGTCGAGGCCGCCCAGGTCACGGTGATGGTGTTCCCGCTGACGGTTGCGGCGACGTTGGTCGGCGCGGAGGGCGCGACCGTCGTCGGCGGCGGCGTCGGGTCGTCGTCGTCACCGCAGGCGGCGACGGCGAAGACGGACAGCCCAAGTAGTGCGAGGGTACGCAGCTTCATGGTTCCAGGTTCTCCGGGTGTGGTTTCAGAGAGAAGAGAAGGAGAGAGAGAGGTTCCGGGAATCAGTATTCCCAGGTGAGACCGACCGAGAACGTCCGGCCGACATTGAAGCGGCGCTGCTCCTGGATGATGCCATTGCTCTCCTGCTCCCACAGGAAGGCCGCATCGAGGAGGTTGGTGCCGCGAATACGGGCGGAGACGCCGCCGGGCAGCGGGAACCCGAGCGATGCGTCGAGGGCGTTGCGGGGCTTCTCGTAGATGTCCGGGATTCCGGCACCGCCCGCTGCGAAGAGGCGGTCGCCGAATCGGTTGTAGAAGACACCGGCTTCGATCCCGGAGCCGTTCACGTAGTTCACGCTCGAGTTGAAGACGTAGGTCGCCTGGCCCTCGAGCGGGCGGGTGAGGTTCGTCGGGAAGAAGATCCCCTCGGGGCGGACGTTCACCTCGGACTCGATCCACGAGTAGTTCGCGGCGAAGGCGAAGTTGTCGAGTGCGTCGGCGAGCCTTCCGCCCCGGATCTGAGCGTCGAGCTCGACCCCGAAGACCCGCGCGTCCTCGGCATTCTGAAAGGAGTACGCGGAGGAGGCCGCTGCGATGAAGACCTGCTCGATCGGGTCGTCCATCTGCTTGAAGAAGACGCCCGCCGAGAGGATCTCCCCAGCGCTGGGGAAGTAGTCGAGCCGCAGATCTCCGGAGATGATCTCCGCCGGCGTGAGGTTCTCGTTTCCGAAGAGCTGACGGAGCGAGGCGGCCTCGGTGAACTGGAAGGGCGCCACCTCGCGAAACTCGGGCCGGTCGACCGTGCGCGACCCGGCGGCCCGGACCTTCACCTGATCGCCGATGGAGTAGATCAGGTTGATCGAGGGTGCGAAGTCGGTCTGCGAGATCGTCGAGAGCTCCTCCCCCCGTGAGTTCAGGGAAAGGTCATACTGCTCGACGCGCGCGCCGAAGATCGCCTGCAGGCTCCGGGTCACCCCGAGGTCGAACATCAGGTATCCGGCGGCCCGCTGATCGAGCGCGTCGTAGAGGTCCCCCGGCTCGATGACGTCGCGGAGCCCGAACTGATCGAATCCGCGCACCACCGGGACGATCTCGGAGCCCTCGAGGGCCTCGTCGATGTCGGTGTACACCTCGGGCACGAAGTCCCAGAGGATACGCCGGGCCGCGAAGTCACGAGTCCGTTCGCGGTAGGCCGCGCCGAACTTGATCGAGGAGGCGTTGTTCCCAAGGTCGAAGGGGACCGTCCAGTCGAAGGCGCCCGAAAGGTCGTCCTCGACGAGGTCGGTCCACAGGTAGCGACCGGACTCTCCGCCCGTCAGAAGGACGTAGTCCTCATCGTCGAAGTCGGCGAGGTACAGGGCCTCCTGCATCATCGGCTCCTCTCGGTCTGCACGGGCAGCCGTCATACGCCACTCGACGCGCTGCTCGCCGAAGAGCTGGTGCTCGCCCTCGAGCTGGCTCCAGAGGAGCAGACGCTGCTGGTAGCGGAGCCGGTCGGAGCGGAGAAGCCCGCCGAGGTCCTCCAGGTTCAGCCCCTCGTAGGTCCGAGCCTCGTCGTCGGTGGAGAGGTTCGCCGTCGTGCGAAGCGAGATCTTCTGCGTCGGCGAGAACTTGTACGTCAGGTTCCCGACCGTACCCCACGACGTCGCCCGATTCCCACGACGGAAGTTGTAGTCGACGTTCGGCTGACGCAGCTCCGGCTCGATGCTCGGATCGAAGGCGGAGATCCGCCACTTCCGCTCGAATTCGTTGCGGATCTGCGTGTAGTTGTCCGAGTAGGTCCCGGCCAGGAAGTACCCGAGTTCCTTGCCGTCATCCTCGTCGAGCAGGAAGGATCCGCCGACGGAGACGTTGAAGCTGCGGTTCAGCGGGGTGTCTCCGGAGAGCGGCGTGAAGGGGCGGTTCAACGCCTGAAGGCTCTGCCCGATCTCGACCAGCTGGTCCGGGTCACTCGGAAGCCGGTTCCCCGACGTCACCGGACCCATGATCCGCTCGATCGCGTCGGTCTGGGCACGCGTGCCGTCGTCGACCCCGAGCCAGTCGGTCCCACCGCCGACGTAGTTCAGGTAGCCGTCCTGGAACTGCGACTCGGAGTTGAAGGAGCTGGACACCCCGGCGCGAAGGGTGAAGCGGTCCGGGAAGTCCTTCGTCTCGATCTGGACCGAGCCCCCCGAGAAGTCGGCGGGGAGATCGGGGGTGTAGGACTTCTGAGTGGAGAGGCTCTCGAGGAAGCCCGAGGGGAAGAGATCGAGCGGAACGACCTCGCGCTCCGGCTGCGGCGAGGGGAGCGACGAGCCGTTGAGCGATGTCTGCGAGTACCGCTGCCCGAGTCCACGCACGAAGACGAACTTCCCCTCGGCGACGGTCACGCCCGTCATCCGCTTCGCCACGTCCGCCGCGTCCGAGTCGGGGCGGCGAGAGATCTCCGTCGCCCCCACCGCCTCGAGCATCGAGGCGGAGGTCCGGCGGGCATCGAGAACCGCCGCCACGCTCCCCCGCTCCGCCGAGGCGGAGACGGTGATCCCCTCGATGTCGACCGTGGTCTCCTCGAGGGAGATGTTGAGCGGCGTGATCCCGTTCGCGGTCACGGCGACATCGGTCACCGTCTTGCGCGCGTACCCGAGCGACTGAACGGTGACGGAGACGGTGCCGACGGGGACGTTCTGCAGAACGAAACGACCGTTGAGGTCGGTCAGCGTGCCGGTCCCCGTGTCTTCGATGAAGACCTGTGCCCCGGAGACCGGGGCGCTGCTGACGGCGTTGAGAACCTGACCGATGACGCGGCCGGTCTCCTGCGCGGAGAGCGACGAGGCAGATGTCGCAGCGATCGTGAGTGCGGCGACGATGGAGAGGGAACGGATCATGTTCTCGGGTCGTAGTCCCACAACCCGCACCTGGGGGCGACGGCCTCGGTGCGGAGATTGTGGGAGCAAGCTCGGATGGGGATGCGTTGAGTTTCAGACGATCAGGTAACAGAGTCGGGGCCTCGAATGTCACGGACGAGTAAACGAGCCGGCGGGCGTGTTACACAGCGGACTCCCGCCCTCGAAAGCCGGGCCCGGCGAGGGGCTCGCCGCCGGTGACCCGGCCTCCCGACGCCACTTCCGGCACGTCCTCCCGGACCCCGTCGAACGACGCGGAGCGCTGGCTCGCGAGTCCCGTGGGCCGGTCGTCCGAGACCCGGATCGTCGCCGAAGACGATCTCACCCTCCGGGACCAGGTCGAGCTGACCGAGATCCCCGCGCCGCCTTGGGGG
>JANQLR010000382.1 GCA_028280525.1 Longimicrobiales bacterium
GGCCGTGGCCCGGCTGGGCAGCTACGGCGGGGAGGCGGCCCGGTGACCGCACCGAGGCGCGGGGAGGGGCGGGGCCGCAGCTCCCGCCTTCCGCGCCCGACGACGCTCGACGCCGTCGATCTGGAGCTCGAGCACCACATTGCCGAGCGGACGGAGCGACTGATCGAGGAGGGGTGGGACCCGGAGGAGGCCCGGCGGGAGGCGTTGCGGCTCTTCGGGAATCGACGGGAGATCGGCGCTGAACTCCAACGGGAGTCGGCCCGGACACACAGGGAGAGGTGGATGATGGGTGGTCTCGATGCGCTTCTGCAGGACCTTCGCTATGCCCTGCGCGGCATTCGGCGCCAGCGGGGATTCGCGCTCACGCTGATCGCGACGCTCGCCATCGGGATCGGAGTGACGGGGGGGATCTTCTCCATCTTCGACGCGGTGCTGCTTCGACCGGTCCCCTTCGTGGATGCGGAGGAGCTCGTCGAGATCCGGGCCTACCGGCCCGATCGGGACCGATGGTACACGAACTTCCAGCGCGATCGAGCCCTTCGCTGGATCGAGGCGGCCGACTTCTTCGACGGGATCGGGCTCTGGGACCGGACGCAGACGGTTCGTACGGACGCCGGGCCGGCCAGCAACGTCACCACGATCGTCGCCTCGGCGAACCTCGACGACCTCCTCGGCCTCACGACCGTGCTCGGTCGCGGTCTGGTGGAGGAGGATCAGACGCTCGACCGAAGGGTCGCCGTCCTCTCTTGGGCGTACTGGAGGGAGACCGGCGGTGATCCGGACATCGTCGGCTCGACGATCGAGCTCGACGGGGAGCGGTGGCAGGTGGTCGGCGTCTTCGATGCGGCGATGAAGTTCCCCACCGGGGGCGGCGTCGACCTCTGGATCCCGTACGGCT
The DNA here is from genome assembly GCA_028280525.1 of Longimicrobiales bacterium. GTDB lineage: Bacteria > Gemmatimonadota > Gemmatimonadetes > Longimicrobiales > Gaopeijiaceae > Gaopeijia. Next base: position 899 of record JANQLR010000382.1, read on the forward strand.
CGGACGGCAGCTACCAGGGGTCGGTCCCGCGCGCGGTACGTCTGGTCGGTCGGCTCCCGGATGGACTCTCGATCGAGGGGGCCGAGCCCCGGATCGAGGTGATCGCAGGCCGACTCGCCGAAGCGAACCCGGAGGACGAGGGGTGGACGGTCCGCCTCTCCCCGGCGGCGGGGCGACGGGCGAACACCGACACGGCGCGTGGTCTCTGGCTCATGGGCGCGGGCGCCGTCCTCATGCTTCTGATCGCCGTGGTCAACGGGGTGAACCTCCTCCTCGTCCGCGGCCACGCCCGCCTCGCGGAGGTGGGCGTGCGGAAGGCGCTGGGCGCTTCCGGGGCCCGCATCGTCCGACAGGTCCTCTTGGAGACCGCGGTGATCTCTCTCTGCGCTGGAGGGGTCGCGACGGCCGTGGCGTGGGGCACCGTCGAGGCCATCGACGCGCTGGCCCCGAGCGAGGTCACCTTCCTCATGGTTCACGAGTTCGGGCTCGATGGTCGCGCGCTTGCGGCGATCTTCGGGGTGACGGCGCTCGTCGCCCTCCTCGTGGGCGTTCTCCCGGGCCTTCGGCTGACGATGGCGCGCGTCGCCGGATCCGGATCGGCGACCGGGGTCCGCTACGATCGCAGCTCCGCGCGACTCCGCTCCGGGCTGGTCTCCGTCGAGATCGCCGTCTCCGTGGTCCTCCTGGTCGGGGCGGGGCTCTTCCTGCGCTCCTACTCGGAGATGAGCCGCGTCGACCTGGGGATGGCGACCGAGGAGCTGGCGCTGCTGACCGTCCAGCTTCCGCCGGCACGCTTCCCCTCGGATGGGGAGTGGGCCGCGTTCGCGAGCGAACTCCTCGCCGAGCTGCAGCGCCTCCCCGAGGCCCGAGCGGTCTCGCTGGGAGTCGGAGCGCCGCCGCGCGGTGGATTGATCTACTTCGGGAGGCAGCTCCGCGGCGAGGGCGAGCCCGAGGTCATCGAGGACTTTCCGTTCCCCGCCGCGCTGGCCGGACCCGGATACCTCGAAACGCTCGGTGCCCGTCTGGTGGAGGGACGGGACTTCCAGGCCGGGGATCGCGAAAGCGGCAACGTCATCATCGACCGGGACTTCGCCGAGCTCCTCTTCGGTGGGAAGTCCGCGCTGGGTCGTCGCTTCACCCCGGACGAATCGGCAGAGGAGGTCGAGTGGTTCACCGTGGTCGGGGTCGTGGAGGAGTTCCTCCTCGGCGGACCCGACGAACGCATCGGGCCCGCGGCGCTGATCGAGCCGATGGACCTCGACAGACCGGGCCCGTACCAGCTCTACGCCCTTCGCACGGCCGGGGACCCGGAAGCACTCCTTCCCGCCATGCGCGCCGCCGTCGCCGACGTCGATCCCCAGCTGCCCCTCGTCGCGCTCGAGACGGGGCGGCAGGCCTTCGCGGAGGAGCTGACGCGCCCGCGCTTCATCGTCCTTCTCTTCTCGATCCTCTCCGCGGTCGCCCTCCTCCTCTCTGCAATCGGGACCTACGGCGTGATCGCGTTCGCCGTCCGCCAGCGCGAGCGGGAGATGGGGATCCGGATGGCGCTCGGGGCGCCGGCCGGTTCCGTCCGGGGACGCGTCCTCCGCTGGGGCGCGTCCATGGCGCTCGTGGGCACGACGGTTGGAGTCGGCGTCGCCGTCTGGGCCGATCGGTTCGTCGCGGAGCTCCTCTTCCGCGTCTCGCCCGGCGACCCGGTGACGCTCGTCGCGGTCGTGGCCACCATGATCGGCGTCACCCTCCTCGCCTGCCTGGTGCCGGCGCTGCGCGCCACCCGAATCGATCCGGTCGAGGTGCTGCGGGCGGAGTGATGGGACAGGTCAGCCGGGGGGTGCTCCGGTGTCGCACGACGGGCGGGCTTCGAGCAGGAGTCGCCGCATCGCGAGGGCGTCCCGGATGGCGCGGAGGAGGAAGCGCTCGTCCACGGGCTTCACGAGGTAGGTGCGTGCTCCGCCGTCGATGCAGTCGAGGGCCATGTCGGGGTCGTCGATCGCCGTGAGCATGATGACCGCCATCTCGGGGTGGCGTCGCAGCGCCCAGGCGAGGTACTCGTTGCCCCGCATACCGGGCAGCTGGATGTCGAGCAGGCAGAGATCGTACCCTCGCTGGGAGAGATGGATGTCCGCCTCCTCGGAGGAGGCGGCGGTGGACACGACGTAGCCCTCGCGCTCCAGGAGCGTACTCAGCGCGCGGGTGAGACGCGGGTCGTCATCGACGACGAGCACGTCCGCCCGCGTGGGCGCTCGATCGAGCGCGGCGAGCCAGCCTCGTTCGGGGGGCGCGGTCGTCTCCACCTCCCGGTCATCGCATCGGCGCAGCTTCCAGCGTCTCCATCTTCCAGAGCTCGATCAGGACCCGGTCCACCTCGTCCGACAGCATCGATCGTTCGACCGCGGACGCCTCCCGCTCGGCGGCGAGTGCGGCGCCGTCGGTCGTTCCGGCGGATCCCAGCAGCCATCCGCCGAGACCGGCGGTGAGAAGGGTGACGACGAGCGCGCGCGTCCGCCGCCATCGAACCGATCTCTCGTGGGCCCGATGGCGCCGCTCCTCGCCTCGCTGCCACATCTCATCCGCCGTTCGCGCGTCCCACCGAGCGCCGCTCTTCCCCCGTACGGGCGACGTGGGACCGCCGGGGTACACCCCGTGGATCCTGGAACTCCGGGTCCGGTGCTCGCCCGGGAACCGGCCCGAAGCGGGGATGATGCCCCCCGGGGTCGTGTCCGAGGACCGGAAGACCCGGGAGGGGCGGAGCAACGGCATGGGGAGAACCGTGGTCATCATGATCGTCACCTCCGTGGGAGCGTGGCCCGAACGCGAGTGCCGCCGTCCGCCCCGCTCGTCAGCGAGAGCGTGCCTCCGAGGCGGGCGAGCCGCTGGGCCATCTCCAGAAGGCCGAGGCTCTCCTCGGGTGCCGGCGCGGGATCGGGGAGGCCGCGGCCGTTGTCCTCGATCGTCAGCTCCCAGGCACCATCCGCCGCCATCGTGATGACGACGTGCGAAGCTCCGGAGTGGGTCAGGAGGTTGTCGATCGCCTCCTCGGCAACGCGGTACAGGCAGAGCCGCTGATCCAGGTCGGGCGGGCCGTTGCCGAAGGCGTCGTCGACCCGCCATTCGAACTCGGGAGGATCGTCGACCCCCAGGTGCTCGACGTGCCACTCCAGCGTCGGCCGCAGACCGATGAGGTCCAGCATGGGCGGCCGGAGGTCAGCCTCGATCTCGAGGGTGGCCTCGGTCACCGTGTCGAGGAGCTGGAGGGCGCGGGCGAGTGGCCAGTTCCCGTCGTGATCGACGTCGAGGGCGTCCCAGATCTCCACCAGGTCCATCCGCAGCGCGGCGAGGCCCTGCGCAACCTTGGCGTCGAGGGCGGCGGCAGCCCGCGAGCGTTCGGACTCGCTGCTGGCGTGGCTTCGCTCGAGGAGCTGTTCCTCCGCGTCCAGCCGGCCCTGGATCAGCCGCTCCAGCATCCGAGCGTCGGTGATGTTCTCGTGGAAGACGACGGACAGGCCGGTCTCCCTCGCCGGGTAGGGCACCACCGTCATCCGGAACCAACGCTCCCGACCGGGGGCGTGGCAGGGGTATTCGTGCGTGAATCGCCGAGCACGGCACTCGGCGACCGAGCGCATCCCCGCGACCACCCGGGAGCCGGCCGCGCCGACGCCGCAGTGATCGAAGTAGTTGACGCCCGGGCCGGTGCGGGTGGGATCCCCGGAGTTCCGATGGCAGAAGTCCCGCCACGCGCGGTTGACGTACAGGATCGTCCCGTCCCGCTGCAAGAGGGCGACGTGGAGGGGGAGGGCGTCCAGAACCCGTGCGCCGTCGAAGGGGACTTCCGGAAGGGGGAGCAGGGCGGCCGTTCGGGCCGGGTCCTTGAGCCGGGTAATCATGCAAGGATCTCCTTGGGGGGGACGAAGGTGGCGGCGGGGGTGAGGAGGTCGGGCCCCTCGGGTCGGGCGGAGCGGCGGCGGCCCGCTCGCTCGGCGGGCTCGGCCACGGAATCGGAGAGACGGACCAGATCGTCCCTCCCTGCGCCCTCCCAGACACGCAGGAAGGCGGAGACCACGTCGGGATCGAACTGCGTCCCCGACCCGGCCACGATCTCGTCGCGAGCCGCCTCGAGGGGGAGGGACGCCTTGTAGGGCCTCGGATGGCTGACCACGTCGAAGGTGTCGGCCACCGCGGTGATGCGGGCGCTC
>JANQLR010000139.1 GCA_028280525.1 Longimicrobiales bacterium
CTCCGACGCCCGCTACGCCCGCCTCATGGGGGTGAGCGACGCGGAGACGCTCTTCCTCCTCCTCCTGGACGCGATCGAGGGAGGTACCGACCCGCTCGAGTCGATGGCCGAGCTCCGCGAGCGGGTCCGGGGCCTCCTCGACCCCGGGGAGGGTGCGCCGCTCACGATGGTGCTCGCGGGGGGGGACGGCGTCTGGGCGCTGAACTCGAGCGCTGCAGGGCCGGTGAACTCCCTCTACCTCGGCGAGGCGGTCGCCCCGGTCGGAGGCGGGTGGACGCTGGCCTCCGAGCCGCTCGGCGACGGGGCGTGGGAGCGGGTGCCCGAGCACCACGGGGTCGTGATGAATGCCGAGGGGGCCTCGATCCGGGAGGTCTGACCGGGGGTGCGGGATCGACCGTGCCGCCCCTCCGCCGAGGTCAGCCGTCGAGGCGGTCCTCCACGAAGTCCGCCGGCGAGTGTCCCGGGTCCCGCCCGCCGCAGGTGAAGTCCCGCCGGAATCGATCCAGATCGTCGTGAAGACGCGCGGCCCCGTGCCGATCGCCGAGGCGGTGAAGCCCGCGGCAGGCTCGGGCGAGGAGGTCGTTGGCCTCGGCGAGGAGCTCGCGGTCCCCGAGGCCTGCGCGCCCGGCCCGCTCGAGTCGCTCCGGCGTCGGCGCGGGGAGTCCCGAGGCGGCCCACGCCTCGTTCTCGCGGTCCAGCAGGAGCCCCACCGAGGCGGCGATCGGAAGGAGGTAGGCGTCGGCCGGGAGCGCGTCGAAGAAGCGGAGCTCCAGGTAGCCCCGGGGGCGAACCTCCGGAAAGAGCGTCGAGAGGTGCCGCCGCAGTTCGGCGTCGGAGAGTTCGGCGGTCCAGGCGCGGAGCGGGAGGGCAGGCTCCTCCTCCTCTCCCAGAGTGAAGGCGCGGGCGTCGAGGGCGAAGCGCAGGTACTCCTCGACCGGGTCTTCGTGACAGGTGAAGCACCCGGTCCTCGTCGGATCGAGGGCACGCCACTGCTCGGAGCGGTGCGACCGGTGCGGGCGCTCGGCGTCGGCGCGACGGGGCGAGTTCGCGAAGGCGGCGAGGAGCGCGGGGACGATCCGGTTCGCCGCGCGCCAGCGGAGGAGGGGGCGCGGTCCGAGGTCGAGGTTCAGGTGCACCCCCGCGGTGAGACGCATCATCCGCTCTCCTTCCGGACCGTCCGCGCGGTAGTGCCGGGTCATTCGGCGGTAGCGGGGGGCCTCCAGGACCAGCTCGGTCTCCTCGACCCGGGTTCGCGGGTCCATCCCGCGCGCCAGGAGGCGGATCCCGGCCGGCCGGAGTTCGTCGGCGAGCGCCCGCATCAGCTCGGAGGCGGCCACCCCGACGCGCGAGGCGTCTTCGAGCGGCGGAGAGGCGAATTCGAGCTGGCCCCCCGGCTCCCAGGAGAGCCATCCTCCCCCGGGAAGCTCCCAGGAGGGGACGCCGACCGGAGAGGTGCTCGACGACCACCCCGCCCGGTCGGCGATCTCCTGCACCCGCGGCGAGAGCGGGTTCGGTCCCCGCGTCGGGTGGATGCGCGCGCCGGTCTCCGCGTCGACGGGGATGACCTCGACCTCGATCCCCACCCGCTCCGCAGCCGGGTCACCCCCGGCCGCGTGGCGGTCCTGTCCTCCGGAGGGCCGGAAGAGGCGGGCGACCGCCTCGCGGGCCCGGTCCACCCTCACCTCCGTCGGAGGGGTCACGCGTGGGCGCCCAGGACGAGTGCGTAGCGCTCGCGGGAGTCGGTCAACCAGTCGGTGACCCGCATCCCGGCCCGCGCGAAGAGGGCGTCGACGCTCGGGCGATCGTACTTGGCCGAGATCTCGGTGCGGATCCCGGCTCCTGCGGCGAAGTCGATCCGCCCCCTCTCCGGAAGGACGACGGTCTGCGCCCCCTCCGCGATCAGGTGCATCTCGATCCGCCCGTGCTCCTCGGAGTAGAAGGCGTGGTGACACCACCGCTCGGGGAGGAAGTCGGCACCGACGAGTCGGTTCACGACGCGCAGCATGTTCCGGTTGAACTCCGCGGTCACCCCCAGGGCGTCGTCGTACGCCGCCTCGAGCTCCGCCTTCGTCTTCCCGGAGCCGGGTCGAAGGTCGACCCCCAGGAGGAAGCGGTCGCCGTCGTTCGTCATGCGGGCCGCGATCGAGCCGAGGAGCCGCACCGCCGCGTCGGGGGTGAAGTTGCCGATCGTGCCCCCGAGGAGGGCGACCAAGACGGGGTGCGGCAGCGGGTGCGCGAGCTGGAAGGGCGCGGTGAAGTCGGCGACCTCGGGGACGACGTGGATGTGAGGGAAGTCGCGCTCGAGCTCGCGGGCCACGTCCTTCAGGAAGTCTCCGCTCACGTCGACCGGGATGAAGCGGCCGCCTTCGAGGAGCTCCTCCATCGCCTTCAGCAGAATCCGGGTCTTGCGTGCACTCCCCGCCCCCAGCTCGAGGAGTGCGGCGGGTCGCAGTCGCTCCATCATCGGTCCGGCCCACCGCTCCAGGAGGGCGGTCTCGGTGCGGGTCGGGTAGTACTCGTCCAGCCGGGTGATCTGCTCGAAGAGCTCGGAGCCCCGTCGATCGTAGAAGAAGCGGGGCGAGAGTTCGGGAACGGGGCGGTTCAGCCCCTCCCAGATCTCGTCGAGGACGGCTTCCCGGACGCTGGTCGGGAGGGTCGCCGCGTCAGACATCGCGCGCGCACCGGAAGCCGGCGAAGATCTGTCGGCGGATCGGGTAGTCCCAGTTCCGGAAGGTGCTCCGGATCGCCCCGGAGCGGGTCGCCCAGGAGCCGCCGCGCAGCACCTTGTACTCGTCCCCGAAGAAGACCTCCGAGTACTCCGGGTACGGGAAGGTCCGGTAGCCGGGGTAGCCGTGGAAGTCGGTGGAGGTCCACTCCCAGACGTCCCCCATCATCCCGTAGATGCCGGTCGGCGTGACGTTCGCGCGGTAGCTCCACACGGGGGCGGTATCGAAGGCGAGGACGTCCAGGTTGGCGACCGCGGGGGTCGGCGCGGCGTCGCCCCAGGGGAAGCGGCGGCTCACCCCGGTCGCCGGATCCCAGCGGCAGGCGGCCTCCCACTCGTACTCGGTCGGAAGCCGCTTCCCGGCCCAGCGGGCGAAGGCGTCGGCCTCCCACCAGCAGACGTGCGCGACGGGGCGGTCGGGGTCGACGGGGCGCTCCCGGTCCATGACGCGGGTCCACCACTCGTTCCCGCGTCGGTTCCAGTACTTCGGCGCCTCGATCCCCTGCTCCGTGATCCAGCGGAAGCCCTCGTCGCCCCACAGCTCCGGGCGCCGGTAGCCCCCGTCGGCGATGAAGTCCAGGAAGGCCCCGTTCGTGACCGGCGTCCGGTCGATGTCGAAGGGGTCGAGCTCGACGACGTGGGCGGGGCGCTCGTTGTCGTAGCTGTCCGAGGCGTCGTCGGTCCCGATCGTGACGGGTCCACCCGGGAGGCGGACCATCCCGTCCGCGCCACGGAAGGCCTCGGGCAACTCCGGCGGATCCGCGGCCCTCGGCGGGAGGACGCCTCGAGGTCCCGGGTACGGCGCACCCTGCTTGAGCTGGAGCGTCTGGAGGATCGTCTCGTTGTGCTGGTACTCGTGCTGGAGAACCATCCGGAAGACGAAGCCGTCGCGAAGGAGGGGGGCATCCCCGTCGAGGTCGAGGCCGTGGAGGTTCTCCACGACGGCACGACGGATTCCGGCCATGAACTCGCGGGCCTCGCCGGCGCCCGGGAGGGGGAGCCGGTCACGGACCGCGCGCGGGTTGGTGAAGGGGTCGTACATCCCCTCCAACCCCTCGGAGCCCGGACCCTCGCCCTCCACGTTCTTCAGGAGCCAGACCTCCTCGAAGTGGGCGATGTGCCCGAGATCCCAGACGATCGGAGACATCAGGGGGTCGTGCTGCCGCTGGAGATCCTCGTCGGAGAGGGGGGAGATCAGGAGGAGGGTCCGACCGCGGGCTTCGTGGAGGCGTTCGGTGATCTCGGCGACCGTGAGAGGGCGGCCGGGGAGCAGGTCCATGCGGGGTCCGTGCTTTCGCGAAGGAGGGAGGTCTCGTAGCGTCGGTCGCGCCGGCAACGCACGCAATACGTGAAGCCGGATAGTGACCGCTCGGTTCCATCTTGCGATGGGATCGGCACTTCCCGACCCCGGCGGCCGCGTTCCACGCATGCCCGAGAACCCGATACCCCACCTCGAGGTCCGTTCCGTCCGGAAGGCGTTCAGGGCGGTCGTCGCCGTGGACGGGATCGACCTCGCCGTGCGGCGCGGGGAGTGCGTGGCGCTGGTCGGGGAGTCCGGGAGCGGGAAGACGACGCTCCTGCGGATGTTCAACCAGCTGGTGACGCCCGACGCGGGCGAGGTGCTCCTCGACGGCCGGTCGCTCGTGGATCGGGACGCGATCGAGGTGCGTCGGGGCTTCGGCTACGTTCCCCAGCAGGGCGGGCTCCTCCCCCACTGGACGGTCGCGCGCAACGTAGGGCTGGTCCCCCGCCTCCTCGGTCGGGAGGACCGCGACGCGATCCGTCGGCGCCTGAGTCAGGTCGGCCTCGATCCGGAGGAGTTCGCCGATCGCTGGCCGCGCACCCTCTCCGGTGGGCAGCGGCAACGGGTGGCGCTCGCGAGGGCGCTGGTGCACGAGCCGGCCGCCCTCCTCCTCGACGAGCCCTTCGGCGCCCTGGACGCGCTGACGCGCGCGGAGGTGCAGAGGACCTTCCGGGAGCTCGTCACCTCGCAGGCGATCACCGCCCTCCTCGTCACGCACGACCTGGAGGAGGCGCGGCGGGTGGCGGACCGGATCGCGGTCCTGCGGGAGGGTCGGCTGGTAGCGACGGGGAGCTTCGAGGAGCTCGCGGGTTCGGCGGGCGAGCCGTACGTGGGGCAGCTCTTCGAGCGCGCGGGGGTGCGATGAGGCGGCGTCGGGTCGGGCGGGCCGGTGGGCTCCGGCGCGCGGGGTGGCTGGCCGTCGGAGCGCTGTGGGGGCTCCCGGTCGGGGTCCAGGGCGGGCCCCGGGCGGATATCGGCGGGGCGACACCGGCCCTGGAGGGGCGGGTCGCGGAGGCGGGGGTCGGGTTGACCGTTGGGGAGGCGCTTCCCGTGGCGCAGGAGGGCGCAGCACAGGAGAACGCGGCGCAGGACGTGCTCCCCCGCCCCGGCGACGCCGATCGCCCGATCGTCATCGGATCGAAGCCCTTCGCCGAGTCGTTCGTCCTCGGGGAGATCTTCGGCCAGCTCCTGGAGGCGCGCGGCTTCCACGTCGACCGGCGCCCCGGGCTGGGTTCGACGGAGATCACCTTTCAGGCGCTCCGGACGGGGGCGATCGACCTCTATCCGGAGTACACGGGGACGGGGGTGCAGGCGATCCTCGGGGAGTCTCCCGAGGGGGGCGGCCCGGCCGTCTACCGACGGGTCAGTCGCGAGTTCAGGGAGCGCTGGGGCCTCCGCTGGCTTCCGCCCCTCGGCTTCGAAAACACCTACGCGATCGCGGTCCGGTCCGAGACAGCGGAGGCGCGCGAGCTGCGGACGCTCTCCGACCTCGCCGCCGTCGCCCCCGACTTCGTCGCCGGGCTGACCCCCGACTTCATCGGTCGGGCGGATGGGCTGCCGGGGCTGGCGGGCGCCTACGGACTCGAGTTCGGGGAGATCCGCCCCCTCGTTCAGGCGCTCAAGTACGAGGCGATCGAGGCGGGCGAGGTGGAGGTGATCGACGGGTATTCGACGGATGCCGGCATCGACCGCCTCCGGCTCGTGGTGCTCAAGGACGACCGCGCCTTCTTCCCCCCGTATCAGGCGGCGGCCCTCGCCGGCCGTGACCTCGCCGAGGCACGTCCCGCGGCGCTGGCGGCGCTCGCGGAGCTCTCCGGCCGGATCGAGGTCTCCGCGATGCGGCGGATGAACGCCGAGGTCGAGGTGGAGGGACGCACGGTGGAGGCGGTCGCGGCCGACTTCCTGCGGGAGATCGGGCTCGTCGACGACGGCTCCACTGCCCCCTCCGGCTCGGAGGACTCCGCCTACCCCGAGGCGCAGGGGCCGGTGGAGTACCTCCTCACCCACCTCGACGAGACCCGCGATCAGACGCTCCGGCACCTCTTCCTGGTGGGCGTCTCCCTCGGGCTCGCCCTCCTCCTCGCCCTCCCCCTCGGGCTGGCGCTCGAGCGGGTTACGGGCGCCACCGCGGAGGGGGTGATCCGGGGCGCAGGGCTCCTCCAGACGATCCCGTCGATCGCCCTCCTCGCCTTCATGATCCCCCTGCTGGGGATCGGTGTGACGCCGGCGATCGGGGCGCTCTTCCTCTACTCGCTCTTCCCGATCCTGCGGAACACCTACACCGGGGTCCGCGACGCCGACCCCGAGGCGGTGGCGGCGGGGAAGGCGCTCGGGATGACGCCCGCGCAGATCCTCCTGCAGATCCGACTGCCGCTGGCGGCGCCGGTCCTGATGGCCGGGATTCGGACGGCGGCGGTGATCAACGTCGGCACGGCAACGCTGGCCGCCTTCATCGGAGCCGGTGGGCTCGGGGACCCGATCGTCGCGGGGCTGGCCCTCGCCGACGCGAACCGGGTCTTCGCGGGGGCGGTGCCGGCGGCGATCCTCGCCCTCTTCGTCGATCTCGGGCTGGCGGGGGTCGAGCGGGCGGTGACGCCGCGGGGGCTCCGGCCCGGGGGCGAGCCCGCTACGGAGCGAGGCCGCTCCAGCGCACCCCGGTCGTCTCGACGCTGAAGGGGAAGGCGGTCACGGGTCCCGCCCCGGCCTCCTCGAAGGCCGTGGTCATCCGTGCGAGAACGGCGTCGATCCGGTCGTGCGCGGCGAGGACCAGGAGGCCGGAGCCGGCGCCCGAAATCGTCACCGCCCACGCGCCCGCCGCGCGTCCGGCGTCGCGAGCGGCGTCGCCGCCCGGGACCAGAGGGAGCCGATGCGGGACGTGGAGTTCGTCTTCGAGGAGGCCGCGAAGGTGGTCTCCGTCCACGCCGGGGTCGGCGAGCGCGGGGATGAGACGGGCGAGGCGGGCGAGCGACCGGACCACGACGGGGCGGTCCCAGGCGTCGGGAAGCGCGCCCCGCGAGGCGTGCGTGTCCACGGCCCGGCCCGGCGCGACGTAGCCCCAGGCGATCGACGCGGAGACCGGGAGCCGGACCACGGGCTCCCCCTCGCTCCCGGCGGCGACCGCCACGAGCCCGCCGCGGACCGAGGGTGCGACGTTGTCCGCGTGCCCCTCTCCGGCCGCCGCCCGGGCGAGGACGGCGTCGAGGTCGACCTCCCCCCTGCCCACGAGCTCCGCCAGAACCTCGCCGGCCACCCGGGCGGCCGCCGAGGAGCCCATCCCCCGCCCGAAGGGGATCGCTGAATCGACCCCCAGGCTCCACCGCTCTCCGGGGGCGAGATGGGCGAGGAGCGGGGCGGAGAGGTAGTCGTGCTCGGGCGCGAGATCGAGGTGCGCGAGGGTGCCGGAGCGCGTGACGTCCACCTCGGGTTCGGGTCCGTCCGCGGCGATCGACTCCAGCCGCAGCCGGGCGGTGAGGCGCCGGTCGACCGCCATCCCCAGGACATCGAAGCCGGGGCCCAGATTCGAGGTGGAGCCCGGCACCGACACCTCCCACCCCTCGCCGACCGTTCGGGTCATCTGCGCTGCCTCACGCCCCGAGGAGTCGGTCGAGGAGCGGCTCGAGCTCGTCGCCCTCCGCGAGGGGGTGGGCGAGCTCGTCGGCGTCGAGTGCGGCGTCCAGCCGTGGATCGCGGACCTCGGGAACGCCGGCGCGTGCGAGCACGTCCGGGAACTTGGCCGGAGAGGCGGTCTCCACGACCACCCGGGGCGCGTCCCCGCGATCCGGCATCCCGGCCGCCGCGTGGAGCCCGACCGCGGTGTGCGGATCGACGGTGCGTCCGGCTGCGGCCCAGAGGCGCATCTGCGCCAGGGTGTCCTCGTCGGAGACGGCAACCGCCTCGATCGGGCCGGGGGGCGCCTCCGCATCGTTCTCGCGGGCGATCCGCTCGAGGTTGGAGGGGCGCCCCACATCCATCGCGGTCGAGGGGGTCTGCCGCGTCGGCTGGGCCTCCGTCGAGCCGTCCCGGGTCCAGCGCACGAAGGTGTCGTTGCGGTTCGTGGCGGCGGTGATCGGTCCGAGCGGGGTCCCTGCGGCCCGCGCCGCCCGTGCCGCCCAGACGTTCCCGAGGTTGCCCGAGGGGACCACGATCTCGGGTCGCAGCGTCCCCCACCCGAAGTGCCGCGCGAGGTGGACGTAGGGGAGGAGCTGCGGCAGGAGGCGACCGATGTTGATCGAGTTGGCCGAGGTCAGGTGGTGCCGCTCCCGAAGTGCCTCGTTGCCGAAGGCCTCCTTGGCGAGCGCCTGGCAGCGGTCGAAGGCACCCTCGACGGCCACGGTGTGCACGTTGCCGCCCAGGGTGGTGAACTGGCGGCGCTGGATCTCGGAGACCCGTCCCGCCGGGAAGAGGACGATGACCTGCAACCCCGGAACTCCGTGGCAGGCGTCGGCGACGGCGCCTCCGGTGTCCCCGGAGGTGGCCACGAGGACGGTGCGACCCCCGTCGCGGGGGTGAAGCGCCCAGAACCGAGCCAGGAAGCGCGCACCCACGTCCTTGAAGGCGCGGGTCGGTCCGCGCGTCAGGTCGAGGAGGTGGCTCGCGCCGGAGTCCTCGAGGATCGGGAGGGCCTCGACGGGGATCGGGAAGTCGAACGCCGCCTCGACCACCCGATCGATCAGGCCGGTCGGGATCTCGTCGCCGAGGAGGTGGCGGAGCGCCCACCCCGCCGTCGCCCGCATCGAGGGCCCGAGCGCGTCCGGGGGGGGCGGGAGGCGAAGCGGGTCGATCGGGAGGAAGAGGCCCCCGTCGGGCGCGAGCCCGCGATCGACGGCCTCCAGGAAGGGCACCTCGGCGCCCCCGCGGGTGCTGCGCAGCCTCATCGCTCCGCCTCCGCCCCGGGCGTCGCGTGGCGGACGCGGTCGACCACCTCCGCCCCTTCCCCGGCCAGCGGGACCGCGCCCATCGAGACGACGAAGGTGAAGGCGGCCTCCGTCGAGACCGGGAGGTCGAGGACCTTCTCGCGGGGGACGACCAGGAGGAAGCCGGACATGGGGTTCGGAGCCGTGGGGAGGAAGACGGAGAGCGCGCCCGGCCCGACCTGGCCCGAGAGCGCCTCCGGTGCGTGGCCGGTCTCGAAGGCGATCGCCCAGATGCCCGGCGAGGGGTACTCCACGGCGACCGCCTTTCGAAAGGCGCGCGCCTCCTGCCCCACCAGCGACTGGAAGATCCGTCGGCTCCCCTTGTAGACCGGCCGCGCAATCGGAACGTGGTCGACGACCCACTCCCAGAGACGGGTCGCGCGGCGCCCGAGCGTGCGTTCGGTCAGCCACCCCGTGAGGATGAGGAGGACGAGGAGCGCGATCAGCCCGAGTCCCGGCACGTCGCGCCCGATCCAGGGCCCGATGTAGCCGCCCAGGATCCGGTCCAGGCGGGTGAAGAGCCACCAGAGCACCCAGAGGGTGGCGCCGATGGGGGCGACGAGGGCGAGTCCCTCGAGGAGGTACCTGCGGAGCCGCTTCACGTGGGAGTCCGTTCGGGGAAGCGTCGGTCGGCGTTGAAGATAGGTGGCGGGTCCTCCTGCCGCACCGGCGCCAGCAGAGGAGCAGATACGCGCGACGTACCTCTCGCAACCTACACGTACCTAAAGAAATCTCGATGTTCGGCCGAAACCGATGGCTGGAAGCGGAGGGCCGTCGCCCTCTCCCCCTCATGGCACTTCGAAGGATACCCGGACCACCATGAATGCCCTCCAGCGCGTCCTGGCCCAGACCCGAATCAGCCGTCGCCTGATGCTCGGGTTCGCGACCCCCGTGCTCCTCCTCATCGTCACGGCCACCGTGGGCATCGTCACCACCAACCGGGTCGCCTCGGTGGTCAACGAGCTCGCGACTGCACGGCTCGACGAGTCGACCGCCGCCGTGCACCTCCGGCAGGAGGTGGACACCGAGGCGCTGATCGGTGCGCAGCTCCCGCTCGTGGGGGATCCGATCACGCTCTCCACGCTGCAGGGCCAGCTCGACTCGAACGGGGTCCAGGCCGACTCGATCTTCGAGGTTCTCTACTCGGAGTTCATCGATCCGGACGGCCTGCCGTACCTCGACGCCGTGCGCGATGCGCGCACCGAGTTCCGTGCCTCGCTCTCCGGCGTTCAGGCGGCGCTCTTCTCCGGAGATCGCGAGGGGGCGGCGACGATCTTCGCCCAGGAAACCGCCGCGACGGTCACCGAGCTCCGAGCCCGTCTCGACTCCCTGGCGGCGTACGAGGATCGGTTCACGCGCGCCCTCTCCGAAGACGGTGTGGCGGCGACGGAGAGCGCCCGCTGGATCCTCCTGGTCCTCCCGATCGTGGGGGCATTCGGTGCCTTCCTCCTGGGGTACGCGATCTTCTACTCGATCGTCCCCCCGCTCCGCCACATCAGCGGGGTGGCGAAGGAGCTCTCCGAGGGCCGCGTGAGTGCGCGCACCGGCCTCGACTCGGCGGACTCGATCGGACAGATCGGGCTGCAGATGGACGCCCTGGCCTCCCGGATCCAGGAGGACATCCTCGGCGCCAGCGAGGCGATCGCGGAGGG
>JANQLR010000153.1 GCA_028280525.1 Longimicrobiales bacterium
GGAGTGAAGTCGCACGTCCCCCGCGGCGTGCTCGAGGTCGGCCGCGCTCCCGGCCACCCGGCCGGACTCGGTGCCGATTCTCGAGATGGTGCGAGCGAGTTCATCCGCGGTCTCGTTCACGGAGTCCTGCAGCCGCGCGTGGTCGCCCTCGAAGGTCCCCTCCACCCGCGCGACGAGGTTGCCCCGCGACATCTCCGCGATCACCTCCGTCGAGGCGTCGACCGGAGAGAGCATGGCGTCCAGCACGGCGTTCACCTCGTTGACGATCGACGCGAACTCGCCCGGGAAGGCCTCCACCTCGCCGCGCATGTCGAGGCTCCCGGCACGAGCCGACGCGGTCAGGAGACTCATCTCCCCGCGCAGCTCGCCGAGCGTCTCGACCATCCTGCGCAAGGCCGGCGTGATCTCGTCCTCGTCGCTCCACCCCTGCAGGCTGACCGCCAGGTCTCCCGCCGCGACCCGGTCCAGCGATGCGACGAATTCGTCCCGCAGCCGGTCGGCCAACTCGTTCAACTCCCGCGCGGCCACACCCAGCTCGTCCTGCGTGTCGACCGTCGCACGCCGTCGAAGGGAGCCGCGCGCGACCGACCGGATCGTCTCACGAAGCTCGGTCGCCGTTCGAAGGATCCGGGCGCTGATCATCCAGCCGAAGAAGAAGATCACCCCGTAGAGGAGGAGCATGGCCAGGGCGAGCACGCCCTTCTCCCGCGCGGCCTGTGCCGACTGCTGCGCGCTGACGTCCGCCACCGCGAGCTGGTCGACGAGTTCGTCCAGGAGCTGGGTGGGCCCGCGGTCGATTCCACGGACCTCTCGGTCCGCAACGCTCGCCGTACGGTGGTCCCCGAAGTCGATCCGGGCGGCCTCGTACGCGGTGAAGAGGGTGCGATGCTGCTCCGCGAAGTCGCGGGCCAGCGCCGCGACCTCGGGACGTCGAGCCTTCTCCTCCAACCTCGCCACGATCGCCTGGACCTCCTCCTGCCGCTCGACGAAGCGGGTCCAGTACGCGTCCAGGTCGGCGGGATCGGTGCCCCGCAGGAGGACGTTCTTCCACTCCTGGACCTGGATCTTGAAGCTCACCTGCGCGCGCCGTGCGCGCTGCTCCATCCAGACCTCGTGACCGAAGATGTCCTCGTACCCGTCCAGGTAGGCCGACAGACGCACCATGAGGACGGTGCTGGCTGCGAGACCCACGAAGATCGCCCCGCCCACGGCGAGGAGAAGCTGGGTCCGGAGGCTGCGGGCGCGAAGAAGGTGGGTCCGGAGGGAGCGGGCGCGGAGAAGCGAACGGAAGAAGGACATCGTGACTCCGATGGCGGACGAACGACGGGTTCATCCAGGAGTCTCGGTCCTGGCTCCATCCCCTGAAGCGATCTCCAGCGACTGTTACGCCATGCGGGATCTCGTTACCGGTTCGACACTTCCGCCGCCGCGGAGTCGGGCGTGTGGGGGCTCCCGAGTGCCGCGTCCGGAGAGGCGGCCTGCGCCTTCTCGAGCGCCTCGGCGGCCGACTGCCCGTTCCCGAGCGAGGTGTGCGCCATGTAGACGCCGAACCACCCCGTCGCCCCCTCCGGATCGATCTCGGTCACGCGAAGGTAGTGGCGAAGCGCCTGCTCGTAGGAGCCGCGCCGATAGGCGGCGTTGCCGGAGTCGAGAGGCGCCAGGGCGGCGGCGGGAAGGTCCCGGGGCGCCGTCGCAGCCTCGGCACCGTTGACCCCGTCGCCGGAGGCGGTATCCGCTCCGCCGTTCCCGCTGCCGCCACACGCCGACAGGAGGAGACCGGTGGAGAGGGCGACGATCAGGGGAGTGCGGGACAGTGCGGGACGGAACGGGGTCATGAGTTACCGGGGACCGGATCGGGGAAGGGGGTCAGCGACGATCCCGGCTGAGGAGGGCGTCGCGGTGGAAGTCGGCCGGCATCGCGTCGAGCGACCAGGCCCGGGACGGGTCGAGGTGGCAGTAGGTGCAGAGCCCCGCGCGCGGCGGAGCTCCCAGGTCGGGCGCGAGGGGCGTCGGTAGGCCGGCGGCGCTGTACCCTGCCTGCACCTCCTCGACCGCCTCGCGCAGGAGGGCGTCGCCGAGCTGCGGGCCGTGGACCATCCCGGCCGCCCGGACGAAGTCGATGCGAGCGCGGGCCGCCTCGAGTGCCTCGGGCGCGGCCCGATCGGCGTGGGCGTCGACCCAGGACGCGGCGCGAGAGACCCGCTCCAGCCCCCCGGCCCGCCAGTCGTCGAGGACGTCCGCGTACGGCTCGAGGTGGCACAGGGTACAGCGCTCGGCCGTCCCCTTCAGCCCCGGGTGTGCCCCTCCATCGGGTCCGAGCGGGGGCTCGGGGAGCTCGCGGGCATCGGCGTGACAGCCGCGGCACCCGATCCCCGCCGCGAACTTGATGGAGGGTCGCACGCGGTCGCCGTCCCAGGGGACGAGCCCGAGGACGAGGCCCTGCTGCTCGATGTGGGTGTCCCGGTGACAGTCGACGCAGGTGGCGTTCCGGAAGGCGGCCGTCGTCAGGTCGTGGCTCTGCGCGTGGCAGGAGGCGCAATCCAGCGCGACCGCGGAGCTCATCTCGTCGATGCGGTGAGCCGGATCGAGGTGACAGCCCGCGCAGGTGACCCTCGGGTGGGCGGTGTGGGCGAGCGCGGTGGAATCCACCGCCTCGACCGCTGCGCCGTTTGGCCGCAGCGCCAGGCGCGGGGCCGTCTCCAGATGGCAGCTCGTGCACTCCCGAATCTCGCGATCCTCGGTCGGCGTCACGACCGACCCATGACAGCGAACGCACCCTCCCTCGATCCAGGGAATCTCCGCGTGCGGGATCTCCAGACCCTGCGAGGTGCGGGGTCGCTGGGAGGGCGCCACGTGGCAGCTGCGGCACTCCCCCGGCGGGTCCGCGTCGAGGGCGGCTTCGTGACAGAGCCCGCACCCCTCGACGTCCGTCTGCAGAGGGGCGTTTCCGACCGGGTGGGTGTGGCACTGAGCACACTCCATCGGGGTGCGCCCGTCGAGGCCGGGGTGATTCGCGTGCCGGGGCAGGTGCACGGTACCGGAGTGGGCGAGCGTGACCTCGGTGCCCCCGCCGTCCTCGTGGCAGCCGAGACAGCCGTCCGTCGTCGCAACCCCGAGGACCCGGCCCGGGGGCCGGGGACCGTCGTGGCAGACGGCGCAGGAGAGGTCGGCGTGGGCGGTGTCGGCGGCGGGGCGCTGGACCGTCCTCGCGACCTCGGATCCGTGGCTCGGCGGTGCCTCGACCGACGAGGGTCCCGGCACGACCGCCTCCGCTCCGCCCGGCCCCCCGGCCGCGGCGAGTACCACGCCTCCCCCGAGGAGGAGCCCGATCAGGAGAAGGTGACGGCCCACAGGATCATCCCGATGATGGCGAAGCCGATGGCGAGGGCGAGGAAGCCGAACGCCGAGGCGATGAAGGAGGCCCGCCGACCGGGCGCCGGGGCGCGGCGATCGGGGATCGGCGTCTCGGAGATCGGCTCGTCGATCACCGCCTCGATCTGGTCCATCATCTCGGGGTGCTCCTCCTCCATGTACTGCACGGTCGCGCGACCGTGGAACATGACGGCGTCCATCGGCCACTTGTCGGGCCGGACGTGCACGTTGAAGAAGTGGACGACGAAGATGAAGCAGGTGGCGAGCAGCGCCTCCACCCCGTGCAGGACGGTGGCGACGTTGAACCACCACCCCGGGAGGAAGGCGCCGAAGAACTCGGGGAACCAGAGGAGGACGCCCGAGCCTCCGATGATCACGAAGCCCCAGACCTCGCCGAGGAAGTCGAGCTTCTCCAGATAGCCGTAGCGGCCGAAGCGCGCCGGCTCCGCCTTCCCGAAGAAGTACTTCCACTGCTGGATGAAGTCGCGCGCGTCCTGCGGGTGCGGGACCAGCGAGTCCGAGCCCCAGAGCCAGGCCAACCGCTTCTCCCGGTTCTTCCAGAGTCGGGCGACGAGGTAGACGATGTAGATCAGGGTGTACCCGATCATGATCCCGCCCGCCGTCCGGTGGATGAAGCCCGCCCGCTCCACCCCGCCGAAGAAGTCGATCAGCGCGGGAGAGAAGGGAGCCGACGAGTACCGGAGCGGTAGCCCGGTCAGGACGAGGGTGTAGAAGGTCAAGATCGCGAGAGCGTGCGCGAGCCGGTGCCAGAGGAGGAAGCGCCAGACGAAGGGGCCGTCCCCCCGCTGCGCCGAGTCCATCGGGACCGGCCGCTCCTCCTGAACCACGGTCTCCTGCACCAGCGTCTCCTCAGACATGGTGGTGCCCCCGTCCCGACCGCATGTCGAGCCAGATCCTCAGCCACCAGAGCGCGGTGTGCAGGAAGAAGACCCCGAGCGTCCCCAGGAGGATCGCGTTCATGAAGACGAAGGAGCCGAAGAGCCAGGGGTTCCGATCGGGGTTCATCGGCTCCGGGTGCGAGTCGTAGAGGACGAAGGCCGCCCGGGCCGCCTCGTGGCAGGAGGCGCACGTCTCGACGATCCGTCCCTCGTGAATGGCCGAGGCAGCCGAATCGGCGGGGAAGACGCCGTGCGCCCCGTGGCACTGGGCACAGCTCGCGCTCACCCCCGACCCGAGGCGCGTCGCCTTGCCGTGGTAGGTCAGGTAGTAGCTCTCCGCCGGTGCCACGTGACAGGCGGCGCACCGCCGGACCATCTCCATCTGGAAGTCCATCTCGGGGCTCGCCGTCCGCGACACCGAATCGGGAGGCGGTCCCGCCATTGGGTGGGCGCCGTGACAGTCGGTGCAGGTCGGGGCTAGCGAGTCGGCCGGGTTCGGCGGCCAGGCGAGCGGGGTGACCCGCCCCTGCCGCTGGAGGGCGGCGCCGTGGGCGTCGTGCCGCACGGAGTCGGTGACCGCCTCGTGGCAGGCGGCGCAGGTCTCGGCCTGCCGCAGCGGTGCGACCCAGGAGTCGGGCGAGTCGATCTCCCGCATTGCGTGCGGGGCGTGGCACCCGGCGCAGCTCGCCGTGTCGGCGTGGGGGTCGGCCGGGTGATTCTGTGCCTCGTGGCAGCTGATGCAGGAGGCGTTCATGCGGAGCATGGCCGGCCCGCCCTCGACCCGGAGGTCGTCGAGCGCGTCGACATCGTGGACGCCGTGGCAGGCCGTGCACTCGGCGGCGGCGATCCCGGTCTCCTCCTGGATCCGCGCGTGCACCGAGCCCTCCCAGTCCGGGTGGGGGTCGTTCGTGTGGCAGGAGGAGGTCCCGCACGTCACCGTCTCGGCCGCACCCGGGTGCGGGAAGCGCTCGAAGCTCGTGTGGCACTCGGCGCAGGTCATGTCACCGTGCCCGGAGGCGCGGAGCGGTCCGGGGGGGACGTGCAGCCCGATCGGGTCGACGCCGTTGCTCGCCTGGGCGCGCAGCAACTCGACATCGTTGTGGCAGGCGAGACAGGCGAGGTCGTCCTGCGCCGCTCCCCCGACCGGGAGGGCCAGGAGCGCGCCGAGGGCGACGAGAAGCGAACGGAGGGGGGCCCTCGTCATCCGGCGAAGCTCCCGAGAAGGAAGCGGAAGACGGTGGCCGCCACGATCGCCGCCGGAAGGCCACGCCAGACGAAGAGTCCCCCGAGGGCGAGCGCCGGGAAGGCGGTCAACCAGACCATCTGCATCATCAGATCGCCGGCGGAGCCGAGCCCCTGCGCGAGGTAGGCCGGGAGGTAGACGAGGAGCTCGAAGACCGCAGCGAAGAGCACGCCGGCCACGGTCGCCTCCTCGGGGTGCAGAGGGTGCCAGCGACGGAAGAGCCAGACCACCGTCGTCAGCGCGAAGAGGCGGAAGAGGACCTCGTCGATGACGGCGTGAGAGCCGGTCAGGAGGAGGAGCGTCGCCGGATCCAGCCCGACGTCGATCGCGGGCGCGGTCGCAGCCGAGGGCGCGAGCCAGATCGCGAGCCCGGCGAGGACCGCCCCGGCTACGGCCGAGAGCACCACCGACACCACGAGCGCGCCGTTCTTCGGGATCACCCGGGCGACGATGCGGGGCTCGGGGAGGCGCCGGTTCAGCCAGAGCGGGAGGGAGATCGCCGGCCCGCTGATCCAGGTGGTGGCGAAGCCGGCCAGCAGGAGCGCGCCGATCGGCCCGACCCGCAGCTGCGTCCCCCACAGCTCCGGGCGTTCGGTCCAGAAGAGGGCCAGAAGCGAGCCGAAGGTCAGCGCGACGAGCGTCGACCCGACGAGCGGGTCCTCCCACCCGCGCAGCGCGTGGCCGAAGGCCCGCCCACCCTCGCGCGCCGCCCAGAGGCAGATCCAGACCCCCGCGATCCAGGCGACGCCGACCCCCGCGAGCGCGAGGACGTTCCCGGTCAGGCGGGCCGTCATCGTGTGGGCGATCAGAGAGGCGGCGACCCACGACACCGCCAGCCCGGGCAGCACGAACATTCCGGCGAGACCGACGCTTCGAAGACCGCTCTCCGCGCTCGTCTCCGGTCCGCGCCCCATCCATCCCAGGACGCCCCCGTGCAGGAAGCCGAAGAGGGCGCCGGCGGCAAAGTACAGGGTGCTCGTCTGCGCGAGCCCGAAGGCGCTCAGGCGACCGGTCATCGTCAGCACCGCCAGCGAGGCTCCCCCGGCGAGGACGCCGGACGCCATCGACCAGGAGACGGCGACGCGCCCGGGGAAGCCGAGGTCGCGCGGGAGTTCACGGCCGCTCACGGTCGATCACCTCCGATGGGGTTGTTCAGGTGACAGGCCCGGCAGACGACCGGGTTCCGCTCCCACGCGGTCCGCGCGTCGAAGTCCGGTCCGTGCGGGCTGATCTGGAAGGCACCCACCTGCGAGTGGCACTGCAGGCAGTCGTTCTGCGTGTGACAGCTGGTGCAGGTCTCGAGCTGCTGCCGCGCGGCCTGCGGGTGACGGAAGAGCCAGAGCGGCTCCGCGTCGTGGTAGCCGGGTCCGAGGCGGCCCGAGCTCTGCAGGCCGCTCTCCTGATGGCAGGCGCGGCAGAAGACGACCGGATTGTGGCAGGTCGAGCACTCCGACACGTTCCACGCCGCGTCGGCCGCGTGGCCGATCACGTAGGCGGGGTCGTGGTAGCGGAGCCCGCCGTCGGCCTGCCGCTCGTGACACGCCGCGCAGAAGCTCTCCGGGGCGTGACAGGTCGCGCACGATTCGCCCCCGTTCGGACCGCCCGCGGAGGCGGCGAGGGCGCCGTGTCGCTCGGGGAAGAAGGGGCTGTCGTGCGACGGCGGGGGCGCCCCGGTGACCGCGGTCCCGGGCGCCGCGGTGGCGTCGGCGTGGACCAGCCCCTCGATCGGCTCGGGGAGCGGATCGATGTGGCAGGTGGTGCAGCTCTCGACGGTGTGGCAGGTCGCGCAATCCTCCCCGGCCGGGTCCACGCGAACCGTATGGGCCCAGGCGTAGCGGGCGGTCTCGTGGCTCGCGGGGAGCGGATAGGCCGCGGTGATCGGCGGGAAGCGGGAGTCGCCTGGCGCCGCCGGCGGGAGCCCCGTGATCTCGGGGACGCGCTCGGCGTTCACATGGCACGAAGCGCACTGGTCCTGTACGTGGCAGGTCGTGCAGCGGGCGCCGACGTCGTTCCCGGCGGCGAGGAGGCCGTGAACCGCTCCCCCCTCCGGGCGCGCCAGGAAGGAATCGGGTGCGTGATCGACGGGAAGCGGGATGGCTGCCCACCGCTCGGGCCCCAACGTGGAGCGGGCCGCCGACACGTGGCAGGTCGAACAGTCCGCCTGGACGAAGTGTCCCTCGTCGTCCGACGGATCCTCGTGGCAGGAAAGGCAGGTCGCAGCGTCGAGGACCGGGTCGGCGAGGATCGCCTCCCCCGGGTCTCCGTGGCAGTCGGCGCAGACGAGCGCCGAGTCTCCGGCCTCCGCCGTCCAATCGATGTGCTCCCGGTGGTCGAAGGCGAGGTTCGTCTCGAGGGGAGTCGGGCCATCCCAGACGACGAGTTCCTCGGTCACCCCGTCGTGGCAGGCAACGCACGTCTCCGGATCGGGGTAGAGCGCCTCCAGATCGCCGGTCTCCGCCCCGAGGTGGCACCCGCTGCAGAGGGGGAAGAGGCCGTCGTGCGCGGCGTGGCCGAAGGCGTCGTCACGGCGCTCGGCGTCGGCGGCGGCCGCCACACCTGCCTGCGAGGTCGCCGCCCAGGAGGATGTCCGCGCCGGCGCCTCCGTCCCGACCCCGACCAGCACCGCCCCCAGCAGCGCGACGGCTACCGGCCACGCCGTCCGTACCGTCCGATCGCTCATCGTACCCTCCCGGGAAGACGGCGGCCCGCGAGACCCGGGTCCGCACCGATCGGCACGGAGAGGGTCCAGAAGCCGCGAAGCTGGTTCCAGTCGGGGCCCCGCAGGACCTCGGTGTTGCCGGCACGCATCGTCGACAGACCGGCCGACAGTCCGAGCTGCCACGGCAGGTCGGCGTCGACCGAGACTCCCCCGCCCCACACCGTCCCCTCACCCACGCGGAACTCCTGGATCTGCTGGAAGGCGGTCCCGTTGGCCGCCAGTCGCAGCCCCGGGCGCAGGAGCCAGGTCGCCCCGACGTCGCCCCCGCTGAAGAAGGCGCCCGCACTCCACTCCACGCGGTACTCCCCACGCATCGACCACCGCTCGCCGCCCCAGGACCCCCCGATCTCGGCGCGTCGCCCGGTGTCTTCGAGAGGGCTGAGCACGACGGTCGTCTCCGCGTCTCCGTAGCGACGGTACGCTCCGGAGATCCAGGCGCGCGCCGGTCCGCGCGTCCACGCCACGCGGACCCGCCCCTCGTGCCACGGCACCGGGGAGAAGAAGCCCCAGATCGTCCACAGCTCGAAGTAGGGCAGGTAGCGACTCGCCGAGGTCTCCACGACCCAGCTCCGTCCCGCGAGCGGAATCTGCGCGGTCAGTTCGGCCTTCCCCACCCGGGCGAAGGCGAAGTCCCAGTCGACCGACCCGTCGACGCGAATCCGCTCCCAGGGATAGGCGCGCACGTCGAGCGAGGCGCGCTCGGAGAGGAGACCCGAGCGGTCCGACCAGATCTCGCGCTGGTAACGGAGCGTCAGGTCCACCTGGTCGTGCGGACGTCCCTGCAGACTCCCCCCGAAGAGGTACGCGTTGCGGTCGGGGAAGAAGTTCTCGAGTCCCTCGAGCGCCGTGTTCCGAGGCTCGGCGAGGCCCAGTGCGAGGGAACGACCGCCGTACGCCTCGACGCGCCACCCCGGACGGGGCGACCAGAGGACGGCGCCCCCGTCGAAGGCGTTGCGCCCGAGCCCGCCGAGGATCCGCTGCCGCCCGACTCGGGCCCGCCACGGTCCGCGGACGAGCTGGGCGTAGGCCAGGAAGACGTCGAGGCGGTCGTCGGTTCGGGGCCAGAGGAGGTCCCCGCCGGTGCGACCCCGCGCGCGGAAGGAGACGGTCGTCGACAGCCCGCGCATGCCCAGCCCCCACGCAGTGAAGCTCCCGTCGACGGAGCCGCTCACCGTCGAGGCGACCGAACCCGCGCGGAAGCGGGTGCACTGCTCCGCCTGGCAAAAGATCGGTTGCCCCTCGAACTCCCACGCGTTCAGCCCGGTCGGCGTCACCTGCGACAGGGGCACCGTGTCCTGCACGAGCGGTCGAAGTTCGGCGTAGAAGCCGGTGTGGGTCAGCGTACCCCGGACTCCCTGCGCTTCGATGGGGCGTGCGACGACTGCGCAGCTCGCCACGGCTCCCAGGACGAGCGTGAGGCGGATGCCGACGCTCATGCGCCACCTCCCCCGTCGTCCGGCGGCGGGAGGATGTGACAGGCGACGCACGACTTCTCGGGGTAGTGGTCGACGCGCTGGACCTCGTGACAGGAGAGGCAGAGGACGCGGTCCCGCACCCGGTCGACGACCGGCGCCGGCGCCGCCTCGTGGCACCCCGCCCCCGCGCAGCCCAGGTGTACCTGCTCCGCGGGGTGGGAGGTGGTCGGCGCGACGAGGTGGCACGATGCGCAGTCCAGGGCCGCTTCGTGGTGCTCAACGTGGCACCCCTGGCAGTCCTCCGCTGCGGCGCTGCGCGTCTCCGACGGCAGGTGACAGGTCGCGCAGTCTTCCGCCTCGTGCGTCGCGTGCGAGAAGGCGATCGTACGGTGCACCGCCGCGGCGAGGACGGCGAGGTCCAGCTGCACCTCCCGCACCAGCCCCGCCCCGCCCGGCTCCGCCCCCTCGTGACAGGTCACGCAGTCGGGGGCGTCGTCCGCAACGTGGTGGCACTGGCGGCAGTCGCTCGCCGTCTGCACGACGAGCTCCCCGTGCTCGCTCCCATCGGCCGTGTGGCAGGAGACGCAGTCGACCGGGGTGTGATCCTCGTGCAGGAAGCGGGCGGGCAGGACGGTGTCGGGGAGGGGGGCGTGGTCCCATCGCGCCACGCGCTCCGTCAGCACCTCCAGTATGGCGCGCGGGAGGGGCCGCAGACCCAGGCCCACGCCGAGCGCCCCCCCA
Organism: Longimicrobiales bacterium; assembly: GCA_028280525.1. Classification (GTDB taxonomy): domain Bacteria; phylum Gemmatimonadota; class Gemmatimonadetes; order Longimicrobiales; family Gaopeijiaceae; genus Gaopeijia. Next base: position 10,390 of record JANQLR010000153.1, read on the forward strand.
CCCGGCGTCCCCCTCGGGGCCGGACCGGTGACCCCCGGCAGGAGCCCGCCCGAGGCGTCGTGGCAGGCGGTGCAGTCCTGCGGATCGACCTGCGCGCGGTGCGGCGTGTGGCACCCCACGCAGTCCTCGAGCACACCCGGTGCGAGGCCCCGGTGCGAGGCGTTCAGCGTGTCGGGCCGGGTGTGGCACCCCGCGGTGGCGCACGTCGTCGCCGCCTCCGCTGCGAACTGCTGGCGGTGCGGAAGGTGGCAGGTGGCGCAGTCGTCGCCGTGGGGATCATCGGCGACCGCGTGGTCGGGGCGAAGCTCCTGCATCTGGTGGCAGGCGAGGCACTCGACCCCGGTCGGGCGAAGCGCGAGCGAGTCGCCGGCCGGCACCTCCGCGCTCACCGCATGACAGTCGGCGCAGTCGAGCTCCTCGTGCGCCATCCCACCCAGCGTCACGGTCGCATCGGAGTGACACCTCGCCGCGGTGCATCCGACGGTTTCCGGAGAGAATCCGTGCCCCTCCGTGAGATGACAGCTCGTGCACTCGATCTCGGGGATGGGCCGACCGAGTGCATCCAGAAGGGGCGGCGCACCGGGTCTCAGCCCGTGCGCCTCGTGCGCCGCCAGCCCTTCGACGCGGAGCTCCGAAGAAGCGGACTCCCCCGCGTGACATCCGACGCAGGAGACCCGGTGTGCCAGCTGCTGATGCGGTGAGGAGGGGGTCTCCGCGCCAAAGAGCCGGGCGACCCCTTCCCTCGCCTCGACGGCGAGCTGGAGCTGGTGGCAGGCGGCGCAGTCGACCTCGTCGTGACCGCCGGCCGCGAGCGCGTCGAGGGACCCGTCCTCGGCGTGACAGGAGGAGCAGTACCCGTCGGGTGTGGTCGAGGCCGCCTCGCGCTGCAGGGCCCACCCCCCCGCACCCATCACGAGGAGGCCCAGCGTCGCCGCTACGACGACGACCCGGAGGGCGGCGAACCCCGACGATCCTCGGGGCCCCGGGCCGTTGCGATCAGGGGCCGTCCGGACGAATCCGAACGACCCCTGGTCGCGCTGCGATGTGCTGCCGCTCAGAACGGCGTCACCTCCCGGAGACGATCTCTCGGACGAGGCTCAGACCCGGCGAGGCCTGCACCCCGTAGGTGTCCTCGAGCGCCTGGATGCTGGCGATCAGAAGCTGCTCCGTCAGGAACGGATTGTGCGCCGCGGCACTCGCGAACGCCAGCCGCTCATCGGGGCGGCCCGTCCCACCGAACTCGGCGAGCTCCATGTTGAAGTACGCTCCCTCGGCGACGGTGAAGGCTCCGTCCCTCGAGTCGATCTCACCGCCGGAGTCCTCCCCGTTCGGATCGATCACCGCGAGCAGCTCGTGGATCTCCTCCGCGAGCGCCTGCAGGCGGACCGTCGACGTCGCGAGCGCCGAGAAGGCCGTCTCAGCCGTGGTGTGGCAGCCGGAGGCCGCACACCCGGTCTCGAAGTCGCGCGCCGTCGTGCTCATCTCACAGTCGCCCGTGGTCGGGAGGCCGTTCTCGTCGCTGCACGGGATCGCGTTGAAGCCGTGGCCCACACCGGAGAAGACGAAGTCACCGGTCGACGGATCCGTGAAGGTCTTGGTCGCGACGTGGCAGGTCGCGCAGAGCCGCTCGTTCCCCTCGCTCCCGTGCGAGGCGATGATCTCGCGACGGTCGATGACGAGTCCGGGCGGGAACCAGCCCACGTCGCCGATCATGAGACCCGTCTGCGGCGAGTGCGGGTGCAGCCCGTGCGACGAGTTCGGATCGGGAACGGTGCGGCGGTTGTGGCACTGCGAGCAGAGGTTCTGCTCGACGGCGACGTTCGCGACGGGCCAGCGGAGATCCGCCTCGAACTCGGAGCCGTGCGGGTCGTGGCAGACCGCGCAGGTGATCGAGAAGTTCTCGCCCTCTTCCTGGTAGGTGGTCCGCTCACCCCAGGCGATGAGCGCGCCATTCCCGGAGTGACAGTCCGTGCACCCCGGACGGGCGGCCGCGAAGCCGATGAGGTTCGAGTGCGCCGACTCCTCCCACTGCTCGGTGAAGGGGTGGTGCGTGCCCTGGTGACATTCCGCACATCCCTGGGTCGCATCGACACCGACCGTCATCGACGCGTTCGGGACCGAGAGGTCGGTCGGGTTCTGCACGTGCAGCAGCCCCGGTCCGTGGCAGCTCTCGCACTGGACGTCGTGGTAGCGGGTCTCCGGAGTGGTGTTCCACCCCGCCGCCTCCGTCAGGACGTTCCCGAGTTCGCTGACCGTGTGGCACCCCTCGCAGAAGGCCTGGGCGTGCCCAGAGTCCTGGAGCCCGGCCCACGCATCGGCGTGTCCGGTCTCCTCCCACTGCAGCTGAGGGCCGACGTGGCAGTTGCCACACACGGTCAGGCTCGCGTCCTGATCGGAATACCCGATCATCCCGAGCGCCGCTTCGTTCGGCGTTTCGAAGAGTTCACGGTCGCGGAAGACGATCGTCTCGTCCGTGCAGCCGTAAGCCGTAAGGATGACCGCCAGGCCACAGAGTGCCCGTACGATCCCCGATTTTGCGGTCCCCATCGCAGTCTCCGCTGTCAGATCCATGACGTACAGATATGTGTACGCGAGAGAGAGGGTACCTACAGGCTACGGGGATCTACCTACCTTGTGCAAGAAGGAGATACGGGATTCTACCGACCCTGCAGAAACATTCAGTCTATACTGTCGGGAGCTTCCCCACACTCTGGTCGGGAGCCCCTTGATTCTTCATGCGGATCAGCCGTCGCAGCCCACGCGCACCAGGGACCAGCGCAGCGGACTCCCGTCGCCCTCTCCGCCGTCGGCGCGGAGTTCGAGCCGATCGCCGTCGATCCGGTAGAGGATGCGCCGCGGGTAGTCGTGTTCGGGGGCGGTGAAGAGGAGCTCGCCCCGCCGCGGGGAGGGCTGCAGGCGGAAGACGGCGGGGGACGGTTCCCCGCCGGGAGAGGGGAGGTAGACGACCTCTCCATCCCGGGAGCGGATCGCCAGGTGCTCCCAGGAGCGAAGCGTCGCCCCCCTCCAGCCACGCGCACTCCCGACCATGAGCCCGCCCGCCGGCGCCGACCAGCGCTCCTCGTAGACGCCGGTTCCGTCGCGGTCCGGTCCGCGCCAGCACCCCGACAGGATCGCGACGGAGGCGAGCGGAGCCGAACCGGGCGGACCGACCAGGATCGGGTCGATGGCGAAGTGCGGCGCCGCAGCCGCCTGCGGCATGCACGCCGCGGCGGTCAGGAGGAGGGCGGACGCCCAGGCGAGGCGTGTCGCGCGCACTTCCCGCATCCCGCCCTCCTCCCCTTCCCGGGGACTCCTAGTACGCCGCGAGCCCGGTGATCGTCTGCCCGAGGATCAGGGCGTGGATGTCGTCCGTCCCCTCGTACGTGTAGACGGACTCGAGGTTCGCCATGTGCCGCATCGAGTGGTACTCGACGAGGATGCCGTTTCCTCCGAGGAGGCGACGCGCCTCGCGGGCGCACTCGCAGGCGATGTTGACGTTCGTGCGCTTCGCCATCGAGACCTGGAAGGGCGTCATCGTGCCGTCGTCCTTCATCCGGCCGAGCTGCAGCGCCATCAGCTGCGCCTGCGTGATCGAGGTCAGCATGTTCGCGAGCCGGACCTGCTGAATCTGCTTCCCGCCGATCGGCCCGCCGAACATCACCCGCTCCTTCGAGTACGAGCGCGCCTCGTCGAAGCAGGCCATCGCCGCACCGATCGCACCCCACGCGATCCCGTACCGCGCCTGGGTGAGGCACTGGAGCGGGTGCTTGAGGCCACCCTCGGTGTTCGGCATGAGGGCGGAATCGGGGAGGGCGACGTCGTCCAGGTGCAGCTCGGAGGTGTCCGAGGCGAGGAGGGAGAGCTTCCCCTTCTGATCCTTCGCCGTGAAGCCGGGAGTGTCGGTCGGGACGACGAAGCCCCGGATCGACTTCGGGTCGCCGATCTCCCCGGTCTGCGCCCAGACGACGGCGACGTCGGCCATCGAGCCGTTGGTGATCCACATCTTCACGCCGTTCAGAACCCATCCGTCCTCGGTCTTCCGCGCAGTGGTGATCATCCCGCCCGGGTTCGAACCGTAGTCCGGCTCCGTCAGCCCGAAGCAGCCGATCGCCTCGCCGGTCGCGAGCTTCGGCAGCCACTCCCGCCTCTGCTCCTCGGAGCCGAAGGCGAAGATCGGGTACATCACGAGGGCGCCCTGCACCGAGGAGAAGGAGCGCAGTCCGGAGTCCGCGCGCTCGAGCTCCTGATTGATCAGCCCGTAGGCGACGTTGTTCAGCCCGGCGCATTCGTACTCCTCGGGCAGGTTCGCCCCGAGGAGACCGAGCTCGCCCATCTCCGGGATCAGCTCCTTCGGGAAGCGGCGCTCGATGTACGCCTCGCCGATGATCGGCATCACCCGATCCTCGACCCATTGGCGGACGGTGTCGCGGATCATCCGCTCCTCTTCGGAGAGGGATGCATCCAGGTTGTAGAAATCGACGCCTTCGAAGCTGCTCATGCCGGCTCGGGGAGGGGTGGGCGGTCGCCCGTGGAAGAGGGTCCGGAATGCGCTGAGAGTGGCGGGTTGGAGGGTCGGGGACAAGGGGTCCTGGACCCCGAATTTCAGCCCTTCTCGGGGTCCCATTCGGGGAGGGGGGGACGAACCCCGTCGAAGCGGAGCGGGATCCGGATTCCGGCCGGTCCGGAGGCGGGCCGTTCGACCAGTCCCGACGCCTCGGTCTGCGGCTCGCGCAGCACCTCGCCGACATCGAGGATCGGCGCCGCCGGCACCTCGAACTCCCGCAGCCGCGCGAGCAGCGCTTCGGTGGACCATCCGCGCGTCGCGGCCTCCACGGCGGGGTCGAGTGCGGCGCGGTGCTCGACCCGGTCGGGGTTCGTGGCGAAGCGAGGGTCGTCCAGCCACTCGACCCGGTCGAGCGCCCGGGCGAAGCGCTCGAAGATCCGGTCGTTCCCGACCGCGACCATGAGCGACCCGTCCGTCGTGGGGAAGGCCCCGTACGGGCAGATCATCGGCAGCCCGGATCCGTGTCGGCCGGGGACCTCCCCCGTCGCCATCGCCCCGAGCATGTGGTAGCCGTTCCAGGAGAGCGCGGTCTCGTAGAGGGCGCTCGTCACGCGCCTCCCCCGCCCCGCCCGGTCGCGCTCCCGCAGCGCGGCGAGGACGCCGATTGCGAGCCACATCCCGGTCCCCAGGTCGACGACCGAGGTGCCAACGCGAACCGGTGCGCCCTCCGCCTCCCCCGTCACCGACATCATCCCCGCGTGGGCCTGCATCAGCGGCTCGTAGCCGGGGAGGTCCGAGAGCGGACCCTCCGCCCCGTAGGCCGCGACGGTGGCGTGGATCAGGCGGGGGAGCCGTTGACGAAGCGCCCCTTCTCCGAACCCGAGCCGCTCGAGGGCGCCGGGCCGGAAGGCCTCGACCAGGACGTCGGCCGATTCGAGGAGCGCCCAGAGCCGAGCCGCGCCCTCGTCCGCGCGCAGGTCGAGGCGGAGGAAGCGCTTCCCCGGGTTGGCGACGGTGAAGGGGGTGCCGGTCGGCGGAGTCCCGGCGCCGGGATCGAAGGGCGGGCCCCACGCCCGCGCGGCGTCGCCCGCCGGCGGCTCGACCTTGACCACGGTCGCACCGAGGTCGGCGAGGATCCGGGCGCACCACGGTCCCGCGAGGTTCTGAGCCAACTCGACGACGCGCACGCCGTCGAGGGGGCGGAAGGCCGTCGTCGCGGAAGAGTCCACCGGAGGCGCCGGACTCAGCGGGCGCCCGAGGGCCGGTCGTCGGGGATCGAACGAAAGACCCCGTACGCGACCTCCCGCGTGATCTTCGAGGCGATCCACCCGGCCGCCACGAGGCAGGCAGCCCATCCGCCCAGCACGAGATCGGTCGGGCGCATCGTCGTCCAGATGTACCAGGCGAGGAGCGCGGCGGTCAGTACGCCGGTCAGCGCCCCCACCCGGGTCGCGCGCGCCGAGGTCCGCGCCCTGCACCCCTCGCACCAGAGCATCCGGTCCACCTCGGTGGAGTCGAAGCTCTCCCCGCAGCGGACGCACTCCACCTCGTCTCCGAGGCGGTCCTTCCAGCCGCGGCGCCTCAGCCCGCCGTCGGACACACCCCAAACCCCGACCGCGGCGACGCCCCGTGCCCCGGGCCGCGCGTCACTGACCGACCCAGCGCGAGTTGTACTCGTACTCGGTGTGCTCCTCGCCCCAGTCGACCAGATCCGTGAGGCGGGTGATCCGCGTGCTCCCCTCGGTCCGGGCGAGTCCGGAGATGTTGAGCGCCCTCTTCCAGGTGATGTCGTTCAGCGCATCCCGCGGAAGGAGAACGGAGGCGATCTGCGTCCCGCCGGGCGTCTCGGTCGTGACCCGCACGCCACCGACGCCGTTGTAGGTGGTGAGCAACTCCTGCACCTCTCCGGTGAAGAGGTAGATGTACGGTCCGACCTTGGCCCACAGCTCGCCGCCACGGCGCAGCTGCGAGGTGGACTGCACGGCCGTCAGCACGACGACGTTCCCGCGGAGTTCGACCTCGACCCTCTGCTCCGAGAAGATGGCGGCCGCCTCCTCCTCGGTCGGGACGACGATCTCCTCCTCCACGCACGCTGCTCCGAGGAGAAGCACCATCGCGGCGACTCCCCAGCGGGACAGCCCGCGGCTACGACTGTACTGCGACCCGGTTCGGGTCATGACCTCGACGTTCATGCGTCCTGCGTCCTGCTCCTGACGACCGTGTTCACATTCCCGGGACGAGTCGCCGGGCCATCGTCTCCATGGCGCTGGCGAGGGCGGCGGGATCCGTCCCGTCGCCGGCTCGGCCCTGTTCGACCCCGTACCAGAGGACCCGTCCGGTCAACACCTGAATCAGCGCCACCCGGACCTCGACCGCCCCGGGGCGCTCGGCCTCGTCGGGGCGCGCCCGAAGCTGGACCGGGATCAGGGCGACCTCTGCATCCACGAGGGCTGCGGCGCGGCGCAGAATCCCGTAGAGCGGGTCTCCGATACGTCGAACCTCGATCTGCAGGAACTGTTCCACCGGGAGCGCGTCGAGGGGGATCTCCATCGCCGGCGCCCGCCCCACCGCCGCGCGAACGCGGTCCACCGGGATCCAGAGGACCTCGTCGCCGCGTCCCGCCAGCGCGAAGGCCAGCTCGTCGTCGACTCGACCCGACACCCCCACCACATCCTGCACGGGGAGCACCATCACCCGCCGGCTCACGAGCGAGGGGGGAACGCTCGACGGGGCCTCGCCCACCTCGGGGGGACGGGGATCGCCCCCGGCACAGCCGCCCGCGACGATGGCGAGCGCCGCGGCGAGGCGGATCGAGCGGAGGGAGCGAGCGAAGCGCATGAAATCGGCGGAGCGAGACGAGCGTATCGGTACGACGAGCGTATCGGTACAGGGGACAGCCCTGTAAGGTACGGATCCGGGAGACCGGGGTACACCGCTTCTCGACCCTCCGCGGCCGGCGCCGGGAGGGCCGCACCGAGTTCGTCCCCGCAACCGCCGACCTCCGACCGGAATCCTCCATGTCGCTGTCCCATCGGAGCCACACTCGCCTCTCCCGCGGACGGGCCGCGGGGCGCTCGCGAACCGGCGTCGCGCGGCTCGCCCTCCTGACCCTCGTGGTCGGATGTGGCGACGGACCTTCGAGCCCGCCGGTCGACCGCCTGGAGGCCGACGTCGCCGAGCTCCGGGTCACCGGATCGTCCGCGACCTTCCGCGTCACCAACACGGGGGACCGCGCGGTCGGCCCCGTCGATCTCGTCGCCTCCCAGCTCGTGGACGCCGACGGGGTGGAGGTGCCCGGTCGATGGGTGGAGACCACCCCGTCCTTCATCTCGACGCTGGAACCGGGTGCCTCGGCAGCCGTCGTGGTCCGTGTCCTGGGAAGTGGGACCGCCCTCCCCGGCACCTTCGCGGCGACGGTGGAGGCGAGGGTGGACGGCACCGCCCTCGCCGACGTTCGGGTGGTGGTCGAGGTGCGCGCCGACGATCCGTTGATCGTGGGGGGCCTCGAGATCTCGGCGGCCGAGGTTGCGGTCCGACAGGGAGACGGCATCCCGCTCCAGGTGAGGGCGACCGACCTGAACGGCGCGGTGCTGGAGGGCTTCACCCCGAGCTGGAGGACGCGTCCCGCCGGGGCAGGGATCGTGCTCGACGGACGGTTCCATCCCTACCGGACCGGCGCCGTGGAGCTGATCGGTCAGATCGGTGTGGTCCAGGACATCGTCGCCTTCGAAGTCGAGCCCCGCGGGGTCGGAGGCCGCTTCGAGTTCGTCGCGCGAGGGGAGGAGCTCACCTACTTCACCTCCGACCTCTGGGTCTACGGCGACCACGCCTACCTGGGAACGTGGGGTACGCGCGGCGGCCCCGGCGGGGTGAGCGGGAACACCCTTTTCACCTGGAACGTCTCCGGCGCGCCGGTGCGGACGGCGGCGCTTCAGGTAGAGGCGCGGACCGTGAACGACGTGAAGGTGCGCGACGACGGCCGGCTCGCCGTCATCACGCACGAGGGGTCGGACGACGGACTCAACGGGTTCACCCTCCTCGACCTCGCGAATCCGGCCGAACCGGAGCCGATCACCCGATTCACCGAGACCCTCGAGACCGGGGTCCACAACGTCTGGATCGAGGGAGACTGGCTCTACGTCGTGGTCGACGGGCCCGAGGGGCTCCGGATCGTGGACATCTCCGACCCGACCGCACCGCGGATCGCGGCCACCTACTACGCCGGTTCCTCCTTCCTGCACGACGTCTACGTCCGCGAGGGTCTCGCCTTCCTCTCGCACTGGGACGAGGGGCTGATCGTCCTGGACGTGGGGAACGGGATCGCGGGGGGGAGCCCGGAGACGCCGGTCGAGATCGCGCACGTTCCGGACCTGCGCGGCGAGACGCACAACACCTGGTACTGGCCCGAGACGGGCTACCTCTTCATCGGTGAGGAGGACTTCGGGACCCCGGGGATCGTGCACGTGGTCGACTTCTCCGACCCACGGAATCCGGTCGAGGTGGCGAACATCGAGTCGCCGGGCGCCACCCCCCACAACTTCTGGCTCGACGAGGACACCGGGACCCTCTTCGTCGGCTGGTACGGGAACGGGATCCAGGCCTTCGACGTGACCGGACACCTCGCGGGCGAACTCGACCGACAGGGTCGCCAGCTGGGCGGGCTGGCGTACGACGGGTCCGGCGGGTGCGGGTCCCGCTTCCGTGCGACCTGCACCTGGGCGCCCCAGCTCGTCGACGGGCGCCTCTTCGTCTCCGATCGCAACCGGGGGCTGGTCGAGCTGCGCTGGATCCGTGAGTAGGCGAGGGGCGGGCTCCCGCCCCCTCGCGCTCGCCCTCCTCCTCGCGGCGTGGGGGTGCGCCGAAGAGACGGCGCCCCCCGTCCTCCTCGTCGCCTCCGGCTTCACCGACGAGGTGCTCATCCTCGACCCGGAGACCGGGGAGACGGTCGACACGCGCATCCTCGACCCCCGGCGGGACGAGCGCGACGA
>JANQLR010000162.1 GCA_028280525.1 Longimicrobiales bacterium
CCTTCGCCGGTGGTCTATGGAGCGCCCCCGATCCGGCTCCGGATCTCGTGGACCGGATCCGGCGCCGATGGCTCTTCTGTCTCGTCGCCTTCCTTCTCGCCGCCTCCTTCGGGACGGCGTGGAGCGTGCTGCCCGTGCTCGGAGACGGGGCGGCCGGGCAGGGAATGGGGCTCGCCCTGCTGGCGGGGCTTCCGCTCTACGCCTCCGGCTCTCTCCTGGGGGCCCTGTCACGCGCCGCTTCGAGCGACCCGGGGCGACGGCTTTCGGCCCCGGGCGTGGCGGCTGCGGCCGGAGTGGCCGCGGGCTTCGTCCTCGCCGGACTGCTCCTGCCCCGGGCTCCCATGCCCGGCTCCCTCCTCGTGGCCGGCCTCGTCCTCCTCTCGCTGGCGGGGATGGTCTACGGCGCGGTCGTCGGCCACCGCACCGAGATCGAGCTTCGGGCCCGGCGTCCGACGGAGACCGGTGAGGCCCGGGTCGAGGACCGCTGGATCCGGGCGGACGAGCTGGCCGAACGGACGCTCCTCGACCATGGGCACGTCCGTCGAGCGTTCCCGCTGGAGCACCGACCCGACCTTCCTTGGGACGTCGCGTTCTGGCGCGGCTGGATGCCGGATCTGGACCGCCCCCTTCGGGTCCTCATGGTCGGAGGCGGGGCCTCCTCGGCTCCGCACGCGATCGTGCGGGAGCATCCGCTCGCGTCCGTCGACGTCCTGGAGCGCACCGCAGCGGTCGTCGAGCTCGGCCGGGAGTTCTTCGGAACCGGGCTCGCCATCGCGACGGAGGACCGGGTCGCGGTTCGCGTGGGCAACCTCGACGACCTCATCGCCTCCGCGCGGGGTCCCTACGACCTGGTGATCGTCGACACCGATGCGCTCCGCCCCCTGGGCGGGACGTCCGGCCTCGCGGGCGCGAGTGTGGAGCGGCTGAAGGAGCTGGTCGGCGAAGACGGAGTCGTGCTCTGGGGGCCGGGGGAGGCCCGACGGTGATCGTCGCACACCTCTCCGACCTGCATCTCGGATTCCGCGCCTACGGCCGGATCGAGCGCGACGCGAACATGCGTGAGCGGGACGTCGCGGCGGCGTTCGAGCGGGCCGTCCAGGAGGTGGTTCGACTCGAGCCGGACGTGGTGGTCGTGTCGGGCGACGTCTTCGACCGCCCGGACCCGCCCACCAGCGCGGTCGTCGCGCTCGCGCGCGGCCTCGAGACGCTGGCGGCGCGCCTCCCGGATGCTCCGGTTCTGATGGTGGCGGGACCCCGGGACACTCCGCGCCGGACCGGCGATCCGGGCGCCCTCGCGGTGCTCGACAGCTTCCCCAACGTCGAGGCGGCGACCGGCCTGACCCGGTCGCTCCTCATCGATCGGCTCGACCTCCAGGCATGCCTGGTCCCCTATCGGGCGGTGCGTCGCCAGCCTCCCGCGATGCCGGACCCGGATCCGCGTCGACGCTTCAACCTGCTCGTGCTGCATGCGCTGGCCGCCGATCCGTCCACGGGCGGTCTGCCGATCGACGCGGAGGAGTGGGACTACGTGGCCCTGGGTGGGGAGCATCGCCGGACCACGGTGATGGAGCACGTGCGCTGTCCGGGCTCGCTGGAGCGTGTGGCACTCGATCCTTGGGACGAAGCGGCGGACGAGAAGGGCTTCTTCGTTGTCGACCTGGCGACCGGGCGAGTCGAGTTCCACGCGATCCCTGGCCGGCCCGTCGTCGCGCTCGCACCGGTGAAGGTCTCCCCGCCCGAGCCCGAGCGCATCCGCCGAAAGGTCGCCGAGGTGATGGCCGGAGTCCCGGGGGGGATCGCCGACAAGATCGTCCGGCTGCGGGTGCAGGGCGCGACGCCGTCGGACCTGCTCGCGCTCCAGGGGGAGCCGCTCCTGTCGCTGCGGAGCGAGGCGCTGCACCTGGCCGTCGAGGCCGGTCGGGACGTCCGCATCCCGTTCGAGACCTGGCTGTCCGACGACCGTGCGGAAGGCGTCCGAGCGGCCACGCTCCTCGAGTTGGACCACGACGGGGCGTCCACGCAGGAGGCCGTCCGCCTGATCGGCGAGTCCGTGCCGGACGAGGACCCTACGGGTGTTCGCCCACCCCACGGAGCCATCGAGGCGCTGGATGGCCTCATCCTGGGGCTGGGGCGGGTGAGCACCTCGATTCCGCGTGGTCTCGTGGCCGTGCTCGGCGGGAGCGGTCGGGCCCGTCGCGCCGTGGCGGAGCTGTACCTCTCGACGGGAGCGACCGGACCGGACGGGGCCGTACGGCGATGGTGGTCCGCGCTCGAGGTCGAGACGCTCGACTCCGCGCTTCATCGAGCCATCGATGCGGTCGCAGAGAGCCGTGGCCTGGGCATGGTGGACGACGCGCTCGAGCGGCTGGGCGCCCACCCCCGGCCCGAGGATTCCACTCCACCAC
>JANQLR010000189.1 GCA_028280525.1 Longimicrobiales bacterium
CCCTCCGATCCCGACACCTGGAGCGAGAGCGTCCCGCCCTCCGACATCGCGTCGCGCGCGTTCGCGCACAGGTTCATGAGGACCTGCTCCACCTGCCCCGGATCGACCCGGGTGGAGGGGGGCGTTCCCACGACCTCGAAGGTGACGCGGATCTTCTCCCCGACGAGTCGCCGGACGAGGACCAGGGAGGAGGCCACGAGGTCGTCCAGCCGAGTGACCCTCGGCTGAGCGATCTCCCGCCGGGCGAAGGCGAGCAGCCGGCGGATGAGCTCCTGCCCCCGCCTCTGCGCCTGGGCGATCTCGTCCACCAGGTCGTACAGCTCGGCCGGGACGTCCTCGCGCAGCACCTCGGCAGAGCCGCCGATGACGGTCAGCAGATTGTTGAAGTCGTGGGCGACGCCGCCCGCCAGGTGCCCCACCGCCTCCATCTTCTGCGCGTGCTGCAGCTGCCGCTGGAGTTCGAACTGCTCCCGCTGGGCGGCCTCTCCCTCCGTGCGGTCGGTCACGAAGCCGATCACGACCGGCTCCCCTCCGAGTTCGCCGAGTGCGTACTCCGCCGCGATCGGATAGACGGAGCCATCGACCCGCCGGTGGACCCCCGTGACTCGGACGGTGTGGCCCGGTGCGCGGTCGAGGCGTCGAAGCAGCTCGCCGAGACCCTCCCCCTCGAGCCCGGGGGAGACCTCGGAGATCCGGCGACCGTACAGCTCCGCTCCCGTGAAGCCGAGGTTGTCGCGCAGGCCGCGACTGGTGAGCACGATCGAACCGTCCGCGACCTGGAAGAAGACGATCTCGGCGGGCGTCTCGCGGATGACGCGGGAGAGCTCGGCGGCCAGCTCCGACGCCGTCTCGCGGTCGGAGACGTCCCGAAGGATGATCTGCGTCTCGGAGCCGTCCTCGGTCGCGACGATCTGGCGACCGGTGGCCTCGAGGACGCGGCGGTGCGTGCGGAGCTGAAGCGTTCCCCGCGCTCCCCAGCTGAGCCAGCGACGCACCTCCTCCGCCCCCTCCGGCGGGAACAGGCCGGCGAAGTCCTCGCCCACCATGCGGACGGTGCCCCGCTCGAAGATCGACATGGCGCGCGGGTTCGCGCTGAGAATTCGACCGTTCGGGCCGAGGGTCAGGATCCCGTCCGGAGCATCCGCGACCAGTCGCTCGAAGCGGGCCGAGCTCTCGCGCGCCTCCTCGACCGCGCGGGTGAAGGCGTCCAGAGAGAAGTGGAGGACGGCCGCGATCGCGAGGAGGACGGCCGCAAGGGTGATCGCGAAGGCGATCTGCGGTCCGACCCACGGCCCGGGCCCGAGGCCCAGCGCCGCGCCGAGCGCCGCCGCAGCGACCGCGGTGAAGGAGCCGGAGATCGCGAAGATCCACCCGGCCCTGGGGCCGAAGATGAGCCCGCTCGCGATGACGATCCCCGGCAGGACGAAGGCCCCGGGGCGGAAGAGCTGCCCGGTCACGAAGATCCCCGCGTGCGTCTGTGCCCACAGGAGCACCACCACGAGGACCGCCGCCGCATCCACGCGGTCTCGCCACGCCAGGCCGAAGCCGGTCAGCGCCGCGAGAATCGTGACGATCTCCGACACGCGTACCCAGGGGTCGACGACGCCCTGAGTCGCCAGGGTGGCGGCGAAGACGGCCCCGTATCCGCCGGCCGTGAATCCGCATCCGACCAGAACCCACTTGCGGAAGGTCCCGGCTGCGACACGTCGCATGCCGAATGGGGTGCGGGTCTCTGTCGAACCGGGCACGCGCGGATTGGTTGCGGGATGGGGCGGGGCTCCCCTGAAGTGTCGAGCCCTCCGTCCCGTGACTTGAGCCCCGGGACTAGGGCCTGTTCACGCTCCCGATCGCCACGGTGTGAACGGGCCCTATCCTCCGATCCGGGTCTGGACCCCGATGCGGACGGTGCGTCCCGCCACCGCGAATCCGGTGAGGTCGGGCATCGGGTCGTCGAGGAGGTTCTCCCCGTCGACCCAGAGCTCTCCACCCGCCACGGGCAGCGTAAGACGCAGGTCCACGAACTCCCCTTCCTCCGTCGAGTTCCGCCGGCGGTGCTGCACCATCAGCTGACCGGTCGCCCCCAGCGGGAGTTGCGTCGCCGCGGCGACCATGACATTCCGCGTCAACGGTCGGAGAGAGGACTTCGAGAAGAAGCCCGGGTTCTCCTCGGTGTCCAGGTCCAGGAAGGTGGCGCCGCCGCGCAGCTCCACGGCCCCGACTCGAAGCCCCCGGAGCTGCAGCTCGATCCCGGCGAAGGTGGCCGACTCGACGTTGCGCGCCTCCCACCGCGCCTCGGGGTCCGAAAGCGGTCGCGCGTAGTCGATCAGCTCCTCGGTGGTGCGACGGAAGGCCGTCCCCGAGACGACGACCCCGGGCCCAAAGGAGGCGTCCGCCCCGACCTCCATCGTCCATCCGCGCTCCACGGCCAGATTCGGATTCCCGAGGTTCGCCGGGTCCTCGTAGAAGCGCTCCGTCCACGTCGGCGCCCGGAAGGCGCGGGAGGCGCCGGCGCGGAGTCGAAGTCGATCCGCGGGCGTCCAGGCGAGCGCCGCCGAGGGGGAGAAGAAGGTCGCCTGCACGTCCTCCCGGTCGTCGATGCGCCCCCCCACCTGGCCGGACCAGCGGCCCCGCGTCGCGGCGAGCTCCGCGAAGACGCCGGTGCGGATCTGCGCGCGGGAGCCGAGGTTCGTGCTCTCGAGCGTCTCCTCCGCCCAGTCGCCGCCCACCACCAGCCGCCCTCCGGCGCCCAGGTCGACGCCGACGCTCGACTCGAGCTGGGTGACGTCGGAGCGGTGAATGTTCTGGTAGAAGGCCGGGTCGCCCCGGCGAAGCACGAAGTCGTCGTCGTGCCGGCGGGTGGCGGCGACGAGGGTGAAGTCGAGCGACTCGGAGAGCGGCCCGACCCAGCGCGCCGACAGGTCGCGCGCCCGCGTCTCCTCGTACGAGGGGAAGGGCGCGTAGAAGTCGGCGGCGCCGAAGTCGCGGGCGGCGTACCCTCCCGCGAGGGTGAGCTGGCCCCCGGCGACCGGACCGGTCGCTCGCAGATCGACGATGCCGACGTCGTAGTCCGTGCCGTCCCGGTGACCATCGGACTGGTCCCACGACACCCCGCCGCTCACCGTCCAGTCGCCGGCGGGGAGGGAGGCGGAGAGCCCCCCGGTCACCTCGCCGAAGGTCCCGCCCTGCAGGCGGAGGTCGGCGCTCGCCTCCGGGCCGCCCTTCTTCGTGACGACGTTGATGACCCCGCCGAAGGCGTCCGCGCCGTAGACGGCCGACGCCCCGCCGCGCAGAACCTCGATCCGTTCGACCTGGTCGATCGGGACGGTGAGGTCGAGGTCGAAGTGCCCGGTCTGCGGGTCGCTCACGCGGACGCCGTCGACGAGGACGAGGACCTGCTCGAAGGAGCCTCCGCGCAGCGAAACGTCCGCCTGCGCCTGCGAGCGGCGCTGCAGATCCACCGAGAGCGCCCAGTCGAGCACGTCGGAGACCGAGCGGACCGGGAGCGCCCGGATCTCGCTCGCGGTGAAGACCTCCACGGCCCGCGTCGCGGCGGCGTCGGCCCGCGACCCGACCGTGACCGGGATGGTGTCGAGGACGTACTGCGGGCCCTGCGTGGGCGGCGTCTGCGCCGTCAGGAGCGCGGGAGTGGCGAGAAGGGCGCCGATCGAGAGCGCCGCGCGGTGGAGCGCCTGCCTCACCGACCGCCTCCAGCGCCCATCGACTCGGTGTACACGATCTCCCCGCCGACCACCGTCATCTGCACCTTCGCATCCAGGATCTGATCGTCCGGCACCGTCATGATGTCGTGCGACAGGACGACGAGGTCGCCCCACTTCCCGGCCGTGATCGAGCCGACCTCGTCCTCGACGCGCGCCGCGTAGGCGCCCCACGCCGTGAGGTGCAGGAGCGCCTCCTCCCGGGTCATCCGCTGCTCGGGGAACCACCCCCCGGTCGGCCAGCCATCCGCATTCTGCCGGGTGACGGCGGCGTGGAAGGAGAGGAGCGGGTCGGGGGACTCGACGGGGAAGTCGGAGCCCCCGGCGATGATCACCCCCGTGTCGAGGAGCGCGCGCCAGGCGTAGGTGCCGTACAGGCGCCGGAAGCCGATCCGTGCCGGGACCCACGCCATGTCGGAGGCCTGGTGGATCGTCTGCATGCTCGGGATGACGCCGAGCTCGGCGAGCCGGGGAATGTCGAAGCGGTGCAGGATCTGCGCGTGCTCGATGCGCCAGCGGTGATCGGGCACCGGCGTCTCCGCGAGCGCGGCCTCGAAGACGTCGAGGACGATGCGGTTGCCGCGGTCGCCGATCGCGTGGGTGTTCAGCTGGAAGCCGGTGCGAGCGGCCGCGTCCGCGATCTCCCGCAGGCGCTCCGGAGTGACCAGGAGCAGCCCCGAGTTGCCCGGCTCGTCGGAGTAGTCCTCCAGGAGCGCGGCGCCTCGGGAGCCGAGCGCCCCGTCGATCCACACCTTGATCGCGGCTACCGAGAGCTTCCCCTCCCCACCGATGTCGAAGCGCGGCCCCCGCTCCAGGTAGGAGAAGAGGTCGCCGCCCCCGGAGATCATGACGTTGTTCCGGATCGTCAGCTCGCCGGCCTCCGCCATCTCCTCGAAGACCTCGATCGTCTCGACGCCGACGCCGGCGTCGCCGATGCTGGTCAGGCCGTAGCGGTTCAGCGCGGTCTGCGCTGCCTGGATCGACTGGCGGATCTGCTCTCGCGAGACGTCCGGGATGACCCGGCGCACGAGCCCCATCGCGTTGTCGATCAGGACGCCGGTCGCCTCCCCGTCCTCGTCGCGAATGATCCGACCGCCCGCCGGGTCGGGGGTTTCGCGGTCGATCCCCGCCGCCTCGAGCGCGGCGCGGTTCACGATGGCGGCGTGCCCGTCCACCCGCGTGAGGTAGACGGGGTGGTCGGGGACCGCCGCCGAGAGCGCCTCGTGGTGCGGGAACTCGGGGACCGACCACTCGTTCTGGTCCCAGCCGCGCCCCTGGACCCACTGCCCGGAGGGCGTCTCCGCCGCCCGGGCCGCGACGCGCTCGATGATCGACTCGAAGGAGCGCGTCCCCACCAGATCCACGTTGAGGAGTGCGTTCCCGAGGTTGGTGACGTGCCCGTGCGAGTCGATCAGCCCCGGGAGGAGCGTCTGCCCTTCGAGGTCGATCCGCCGGGTCCGGTCCCCGACGAAGAGCTCGCCCTCGCGGCTGCTCCCCACGAAGACGATCCGTCCGTCGCGCACCGCGACGGCCTCGGCGCGGGGCCGGGTGGCGTCGGCGGTGTAGACCTTCGCGTTGACGAAGACGAGATCCGCGGGGGCGGTCTGGGCGGCGGCGGGAGCGGTCGCCGCGCCCGCAAGAGCGAGGACGGCGAGGGTACGGACGATCGAGCGCATCGAGGACTCCGGGAGCCTTCGGGGAGGGATGTGAGGCGGGGTACGCGGGGGTAAGCGTAGGGGGAGCCGTGCGGCGTGGGAAGCGGACCGCGCGGCTCGGGTCGATCTGCGGGGAGGTGCGGAGACGCTATCGCCAGCGATCGCCGGGACGCAGGCCCCGGGCGTGGCGGATCGGGTTCTCGAAGAGGTGCGTCGGGATCAGGAGGATGATCAGGAACATCAGGAGGGAGGACCCGAGCCCGATCCCGAGGAGCCAGTAGCTCCGGATCGAGATGAAGAGGATCGAGGTGATCAGCGCCGTCGCGGTGGCGAAGATGGAGAGGAGGACGCGCCGGGCCTGCAGGAGGAGGAAGCGCTCCTGCCCCTGGACGTCGCGCGGGTGGACGCGGACCCGCAGTTCCTCGCGCTCGGCCCGCCCGATCAGCTCCCGCATGGTGCGCAGCGTCTGCTGGGCCTCGTCCAGGACGCCCTTCGCGATCGCGGCCGGCTCGCGCGCCGTCGTCCGGAGGATCTCCCCCTGGAAGCGGCGAATGAGACCCCGGAAGAAGATGAGTCCGTTGAAGTGCGGGTCGTAGCGGAAGCCGATCCCCTCGAGCAGGCTCCCGGCGCGCAGGAAGTAGACGAGCTCCTGCGGGAGCATGAGCGGCCAGGTGTAGAAGGTGTCGAAGAGCTGTTCGGCGAGCTCCTGCACCCGCTCCATGCTCGTCGTCTGCGCCCGCTCGATGATTCGCATGATCTCCCGCGCCGCCTCTCGGATCTCCCCGCGCGACACCTCCGGCGAGATCGTGCCCAGCCGGTACATCCCGTTGATGATGCCGTCCAGGTCCTCCCGGCCGACCGCGAGCGCGATGTTGAGGATCGTCTCCCGGGTCCACCGCGGCACCTCCACGACCATTCCCCAGTCGAGGATGACGATCGTGCCGTCGTCCTGAACCAGGAGGTTGCCGGGGTGCGGGTCGGCGTGCAGGAAGCCGTCGACCATCATCATCCGCAGGTAGAGCTCGGTGACCGTCTCCATCACCCGCTGGAAGGAGAGCTGCCCCGAATCGAACTTCTCGTGCAGGCGGTCGATCTTCGTCCCACGGCAGAACTCCATGACCAGGACGCGACGCCGCGTGTGGTCGCCGTAGACGTCCGGGGCGCGGACGCGCCGCTCGCTGCGGAAGGTCTCCTGGAAGCGGCGGATGTTCTCCGCCTCCATCCGGAAGTCCATCTCCTCCTTCACCTTTGCGCTGAACTCGCGGACGACGTTGGTCAGCGCGCGGATGTGGTGGTTCGGGAAGAGGATGTTGAGCCAGAAGAGGAGGGTGAAGGAGACCTGCAGGTCGAGGGCGATCGTCTCCTCGACGCCGGGGCGCAGCACCTTCACCACCACCCGCCGGCCCTTCAGCGTGGCGCCGTGAACCTGGCCGAGGGAGGCGGCGGCGATCGGCTCCTCCTCGAAGGCGTCGAAGACCTCGGCAACCGGGCTCCCGAACTCCTGCTCGATCACGGAGACGATCTCGGCCGTCTTCGTGGGCGGAACCTGGTCCTGCAGCTTCCCGATGGAGGAGAGGTACGGCTCGGGGAAGATGTCGGCGCGCGCCGACATGATCTGCGCCAGCTTGATGAAGGTCGGGCCGAGCCTGGCGAAGGTGGTGGCGAGCTTCTCCGCCCGCTTCAGGTGCTGCTCCGGCGTCCGCCGACGGGCACTCCCGAGCAGGATGAAGCGACGGCGGTCCCGCAGGAAGGCGAGGACGAAGGGGAGGAGGCGGGTCAGTACGACCCAGGTCCGGGCGATGCGGCGCACGTGGTGGGGCGGCTCAGAGTCCGAGGAGCGCCGAGGCCAGGCTCAGCAGGAGGAGGAAGCCGACGAGGTCGGTGAAGGTCGTCAGGAAGATGGACGACGCGACCGCCGGGTCGATTCCGAAACGGTCCAGGACCGTCGGGATGAAGGCACCCACGAAACCGGAGAGGAGGATGTTCGCCCAGAGCGCGCCCATGACGACGAGGGGGAGAGCGGGCGGCAGCGCCGGGTTCACGAAGGTCACGACCCAGACCACGATCGCGGCCAGGACCCCCAGCGAGAGCCCGTTCGCCAGCCCGACCAGGAGCTCCTTCGACACCGCGTCCGACTTCTGCTCGAGGAGGCCGTCGGTCAGCGCGATGCGCCGGACGGTGACGGCGAGCGCCTGCGTCCCGGCATTCCCGCCCATCCCGGCCACGATCGGCATGAGCATGGCGAGGTAGTACGCATTCTCGAAGAGCGCCTCGAAGCCGAGCACCACCGACGAGGCGATCGAGATCGTCACGAGGTTCAGGGCGAGCCAGGGGAGGCGGGTGCGGATCGCCTCCCGCCAGTCCGCGCGGACCTCCTCGTCGTCCGAGACACCGGCCAGGCGGAGGATGTCCTCCGTCTGCTCCGCCTCGATCACGTCGATGACGTCGTCGAAGGTGATCCGGCCGAGGAGCTGTCCGTCGGTCGTCACCACCGGCACGGAGACGAGGTTGTACCGGGAGAGGAGTCGACCGACGTCCTCCTGGTCCATCTCCGCGGGGACCTGGACCGGCGCCTCCTCGACCAGATCGGAGACGGAGAGCTGGGGGTCGGCGAGGATGAGGTCGTCGAGCCCGACCGTCCCGAGGAGGCGCGAGGCGCCGTCGATCACGAAGATCGAGTAGAAGTCCTCGACCTCCCTCCCCTGCCGACGCACCTCGGCGATCGCCTCCTCCGCCGTCAGGACGTCGGAGATCGAGACCAGATCGGTGGTCATCAGCCCACCGGCCGACTCCTCGTCGTAGGCGAGGAGCTCGCGGATCTCGACCGCCTCCTCGGCGGGGAGTGCGGCGAGGATGCGGTCCTGCTCGCTCGGCTCGAGGTCGCCGATGAGGTCCGCGGCGTCGTCGTCCGCGAGCTCGTGCAGGATGGCGGCCGTCTTCCCGACATCGAGGGAGGCGAGGAGCTCGTCGCGCTCGTCGCCGTCCTCCATCTCGGCGAGCGCCTCGGAGGCGAGCTCGATCGGGAGGGTCCGGACCAGCGTCCGCTGCTCCTCCACCTCGAGCCCCTCGATCAGGTCGGCGACGTCCGAGGGGTGGAGGTCGAACTCGGTGACCGCATCCACCAGATCCTGGATGCGCCCCTCGTCCGCGAGCTGACGGAGGAAGGAGGTCGGCTCCTCCAGCTGGTCGAGTGCGTCGCTCACGACTCGCTCCCCCCGAGCCCGGCGACGATCTCCTCCTGCAGCCGGTACATCTCGCTCGACGCCCGCTCCTCGGCTGCCTCGGGGTGGTCCCAGCCCAGGACGTGCAGGGTGCCGTGAACGGCCAGGCGGGCGAACTCCTCCCTCGGGTCGACGCCCGCCTCCGCCGCCTGACGCGGGGCCTGCTCGAGCCCGAGGTAGAGATCGCCGACGACCGGCTCGCCCTCGCCCCAGAGGGCGAAGGAGATGACGTCGGTCGTGCGGTCGTGTCCCAGGTACTCGCGGTTCATCCGCTGCATCGACGGATCGTCGAGGAGGGCGACGGAGATCTCCGCCTCCGGTACCCCGCACCGCCGCAGCGTCGCCTCGACGGCCCCTCGAAGGAGGGGCTCGAGTTCCGCCCGCCCCCCCGCATCCACGGCCACCTCGATCACGACACCTCGTCCGGCTCGGCGGCGACCGGCTCGTCCAGATCGCCGGCGAGGTCGAGCTGCGATTCGTCTGCGGGCCTTCCGCTCCGCGCGGGGCGCTCGGAGTCTCCGTCCTGGGCAACCGCTTCAGGCTCCGAGGGCACGGCCGGCGCCGACTCGGAGGCAGCGGCGGCCTCCGCGCCCACACCTTCGGCGGGCGTGGCCGCGCTCGCCGCCGCCGCCCCGCCCCGCGACTCCGTCAGGTGCCGGGTCTGGGGGTAGTCGATCCGCTGGTGATGGACGCCCCCGAGGACCTTGGCGAACTGTGCCTTGATCCGGGTCAGCTCCTGGAAGGTCAACGGGGCGTCTTCGAGCTGACCCGCGGCGATCTTCCCGTCGACGATCCCGTCGATCAGCTCGACGATCCGCTCCGGCGTCGGGTCCTGCAGCGCCCGGGTGGCCGACTCCACGGAGTCGGCGAGCATCGCGATCGCCGTCTCCCGCGAGCGGGGCTTCGGGCCCGGGTAGGTGAAGTCGGCGACGTTGAGCTGGTCCTCCCCGAACTCGGTCTTCGCCTTCTCCCAGAAGAAGCCGATGCGCTGGTCGCCGTGGTGCTCCTCGATGAAGTCGACGATCACGTCGGGCACCTTCGCCTCGCGCGCCAGGCGGGCGCCCTCGGTGACGTGCGCCTTCACGATCGCCGCCGAGGTGTCCGGCTTCAGACGGTCGTGCGGATTCCGCCCGTCGGGCTGGTTCTCCACGAAGTAGTGCGGCTTCAGCATCTTGCCGACGTCGTGGTAGTACATGCCGACTCGGCAGAGGAGCGAGTTGGCCCCGATCTCGTCCGCCGCGTTCTCGGCGAGGTTGGCGACGTTGATCGAGTGGGCGTACGTCCCCGGCGCCTCCATCGAGAGCCGCTTGAGGAGGGAGCGGTGCGGATCCGCCCACTCCAGGAGCGTCTGCTCACTCGTGATCCCGGTGAACCACTCGTAGACCGGGAGGAAGCCCATCGCGACGATGGCGGAGAGGATGGTGTTCCCCGCGGCCGCGCCGAGCGCGATCAGGATCGAGGCACCGTCCCGGCCGGTGATGAGCCCGGCCGAGAGGATCCCGGCGGCGTACGCCGCGGCGATGATCGCGATGAAGATCCACGTCTGCGACCGACGCCGGACGGCACGGACGGAGAGGGCGCCGGCGGCTCCGCCCAGGAGGGTCGGCACCAGGGCGTTCATCCCGGTGAAGCCCGGCTGCAGCCCGGAGATGACCGCGAGCGTCATGACGAGCACGAGCGCCATGCGGCCGTCCCAGAGGATCGCAACGGAGAGCGCCACGAAGGCGATCGGGAGCGCCTCGACCGGCCAGCCGCTCCGGAGCACGATCGACTCCGCCCCGAAGTAGACCGCGATCAGGATCGCGACGAGGAGGATCCACCGGAAGTTCGTGTAGACCTCCTTGCGGAAGAGGAAGACGAGCATCCCGAAGACGCCCAGCAGGAGGACGTTCAGGAGCCACGACCCTCCGAGCGCCGCGAAGCTCGCGCGCCCCTCTTCGGTCGAGAGGAGGCCCTGGCTGGCGAGGGCGTTCTGGTGCGCGGTGAGCGCCTCGAGGATCTCCGGAGTGATCTGGTCGTTCGAGCGGACGATCGCCTCGTTCTGCAGGTACGACCTGCGGATCGTCGGGACGGCCCGCGCCGCCGACTCCCGGTCCGCGTCGGTCGCCGGGGTATTCAGCCGATAGGTGAACTCGACGTGCTGGATCAGGAGGAGGCGGAGGATCTCCTGTACGTCCGGGGATGCTCCGGGTGGCAGGCGGCTCACCGCCTCCCCGTAGAAGTCGGGGGCGCTCAGGATCTCGTCCGCCTGCCGGGACCGCTCCATGCCGTCCGGGCTGCGGACGGTGACGGTCGGCGTCGAGATCTCGCGGAGGTCCGGGCCGTCGGCGACACCGAGCGGGAGGAGGTCGGAGATCGCATCGAGCGCCGTCGTCCGGATCCGACCGAACTCCTCCGGATCCAGGAAGAGCTCGACCTGAGAGGGGGAGGCTTCGATCGAACGATCCGAGAGGAGCCGCGTCACCGCGGCCGCCCCGTTCTCGCTCGTGGCCGCCGCCGCGATCCTGCCGAGGAAGAGGTCGAGCCGCGCCGTCATCGAGTCGGTCGCCTGCGGGCGTTCGTCGAAGGTGACCGGAACGGAGGCGCGCGCCTCGTTGCGCGCCCGGTCGAGCTCGGTGCCGGAGAGGGGGACGTCGAAGGGGACGCGCGCCAGCACATCCTCCTGCGCGATCATCTCCGTCGTGTACCGCGCGAGGGTGTCGTCGCCCGGGAGCGGGTTCAGGAGGGTGGCGAGCGCGGCGAGGCCGAGGAGGAAGAGGATCCGGATGCCGTGGTGGATCACCCCTTCCGGCCACGTCGCCTCGGGGGGACGCGACAGCGCCGCGAAGGCGCCGTTGGGCCGCGAGCCGCGCTGCGGGCTCACGCCGATTCGTCGTCCCCGGCCTCGGCGTAGGCCCGGATGATGTCCTTCACCAGCCGGTGTCGGATGACGTCCATCGCGTCGAGGTAGACGATCGCGATCCCGTCGATCCCGCCGAGGATCCGCTCCACCTGCAGCAGCCCCGAATCCGAGGTGCGCGGGAGGTCGATCTGCGTCTTGTCCCCCGTGATCACGACCCGGGAATTCAGCCCGAGGCGGGTGAGGAACATCTTCATCTGCGCCGTCGTGGCGTTCTGCGCCTCATCGAGGATGACGAAGGCGTCGGAGAGCGTCCGCCCCCGCATGTAGGCGAGGGGCGCGATCTCGATCGTCCGGTCCTCGAGCGCCCGCCGCATCCGCTCCGGCGGCATCATGTCCTCGAGGGCGTCATAGAGTGGGCGCAGGTACGGGTCGACCTTCTCCTGCAGGTCCCCCGGGAGGAAGCCCAGGTTCTCCCCCGCCTCCACCGCCGGCCGCGCCAGGACGATGCGTCGCACCCGCTTCTTGTAGAGGGCGTCGACGGCGTGCGCGACGGCGAGGTACGTCTTCCCGGTCCCGGCCGGGCCGATCCCGATCACGACGTCGTTGTCGCGGATCGACTCCATGTACCCCCGCTGCCCCTCGGACTTCGGGGTGATGACCTTCCGCGAGCCCGGGAGGGCGATGCGGAGCTCCTCCTCGTGCGGCAGGACGCCGCCGTGTCCGAGGACGTCGAAGGACTCGGCGAAGCGGGCGATGTCGTGCACGTCGAAGGGCGCGCGCAGGCGGGCCAGCTCGATCAGGTGCTGGATCACCGGGACGGCGCGCTCCATCGCCTCGACCTCGCCGGAGAGGAGGAGGCGGTCGCCGCGCAGAACGAGACGGATCCCGAAGAGCTGGGTCAGCTCCTGGAAGTTCCGGTCGTTGACGCCCGCGAGCATCAGGTGGTCGATGCCCTCCGCGTCCAGACGGTGCTCCACGATCGTGTCGCCGTTCGCCAATGCGTTCTCCGTTGGGGAAGTCGGTGTTCGCGCCCGGTCAGTTCGGGCGGTCTTCGGTCGTACCCTGAATCCGAATATGCAGGTCCTGCAGCTCCTCGTCCGCAACGCGCGTCGGCGCGCCCTCGAAGATCGCCCGGGCGGCGGTCGTCTTGGGGAAGGCGATGACGTCTCTCAGACTCGCCGCGTCCGCGAACCGCTGCACGATGCGGTCCATCCCGAAGGCCACGCCACCGTGCGGCGGCGCGCCTGCGCCCAGCGCGTCCAGGAGGAAGCCGAACTTGTGGTCGATCGTGGCGTCGTCCATCCCCAGGATCCGGAAGATCCGGCGCTGCAGCTCGGGGATGTGAATACGGATGCTCCCCGACCCGAGCTCCGAGCCGTTGTAGACCAGATCGTACGCCATCCCGCGCGCCGCGAGCGGGTCGGACTCGAGCGTCTCGACGAACTCCGGGTGCGGCATAACGAAGGGGTGATGGTTCGGGCCGAGCCCTCCCTCGTCGTCCTCCTCGAAGACGGGGAAGTCGGTGATCCAGAGCCAGGCGTCCTCCCGCTCGCGCGGCAGCTCGAGCGCTCCGATGACGGCGCCGCGGACGGCGTCGAGCACGGGGTGCGTCATCCGGTCCGGACCGGCGGCGACCAGGATCAGGTCGCCCTCGGTCCCCCCGACCGCCTCGATGTGCGAGGGCGTGAGGAAGCGCCCGAGCGGGCCCGAGGCGCCGTCGGCGGTGATCTTCGCCCACATCAGCCCGGGGGCTCCGGCACCCTTGGCGACCTCCTCGATCCCCTCGATCTGCTTCCGGGAGAGCCGCGCGCCGCCGTCGAGCCTGAAGCCGCGCAGGCGATCCCCCCGCGCGAGCGCCGCGTTGAGCACCTTGAACTCGGTCCCCGCGAGCGCCTCGCTCCACTGCTCGATCTCGAGCGACCAGCGCAGGTCGGGCGAGTCGGAGCCGTACCGCTCCATCGCCTCGTCCCACGTCATCCGGGGGAAGGGGCTCGGCGCCTCGCGTCCTCCGACCTCGGCGAGGTCGACCATCAGGCCTTCCATCCACCCCAGGATGTCCTCGACCTCCACGAAGGAGGCCTCGACGTCGATCTGGGTGAACTCGAGCTGCCGGTCGGCCCGCAGCGCCTCGTCGCGGAAACAGCGAGCGATCTGGAAGTAGCGGTCGAAGCCGGAGATCATCAGCACCTGCTTGTAGATCTGCGGCGACTGCGGGAGGGCGAAGAACTCCCCAGGGTGCGATCGCGACGGCACGAGGAAGTCGCGCGCGCCCTCCGGCGTCGGCTTGGTCAGGATCGGCGTCTCGATCTCGAGGAAGCCGAGCCGGTCCAGCGTGTTGCGCACCGCCAGCACGAGGCGGTGGCGGAGCGCCAGGTTCGTCTGCAGCTCCGGACGGCGCAGGTCGAGGACGCGGTGGCGCAGACGCAGCTCCTCCCCGGGAAGCTCGTCCTCGGGGCCGCGGTAGACCGGGATCTCCGGGGTACGCGCCTTCGACAGGAGGCGGACCGCGCGACCGCGCACCTCGACCTCCCCGGTGGGCATCTCCGGGTTCGGGTCGGGCCGCGCGACGACCTCGCCGTGCACCGCGATCACATCCTCCGCGCCGAGCTTCCGGACGACCTCGAGCGAGCCCTCATCGGTGAAGTCGGGCCCGAAGGAAAGCTGCAGCAGCCCCGAGCGGTCCCGCAGATCGACGAAGTAGAGGCCCCCGAGGTCGCGGCGCCGATGCACCCACCCCGTGAGCTCCAGCACCTCGCCCACATCGTCCTTCCGAAGGCTCCCGACCGTCTGCGACCGCAGCCCGGTCCGTCCCGTGTGTCGTTCCGTCATGTCCCGCGTGTCCGAGTCTCCCCGCGGCTGCCGAGCCGACCGAGGAGGAGGGTGAAGAGGTGAAGGCCGATCGCCACGCCGAGGGCGTCCATCAGAAGGTCCGCGGCGGAGGGGGTCCGATCGGGGACGAACGACTGATGCCACTCGTCGCTGACCCCGTAGGCGATCCCGAGCAGGACCCAGCGCCACCGTCCGGACGCTCCCGACACCCAGACCGCCCACGCCAGCGTCGCCCCGAGGATCCCGTAGAGACCCAGGTGCGCGACCTTGTCCACGTGTGGAAAGAGCGGCGGGCCGACATCGGGGATGGAACTCAGAACGAAGATCACGGCCGCCCAGATGGCGGCCGGTCCCCACGCGAAGAACGCCCGCGCCGGGAGCGGACGGGAGCGAGCCGTCAGTGGTCGTGTCTCCAAAGGGGGTCGGGTCGGCGCTAAGTTAGCGGGGCCGTTCGACGGCCTCAAGCAAGCAGCCACGCGACGAACCGCCCCCGGAAGATGACGGAAGCCACCCCCCGAACCGACCTGCTCGGCCTGGAGCCCGACGCCCTCCAGCAGGGGCTCGCGCGCTGGTTCGAGGCGAGGGGCGACAAGCCGTTCCGCGCGCGGCAGGTCGCACGCTGGGTCTTCTCCGGAGAGGCGACCTCGATTCAGGAGATGACCGACCTCTCCCTGGCGACCCGGGAGGCGATGGCGGAGGAGTTCGATCTGCGCGAACCGCAGCCGGACACCATCTCCCGCTCCTCGGACGGCACCGCGAAGCACCTCTGGGCGATGGCGGACGGGGAGCTGGTCGAGTCCGTCCTGATTCCGACGCCTGACAGGCTCACGCTGTGCATCTCGAGCCAGGCCGGGTGCGCGATGGGGTGCACCTTCTGCGCGACCGGGTGGGGCGGCTTCCGGCGTCACCTCACGCCCGGCGAGATCGTCGGTCAGTACCGGGCCTCGCGACGATGGGCCGAGGAGAACGGCTACGGCCCGATCACGAACATCGTCTACATGGGAATGGGTGAGCCGCTCGCGAACCTCGACGCGGTGATGGACTCGCTCACCATCCTGAACCGGGGGTACGAGGTGGGCGCGCGACGCATCACCGTCTCGACCGTCGGCGTGGTCCCGGGGATCGAGGCGCTGGCGCGGCGGCCGGAGCAGTTCCGCCTCGCCCTCTCCCTGCACTCCCCCGACGCCGAGCTCCGCAAGGAGATCATCCCCCTCGAGAAGCGGTGGGGGCTCCCCGAGCTGATGGAGGCGCTCCGGGCCTTCGACGCGGCCGGCGGAAAGCGGATCACCTTCGAGTACACGATGATCCACCAGGTGAACGACGACGTCGAACTCGCCCCGCGCCTGGCGGCGATGGCGAAGGAGTTCAGCGCCTTCGTGAACCTGATCCCCTTCAACCCGATCCCCTGGCAGCCCGACTGGGGGCCGTCCTCGAAGAAGCGGATCGACCGCTTCCGGAAGGTCCTCACCGCTGCGGGCGTCGACGCCGCGGTTCGCGAGCCGCGGGGACGCGACATCGACGCGGCGTGCGGTCAGCTGCGGGCGAACGCCCTCGTCCAGCTCGACGAGGAGCGGAAGCCGATCCGCAACCGGCCGAGGGCGCGCGCCCAGGCCGAGTAACCCCGGGCCGAGCCGCCCCGGGCCGGTCGACGCTCCGGAGGGGCGCGCGACCCGGGACCCCCCTACCCCTCACGCCGCGTCGGCGGCTCCGGCTCGGCGTCGATCCGGGCGATCAGCGCGTCGGCGAACCCCACGCGCGCGCGCAGGAGGTCGACGTCGATCCGTTCGGCGTCGTCGGTCGGCGAGTGGTAGTCCTCGTTCAGCCCCCCGAAGAGGAAGGACGAGGGCACCCCGGAGGGGGCGGAGGGCCAGTGGTCCGGCCCGC
>JANQLR010000191.1 GCA_028280525.1 Longimicrobiales bacterium
GCCCGGCCCGGATGGGTTGCGGCTGAAATCGCACCCCTCTGCGTTGCTCGTCGCTCATTTGACGCTGCCAAACCTCGCTCCTCCCGTCTGGATGGGCACGACTTCAGTCGCAACAGCGGGGAGCCCCGTAGTGTGAACAGGCCCTAGTCGCACGTCTCCATGACGGTGTCGAGGTCGATCCGGAGGGGGCGGGGGTCGAGGCTCCCGCCGCCCTCGAGTGCCGGATCACCGGGCTCGCCCGCGTCGGACACCCCGGGCGCCCGCCGGCGATGCCACTCGGTCACCGACTGGTAGCCCGCCGCTAGGGAGAGGAGGCGGTCCTCGGCAAAGGGCTGGCCACCCAGGATCGCACCCACCGGGGCCTCGACCCCTGCGGCGCGGAGCTCCATCCCGATCGGAAATGCGATCTCGGGAAGGCCGACGATGTCGAAGGGGATGGCGGAGGAGAGGGCGACCACGTCGCACTGCGCGAAGAGGTCGTCGAGGATCCTGCGGAGGAGGAGGAGCTTCGCCCGCTGACCCCGCAGGTACTCGGTGCCGGGGAGGAGGAGGCCGTTGATCCACGGAGAGAGGGAAACCCCGAACTTCCGCACATCCTCGCGAAGCACCTCCATGAAGGGCTCCGCCCGCTCGGGGAGACGGACGTTGTTGAAGGCGGAGGAGGTCAGCGTGTCCCAGTCCTCGGGCGGTTCGACCTCGATGACCTCGGCCCCCAGCTCGCGGAAGGTGTCGAGCATCCGGCGGCGCGCCCCCGCCGACGCCTCGCGTCGTGTGCGGAAGGCGAGCATCCTGCGGTAGCGCTCCCTTTCCTGGTCGGTCGCCTCGTCCCCGGGTGCCTCGGGGGGCGCGGGCGGCTCGTCGAGATACCCCGGGAGGACGCCGATTCGGGTCGGCCAGCGGAGCGCCGGTCGTCCGCCGCGTTCGACGGCGGTCGCGGCTTCGACCCAGTCGGAAACCGGGGGGAGGCCGAGGGTGCGCGGGTCGCCGGGGTCCGGACCCGCCATCGCCTGGAGGAGGAGGGCGGCGTCGAGCGCGTCACGTGCGATCGGTCCGGCGTGATCGCGGGTGTACGTCAGCGGGATGATCCCGCGGAGCGAAACCCGGCCCATCGTCGGCTTGAGTCCGGTCAGCCCCTGCGCATTCGCCGGGTTCACGATCGAACCGCCGGTCTGCGTGCCGGTGGAGCCCGGAGCCATCCCGGCCGCGACGGCGGTGGCCGACCCGGAGGAGGAGCCGCCGGGCGAAAGCGTAGAGTCGTTCGGCGCCCAGGCGTTCCGCGTGGTGGCGACCCCGTCCGGGGTGGCCGCCGCCGAGGTCGCGAGCGGCCCCATCTGGGTCTTCCCGATGAGGAGTGCGCCCGACGCCCGGAGCCGCGCCCACGCCTCGGCATCCCACTCGGGGACGAAGTCGGCGAAGATGTGCGAGTTGGCGGTCGTGGCGACGCCGGCGGTGAAGTAGTTGTCCTTCACCGCGAGGGGGACGCCCAGGAGGGGCGGTGCCCGGTCGGTGCCGAGAGCGCTCGACGCCATGATCGCCCGGGCGGCCTCGCGGAGTTCGTCTCCGAGGACGGCGTTGAAGGCCTGGTGCACCGGG
Source organism: Longimicrobiales bacterium (assembly GCA_028280525.1). Lineage (GTDB taxonomy): Bacteria > Gemmatimonadota > Gemmatimonadetes > Longimicrobiales > Gaopeijiaceae > Gaopeijia. The sequence goes on from JANQLR010000191.1 coordinate 1,594, forward strand.
TCGAGGTCGGCGATCCGGGCGAGGAGTGCATCGACCAGTTCCAGAGGGGAGACCTCGCGTCGCCCGATCGCCGCCGCCGCCTCGGCGACGGTCCACTCGTGCATCCGGGTCGATCGGAGCGAGCCGATGGACGGGTGCATGGATGACGGGTGCATGGATGGATGAGTCGCGGGGGCGCTTCGAACGGCACCCGCCGCCACCGGCGCGGCCTGCCACACCTGCGCGAGGCTCCCGCCGGCCGCGAGCCCGGCCCACGCGGATGCGCGGCGCAGGAAGGCCCGGCGGTCGAGCCGACGATCGATCGGAGGCGCCGGGGTCCTCACCCCCCGTTCTCTCCCAGCTTCGGCGCGAGCGCCGCCGGGTAGGCGACCGGCGGCACCTCCTGTGGGTCCATCTCGAAGTCCGCGATCGCCTGCGGGGTCGAGCGGAGGAAGCGCCTCGCGGAGGCCAGGATCCGCCGCTGGTCGGCCGGGGCCTCGGGTTCGTCCTCGGGGAGGACGCTCAGGTCGACGCCCAGGAGAGCGAGCCGCGCGAGGATGGCGGTGTCGAGTTCTTCGTCGGTGGGGTCGCGCATCCCGCGACCGTACGTGTGCACGGGACCCCCGTCCAGTCTGGCGTCGGCCTCGGCTGCGGCTCCACCTTTCGCGCATGCCCCGCACATTGCACATCGTCGCCCACAACGGCGCCCCCGTATGGGGTGGCGCCGAGATCGCGCTCACCCGGCTCCTCCTGGGCCTGCGGGAGCGCGGCCACCGCGTCGACTTCCTGGTGGCGAAGGAGGTGGTCGCGCAGGGAGCGGAGGCCATGGGTCTGCCGACCGGCCGGCTGCACGTCGGGGGCGATATCGCGATCGGAAACACCTTCCGGGTGCGGCGCGTCCTCGAGAACGCCCGGCCGGACGTCCTCCTGATCGGCACCTTCCGGAAGACGCTTCACCTCGCCCTGGGGGCGCGGCTGGCGGGCGTCCCGGTGGTCTCGCGCATCGGGATGTCGAGCGATATCCCACGCAATCTGAAGTACCGTCTCCTCTTTCGATCCGTCATCGATCGAGTGGCGGTCAACACGGGCGAGATCCGGGCGGACTACCTGCGGCACCTTCCGGGCTCGGATCCCTCCAAGGTCGTCGTCGTCGGGAAGGGCCTCGACCTGCCGACCCTCCCCGACTCCCCCGCCGCCGAGCGCCGGACGATCCGCGGGGAGGCCGGGATCCCCGAGGATGCCTTCGCGCTCGGGGCGCTGGCGCGACTCGTCCCCGAGAAGCGACTCGACCTGTGGCTCGAGGCACTCGCGGACCAGCCGGGGGAGGCGTGGGGGCTGATCGTGGGCGAAGGGCGTCTGAGGGAAGAGCTGCAGTCGAAGGCCGAGGCGATCGGAGTCGCGGATCGCGTGGTCTTCGCCGGGCACCGCGACGATCCGGCGCCCTGGCTCCGCGCCATGGATCTCCTCCTCATCACCTCCGACCAGGAGGCACTCGCCAACGCGATGCTCGAGGCGATGGCGAACGGCGTCCCGGTGGTCACGACCCCCGTGAACGGCTCGGACGCCCTGGTGGGAGAGGAGGAGGGGGCGGCCCCGGGCGTCGTGCTCGACGACTTCGAGGCCGAGTCCGCGACGACGGCGGTGCGGGAGCTGCGGGAGGCGGGCCATCTGCGAGAGATGGGGCGAGCCGCACGCACCCGGATCGACCGACACTTTTCGCGCGACGCGGAGCTCGACGCGTGGGAAGAGGTGCTGCGATCCGCCGTGGAGGGTGCGCGCGCACGGGGCTGAGGGCTCGCCGCCGAGCCTCGTGCGTCACCGGCGCCGAGCGTCACGCCCGAGCGTCCGACGCCGAGCGTTCACACGGCGTCAGCCGCCGAGCGCCTCCTCCAGGTCCGCGAGGGGGACGATTTGGACGGTCATCTCGATCACCCTCCCGTCTTCGAGGAGGAGTCTCGCTCCGACCTCGTCGGGGTCGAACACGCCCTCGAGCGGCTCCTCCAGCATGACGTGGAGGCCGCCGGGGCGGAGTTCGAGCCGCTCCCCCGGCGCCGCGTCGAAGCGCTCCACCGGCGCCATCGACATCGTCCCATTCGACATCGTCGTGCGGTGCAGGGAGGCGCGTCCCACCCCGTCGACCTCTACGCCGACCACCGAGACCGTCCCATCCCCCGCGTTCACGAGCGTCAGGTAGAGGGCGGCACGTCCGGGAAGGGGCGGGCGGCCGATCACCGCGACCGGGATCCGCACCCCGTCGAGCGCTCCGGCGATCCCCCCGGGCGACCCATCGGCGTCGGGGCTCGGCGCGCCGGCCACCCCCACGTCCGACGCCTCCGCGGCCGCCGCGGCCGCCGTCCCGGTCGCTGCCTCGTCCGAAGCGGCGTCGCCCGCACCGGCTTCTCCGCCGCCCGCACACGCGCTCGCCCCCGCCAGCAGGAGGAGGAGCCCCGCCACCGGGATCGAACGGGGTCGCTCGCGGTCGCGGCCATCGGCCTCGACATCCCGCGTGGCCCAGCGGAAGAAGAGGATGCTGATCGCCGTCCAGAGGATGACGGCGCCCCCGATCTTCATCAGGAGGCCGGCGAGGCGCTGGTCGTCCCGGGTCGACAGCCCGGTCACCGGCGGCGCGAGTTCGTAGATCCCGTAGAGGGGCAGCTCGGCAAAGGTCAGGTAGGCGAAGACGCCCGTATTCACCAGCGTGGCCACGATCAGGTAGCCGATGCGCGCCGGGTCTCCGAGCCAGCTGCGGACCGGGCGGGGGGCCGAGACCGGCCACCAGAAGAGGACCCCGGCCACGATCCAGATCGCGTCCATGAAGAAGGAGCCGATCTGCTGTACCATCAGGGCGTCGACGACCGGAGCCCAGTGGGTCCACGCCATGATCACCACGAAGACCGGCATCGCCACGAGGGGGTGCGTGACGACGCGGAAGGGGGTCCCCACGCGCTCCTCGATTGCGCGGTAGAGGTCGCGGGGCAACCCCATCAGGAGGAGCGGCGCCGCAATGAGCGAGAGGAGGAGGTACTGCACCATCTTCACGCTCGCGAGATACCCCGCGGCGAGCGCCCCGACCGGCCAGTCGAGTGCGACCCAGATGGTCAGGATCGCGACGTACCCCCAGACGGCCCGCGCCCCGTCCTCCGCCGAGCCCCACCGCCGGTGAATGGAGCGGAAGGCCACCGCGAGGAGCGCGACGAAGATCCAGACCCCCGGGTAGGCGGTCCACTTCCACTCCCACGGGACGCCGCTCGCGGCACACCACCACTGCATCTCAGCGATCCTCCCCGCTGGCCGGTCCGGCCAGGGTGAACTCGGTCTCCTCGGTCTCGGGCCACTCGCCCCGGACGATCCGGGGCAGGTCCCGCCGCCAGTCGCGCTGCCTCGTGCCCCACGGCCACGCCGCCCGCGCCACCCCCTCGCGGTCGAAGCCGATCACCTGTGCCGCGTGGCCCACCAGATAGTCGTCCTCTCCCGGGGTCCGGGTGAAGCCGGAGGCCGGGAGTCCGAGGGCCCTCTCCAGCTCCGCGATCTCCTCACGGGAGGGACGGAGCGCAACGAAGCGCGGGTCGATGGCGCGGATCCACTCCTGCAGTCGCTCGGGAGTGTCCCGATCCGGGTCGGCGGTCACGAAGATCGTCTCCACCTGCCGCGAGGTCTGGAAGGGGAGGTCGCGCAGGATCGCGGCAAGGCTCGACATGTGGACGGGGCAGACGTCCGGGCAGTGGGTGTAGCCGACGAAGAGGAGGGTGACCTTCCCCCGTGCGCGCTCGGCGAGGGGCCACGGCTCTCCGTCGGCACCCGGGAGCGTGAGCGCCGGCATCGCCAGATCACCCTTCAGGCCGCTGGCGGCGAAGGCGGTCGGATTCGGCGGCGCGGGACGCTCGCAGGCGACGAAGGTCGCGGCGACGACGGCGAGGGCGATGGGGGTTCGGGCGGAGCGGAACATGGAGGGGGAATCTACCGAAATCCGCCGATTCCTCCGAGATCCCGCGGCCCGGCCGGCCGGGATCGCGAGCGGGAGTCCCGGCGATGTGGACCCGTGTGCCCCGGCGGACCCGGCCACCCGCGACCCGGGTACCGCCGAACATGACGCGCGCACCCGGCAACTTCCTCCTCACCCCCGTCGGATCGGGTGGGGATGTGCACCCCTACGTCGGGCTCGGGATCGAGCTCCGGCGACGGGGCCACCGCGTCACCGTTCTGACCTCCGACCCCTTCCGCGACACCGTCGAGGAGGCCGGACTCGACTTCGTCTCGATCCTCTCGCAGGAGCTCTTCGAGGAGGGCTCGACGCACCCGGATCTCTGGCACCCCCAGAAGGGGCTCGCGATCGCACTCGAGCTCGGCCGCTACACCTTCGACGCACTCTGGGCGGAGCTCTCCCGCCGCTTCACCGGCCCGGACACCGTGGTCGTCTCGCACGCCCTCGCCTTCGGGGCGCGCGCCTTCCAGATGCGACACGCCCCGTGGAGCCCGACCGTCCACCTGGCCCCGAGCGTCTTCCGCTCGCTCCACCGCCAGCCGATTCTCCCGCCGAACTTCGATCCGAACCCCCTCCCCCGAGTGGCGATCCGGGCGCTGTGGTGGGTCGCCGACCGCGTCTTCGTCGACCGCGCCGTCCGACCGTGGCTCGACCCGGCGCTCGAGGCGCGCGGCCTCCCCCCCGCCCGCAACATCTTCGGGTCGTGGATGCACT
>JANQLR010000206.1 GCA_028280525.1 Longimicrobiales bacterium
ACCTCCGACTCGTCCTCCTCGGTCGCCTCGCCGCAAACCTCGGTGCCCGGCGCCGACGGCGGCTCGCGCCCGTGAAGCGTCTCCTCCGCTTCTGGGCGATCGACCCACCCCTCGTCGTTGCGATCGTCGCGATGTCGGTCTTCGGCGTCGCCATGATCCATTCGGCGGGAGACACTCTCGTCTCCTCGGTCGCCCGGACGGCGTGGATCCGCCAGATCGCCTGGTTCGGGATCTCCCTCGTCGGCTTCACCGCCGTCTCTCGCGTCCCCGCCCGCTGGCTCGAGTGGGTGGCCGTCCCGGCGTACGTCCTCTCGATCGTCCTCCTCGGCGCGACGCTGGTGATCGGGACCGGATTCGGAACGGCGGCGGGGACGAAGTCGTTCCTGGCGATCGGCGGCTTCCGTTTCCAGCCGGCCGAGGTCGCGAAGCTCGCCACGATCCTCGCCCTCGCCCGGCTGCTCGCGGTCCGTGGGGAGGCGCCGGCCAACTTGCGCGATGTCGTCGCTCCCGCTGGCCTCGCCCTCCTTCCGCTCGGCCTCGTCATGCTCCAGCCCGACCTGGGCTCGGCGCAGGCCTTCATCGGGATCCTCTTCGCGACGCTCTTCTGGGCCGGGACCCCGATCCCGCTCCTCTTCCTCCTCGCGAGCCCAGGCCCCGCGCTCATCCTCTCCTTCGACAACCGCGTCTGGGCCGTCTACATCGTGGTCGTGGGGATCGCGCTCTACCTCTGGCGCTACCGCCTCTTCTTCTACGAATCGGTGGCCGTCATCCTGGCCAACTTCGGCGCCGGCACGATCGCGCGGCCGCTCTGGAACTCGCTCGCCGAGTACCAGAAGGCGCGCATCCTCACCTACGTCGACCCGAACTACGACCCGAGCGGCTTCGGCTATCAGGTCATCCAGTCGCAGGTTGCGATCGGGAGCGGGGGGATCTTCGGGAAGGGCTTCCTGCAGGGAACGCAGAAGGAGTACGGCTTCCTCCCCGAGCAGCACACCGACTTCATCTTCGGGGTGGTGGGGGAGGAGCTCGGCTTCGTCGGGGTCGCCTTCGCGATCGGGCTCTTCGGCTTCATCCTCTCCCGGCTGATCCGGCTGGCGGAGCAGTCGTCCGATCCCTTTGCCGGCCTCGTGCTGCTCGGTATCTTCGGGCTCTGGCTGGTGCACATCGTGGTCAACATCGGGATGACGATCGGCGCCGTCCCGGTGACGGGGATCCCCCTGCCGTTCGTGAGCTACGGGGGGTCCTTTCTGTTGATGTCCTGGGTCGCGGTGGCGATCGCGGTCCGACTCGGCCACGACGACGAGAAGAACCCCGCCTGACGCGGACCCCGGGCCGAACCGGGCGAGCGGGGGCGGGGTCCGACGCGAGGAGGCCCCGGTGGCCTGGTTCAGGAAAGACAAGAAGCCGATCAAGTCGTCCGAACGGCGGGACCTGCCCGCGGACGTCTTCGACAAGTGCAAGGGGTGCGGCGAGATCCTCTACACGGAGAAGCTCGCCCAGAACCACAACGTCTGCCCGACCTGCGGCTTCCACTTCCGCATCTCCGCGGAGGACTACCTCGACATCCTCCTCGACGGCGGCAGCTTCCAGGAGATGGACGCCGACCTCGTCTCGGCCGACCCGCTCGGCTTCACCGACCTCAAGGACTATCCGACCCGGGTCGCCGCGGCGCGGGCGAAGGTGGGGCGCAACGACGCCGTCATCTCCGGGACCGCGGAACTCGAAGGCATCCCGGTCGCCGTCGCCTTCATGGACTTCCGCTTCATCGGCGGGTCGATGGGGTCGGTGGTCGGCGAGAAGATCGCGCGCGCCGGCCGGATGGCGCTCGAGCGGGAGATCCCCTTCCTGATCCTCTCCGCCTCGGGCGGTGCGCGGATGATGGAGGGGATCTACTCCCTCATGCAGCTCGCGAAGACTTCGGCCGTCCTGGCGCGGATCCACGAGGCGGGACTCCCCTTCGTCTCGATCCTCACGGACCCGACCACCGGGGGCGTCACCGCCTCGTACGCGATGCTCGGGGATGTGAACCTCGCCGAGCCCGGGGCGCTGATCGGCTTCGCCGGCCCGCGCGTGATCGAGGAGACGATCAAGCAGGAGCTCCCCGACGGCTTCCAGCGCTCCGAGTTCCTGATGAAGCACGGGATGGTCGACTCGGTGGTGGACCGTCGCGAGATGAAGGAGACGATCGCGCGCCTCCTCCGCCACATGCAGGGCGCCCCGGCGCCGGCAGCGGAGTGAGCGGGGGAGGGAACGGGGAGGGCATCGAGGCGCGGTTCGGAGCCGGCTCCCCCGACTTCTCGGCAGACGGGGCGTCGGGCGCCGTCGCGCCGGACCGCCTCGACCGGCCCTTCAACGACCCCCTCTTCGACCGGCTCTTCCCGCCGCTCCCTGCCGGGGTGCACTGGGGGCTGGAGCGGGTC
>JANQLR010000212.1 GCA_028280525.1 Longimicrobiales bacterium
GGACGTCGTCCCGTACGTGGACGAGGGGGTGCTGCGGCCGGCCGCCATCGTCGAGGCTCGAGCCCACACCCTCGACCTGTTCCTCTCCCTCGTCGACCAGATCGCCGAGCCTGGTGGACCGGTTCCCGAATACGACCTCAATCTCGATCTTTCCTTCCAGCTCGCCCCGGCCGTGCAGATCGACGACCGCTGGCAGCAGGCGCTTCTGCAGGAGCGCCGGGAGGTGGTTCGGCTGGAGCGGCTGGAGGCCGTCTTCCAGGCGGCGCTCGAGAGACAGGCCCCGGAGGAAGGATGAACCCCGCAGCACCCCCGCAGTCGCCCGAGTACGCTCCCCCCGAGCTGGGCGCACGGGAGAAGGATCCGTGGATCGAGACCCGCCCCGGCGTGGTCTTCTTCGTCAACGCCCTGCTGGCGTCGCCGATCCTCCTGACGCTCTACCCGCTGACGCTTCGCTTCCTTCTGCGCACCGCGGGAATCCTCGATCGACCGAGCCGTGTCCTCGACCCCGTGCCCGCGGTCGCCGCGCACTTCCTTCCGGTCCTCGGCTGGCTCGCGCTCCCGGCGCTCGCGCTCGTCGTGTGGAATCTCCGCTTCGTCGACCGCGTCTGGGCGCGGCGTGCGCTGTGGCTCTTCGCCCTGGTGCACCTCGGCACCCTCGCCTTCACGGTTCGCGCGGTGCTGTGACGGGCGCCGGGGCGGCGACGCCGAGCTCCCCGGAACCGGGATCGGACGCCCCACGTCTCCCGGAGCCGGCGCTGGCCGAACTCGAGGTCTCACGGACGGCGCGCTATGCACGGCTGGGAGAGGTCTCGGACCGGGTCCGCGAGCTCTGGGTGGTCCTGCACGGCTACCGGCAGCTCGCCGCTCGCTTCCTGCGGCGCTTCCGACCGATCGCGGACCCGCACCGACACCTCGTCGCCCCGGAGGCGCTCAACCGCTTCTACGTCGGCGATCCCTCCGGCCGCCACGGTCCGGAGGCGCGGGTCGGGGCGACCTGGATGACCCGTGAAGCCCGGGAGAGCGAGATCCGGGACTACGTCGGATGGCTGGAGGCGCTCACCGCGGAGCGTCGCGCAGCCCTCGAGGAGGCCGGCTGCTCCGAGCCGCGGGTCGTCGCCCTCGGCTTCTCGCAGGGCGCACACACGGCGGCCCGCTGGGCTTCGCTCGGCCGCGCGCGCATTGACGAACTGATTCTCTGGGGCGAGGGGCTGCCGCACGATTTCGATGCGGAGCGCGCCCGCACGGCGATGGGTCGCACGACCGTCCACCTGGTGCGGGGCGAGGCGGACGCCTTCCACCCTGCGGCGCGGGTCGACGGGGACCGCGAGGCGCTGGAGGCCCTCGGCGTCCCGGTTCGGGTGTGGACGCACCCCGGGGGGCATCGGATCGAAGAGGGACTCCTCCGGCGGATGGCGGCGGAGATGTCCGGGTAGAGTCCGGAGGTGCGGACGCCCGGGGGCGGTCACTCGCCCGCGGGGGGGGGCTCACCCCGTTGGCGGCGCGTCGAAGTCGCCGAGGAACCCGATCTCGGTGCGGAGGTCGTAGCCGGTCTCCCGCAGGACGGTCTCCCGCGCGAGATCGATCAGGTGCCGGACCTCCGCGGCGCTCGCGCCCCCCAGATTCACGACGATGTTCGCGTGGCGGTGGAAGATGCCCGCGCGTCCATGCACGTGGCCCTTGAGGCCACACTCGTCGATGAGACGGCCGGCGCCGACCCCCTCGATCTTCTGGAAGATCGACCCTGCACTCGGGTAGAGCCAAAGATCCGGGTGCCGATCATCGCGCCAACGGAGGTTCTCCCGCATGACCGCCCGGAGCTCCTCGACCGGCGCGGGGTCGAGGCGGAAGTCCGCGGTCAGCACCACGTCGTCCCGGTGGTGCAGGATGGAGTCGTCGTACCCGAAGGCGAAGTACTCCACCCCCACGCGGCGTCGATCTCCCTCCTGCGCCAGGATCTCCGCTCCCAGCGTCACCTCCTCGATGAAGCAGGTGCGCGAGCGATCCGGGGAGAGGAAGTGGAGGTTCTGCCAGAGCGCGCCGCCGACCGTCGAGGGAATCCCGACGAAGTGGTGGAGGCCGCCGCGGCCCCGATCGACCGTCTCGACGATCAGGTCGGGGAAGACCTCGACCCCGGCACCCACGCGCACGGTCCGGTCGTCCAGCCATTCGACGCCGGCGACCTCGTTTCGGATGACCAGGCCGCGCACCCCGGCGTCCGCCACGAGGATGTTCGCTCCGACCCCGATCAGGTGGTGCGGAATCCCCAGCTCGCGAGCGGTGCCCACCGCGACCGCGAGCTCGTCGGGCGTTCGGGCCCGGTAGAGGAGGTCGGCCGGGCCGCCGATCCGGAAGGTGGTCATCGGGGCGAGCGGGACGTCCCGCTCGAGGCGATCGGCGCTCAGCGCTTCGTCGAGGGCGGCGAGGAGGGTCGGGTCGATCGGAGGGGCCACGTCGTCCGGAGGAGAGGGGGATTCGGAGACGCCGGGAAGATAGCCGAGCGAGGGTGGGTCGGGTACGGAGCCGACCCCGTCCCCTCCCCCCGGAAGTGTCCGGTTCTGGGACGACGTCTCTCGAAACCGAACGGCCCGCCCGGCGACGCGAATTCCGACCACGCCTCTCAAGTGCTTATTGCAAAGCACTTTGCACGGTTCTGGCGATTCTGGCACGGATCCTTCCTCTGGGATGGGACGGACGGGCGAGGCTCGACCGGGTGTGGAGTGGATGACGGGGGTTGATTCCGGGGGACCGGAGCCGGTCGGGCCGACCCGCCTCCGCCTCAGGGGAGGTGGGGTGGTGCGGGGAGGGGCGGGAGTTCGAAAGACATATGGGGAACTGGGGGTTGGTACGGCATGCGAGATCGACGACGAGGCGCGCGGGTGCGGGTGGTGCGGGATGATGGGGCGCGGCGCGGACTCTGGTGGGCACTCCTCGCCCTGACCTTCTCGGCGACGGCGCTGGTGGGTCAGGAGGAGCTGACGCTTGAAGAGGCGATTCGGATCGCAGGCCGGAACAACCCCCAGTATCTCCGTCAGGAGAACGATCAGGGACAGGCCGACTGGGGAGTGCGGCAGGCGTATGGCCAGCTCCTGCCTTCGGCGACCGCCTTCGCCCAGACCTCCTTCCGGGAGTCGGGGGCGGAGTTCGTCGGAACCCAGATCCTTCAGGCCGGAACGACGGACTTCCATCAGGCCTTCTACAACCTGAGCTTCAACTGGTCGCTCGACGGCGACGCCATCTACGGCGTGTCGAGTGCACGCGCAAACTCGCGCGCGACCCAGGCTGGAATCGTGGCGGCCGAGTTCAACCTTCGGAATCGAGTCGCGCTCCAGTACATGGCCGTGCTTCGCGCGCGGGACGGGGTGCGGGTGGCCGGCGAGACGCTCGAGCGGAGCGAGAAGAACTTCGAGATCGTCCGCGGGCGGGTCGACGCTGGATTCGCCGCCGGCACCGAAGCCACCCAGGCAGAGGTCGAGGTCGGCCGGGCGGAGGTGGGGCTGCTGCAGGCGACCCAGCTGGTGCGGACGGAGAAGGCTCGCCTGATGCAGCAGCTGGGCGTGGTCATGCCCGACGGCTTCGAGCCGGTCGACTCCTTCGAGGTCTTCGAACCCATGTGGAGCGTCGACCAGCTCACCTCCGAAGCCGTACGGCGCCATCCGTCGCTCCAGTCGTTCGATGCGAGCACCAGGGCGGCGAAGGCGTCGCTCCGGCAGGCGCAGAGTTCGTACCTGCCCACCGTGAGCCTGTCGACCAGCCTTCAGGGCTTCGGTCAGCGGGCGCTGAACGAGGACTTCGTGGTGCAGCAGACTCGCGACGCCATGGGCCGGCAGTTCCGCGGGTGCCAGCAGACCAACGCGCTCGCCACCGGGCTGCCCGGAGGGGCCGACATCTTCGAGGTGGAGAACTGCTCCGACTTCGTCTACACGGATGCCGATGGCCAGGCCGCGCTCGACGCCAACACGCTGAGCCTTCAGAAGATCCCGGTTCAGCTGAACCTCGGGGTCAGCATCCCGATCTTCCAGGGATTCACCCGTCAGCGTCAGATCGAGCAGGCGGGCCAGGCCGCGAGGGACGCGGAGCTGAACTTCCGCGAGGAGGAGCTCCGGGTCCGCACGCTGATCGTCGAGGCGCACGAGCAGCTCGCCACGGCGTGGCGTTCGGTACAGATCGAGGAACGGAACCGCGAGCTCTCGATCCTCCAGCTGGACCAGGCCCGCCAGCGCTATCAGGTCGGAAACACCTCGATCCTGGAGCTGCGGGACGCCGAGACCTCGCTGCAGACGGCGGAGCGGGACTACCTGAACGCGGTCTACTCCTTCCACCAGTGGCTCGTCGCCCTCGAGGCGGCGACCGGGCGGGAGCTACGCCCCACGCCGATCGGCGCAGCCGAGGACGCCGAACTCTTCGAGGGGTGACCTCGAGGGACGATCACCCCACGACCGGCGCCTCGAGCGTCAATACCTGAAAGGACCTGACAAGTGGACATCATCCGGGATACCAAGCCGCAGAAGCGGAAGCGCACCGTCTGGATCGTAGGCGGCGTCGTGCTCGTTGCGGCCGGCGCCTTCGGGGTCAGCCGCCTCCCCAACGCCGCGCCGCCCGTCGACCGGGCCACGACCTGGGTGGACACGGTCCAGCGGGGGACGATGGTGCGGCAGATCCGGGGGCCGGGGACGCTCATCCCCGAGGACGCGCGCCTGATCACCGCCGTGACCAACGGCCGTGTCGAGGAGATCGCCCTTCTGCCGGGCGCCGAGGTGCAGGCCGGAGACGTGATCCTCCGCATGAGCAATCCGGATGTGGATCTCCAGCTCCTGCAGGCGCAGACGCAGCTGTCTCAGGCCCAGTCGACGCTCTTCCAGCTGCGGGCGAACCTGCGTACGCAGGAGCTCCAGCAGGAGGGCGCGATCGCCACGCTCGAGGCCCAGCTGGCCGCGGCGCAGCGCGACTACGACACGAACCGGCGCCTCTACGACACGAATCCGGATCTGGTGGCTCGCCAGGAGCTCGACCGGACCCGGGACGCCGTCAACGAGATGGAGACCCGCCTGCGGGTGGAGTCGCAGCGGCTCGAAGTCATGCAGGAGACGCAGTCGGATCAGCTTGCGGCCCAACAGCTTCAGGTCGACCGCCTCCAGGAGACGGTGACCTTCAATCAGGACCGCCTGGCCTCCCTGGTGGTGCGCGCGCCGAGCAACGGGCTCCTGGCGCCCCTCGAGGTGCCGCTGCAGGTCGGACAGTACGTGACCTCCGGGCAGCAGCTCGCCCGGATCGTGGTTCCGGGACGCCTCAAGGCGGAGATCCGCATTCCCCAGACGCAGGTGCAGGACATCGCCGTCGGGCAGATCGCCCTCGTCGATACGCGGTCGGATACCATCGAGGGGCGCGTCACGCGAATCGATCCGGCGGTGCGCGGGGGCTCGGTCACGATCGACGTCGCCCTCCCGCTCCCGCTACCGGCGAGTGCGCGACCCGATCTGACGGTCGACGGCAACGTCGTCATCGACCGGCTCGAGGACGTCATCTACATGGGTCGGCCGACCTTCGGCCAGGCCAACGGACGCATCTCGATCTTCCGGCTGACGCCGGATGGGCAGTACGCCGAGCGGGTCACCGTCGAGCTCGGCGCCTCCTCGGTGAACGACATCGAGGTTCGCAGCGGGTTGCAGCCAGGGGATGTCGTAATCCTCACGGACATGGCACAGTGGGATAACTTCGACCGGGTCCGGCTGCGCTAGCCTGCCCACACCGACGATTCACCAGCGGACGACGCAACGCACAGGGAGAGAGGGGACGATGACGAAGGACAACGCGCTGATCGCGCTGAACCAGCTCGAGAAGGTCTTCTACACGGAGGAGATCGAGACCCACGCGCTCTCGGGGATCGACCTCGAGATCCAGAGCGGGGAGTTCGTCTCGATCGCCGGCCCCTCCGGGTGCGGCAAGACGACCCTCCTCTCGATCCTCGGCCTCCTCGATTCGCCCTCGGGCGGGAAGTACCTCCTGGATGGCGAGCCGGTGGAGAACCTGTCGGCGGGTCAGCGGGCCAAGATCCGGAACCAGGCGATCGGCT
>JANQLR010000225.1 GCA_028280525.1 Longimicrobiales bacterium
GGCTCCGACTTCCCGGCTCGCTGAGGAGTATCGAGCGTTCGTCGCAGAGTTCATCCCCGCCGAGCTGATGGATGCGTACCTCCAGGCCCTGGAGCATCCCGCACTTCCGGAGCATGCGCCCGTCTACGCTCAGCTGGTGGCGGCAGGGGGTGATCAGATGTGGGCGCGGCGCTGGTCACCGAACCCGCTCTCCGAGGGGGCATGGGATGTCTTCGACGCCGGGGGGGTTCATCTCGGCACGGTGAGGACTCCGAAGAGGCTGCGCGTCCTGTCCGTCTACGACGAGTCCCTCCTCGGAACCTGGTTCGACGACTTCGGCGTTCAGCACGTCCGTCGGTATCCGGTCGTGCGCGTTGGAGGGACCTGACCGTCTTTCGCCGAAGAGGCACTGGACGATATGGTGCGCGTCGAAATGGATGCGCAGCTGGGGCGCACTCCGTACGAGCATCATCAGTTCGAACTCCGACGAGAGGTGGTCAGATGCGACCGTTTCTTCCCGCTTCCGTTGCTGCAGGGGCGCTGGCCCTGGTCGCGGGGTGCACTGAGGCGCAGGTGAGCCCTCCGCCACAGGCTTCCGTACGCGATTCGGCGGGTGTTCTCATCTCCGACATCGGGGACCCGTACTCCTACCGTGCTCCGGTAGCGGAGCTCAGAGAGACGTGGGTCTCGGCGGAGGATGCACTCCTGAGTCGGGTGGTCGGCGGGGTCCTTCTCGGTGACGGAAGGGCCGCCGTGGTGGATCAGGGCAACACGGAGATCCTGGTCTTCGACCGTGATGGGAGCGTGCTCCGGAAGGTCGGCCGTGTGGGAGACGGCCCCGGCGAGTACCGGCGCATCAGCAGCATTCATCGCTTCGAAGACGAGCTGTGGATCCACGACGCCGGACACGCTCGCTGGACCCGCCTCGACGCGGACCTGAATCTGATCGGCACGCGTCCGTCGGGTCTCGAGAGCTACATCGTCGATCTGAAGCCGCTGACGATCGGACCCAACGGGACCGTGACGGCCATCCTGGGTGACATGCGTCGTTTCGGGACCGACGGGGTCAGCCGAGACACCATGCCTCTGATGTCCTTCGACTCGGCCGGCTTCCCGGATACGCTCGGACTCTGGGCGAATCAGGAATGGTCGTACCAGCGCTCCGACGCGGGGGTGAGCCGCGTTCCCGTGGGCTACGGTCGGACCACGGTCTCGGCCTCGAGCGAGAGGTGGTTCGCGTTGGGTGACAACGCCACGGACCGGGTGACGGTCTTCGGCTCCGAAGGACGCCCGGTCCGCTCGGTCCGCATCGACGCTTCTCAAGTGACGATCGGCCCGAGCGAGAAGGAGCTCTACGCGGCCGAACGTGAGGCGGCGATCTCCGACGCCGCATCCGACCTGTATCGCGAACGACTGTCGGACGCTCCGATCAACGACACCTATCCGGCCTACGAGGCGGTGGCGATCGCCGGGGATGGAAGCGTCTGGATCGGACTCACCGCGCGGGTCGGCGATCGGTCACGACGTTGGCTCAAGGTGTCGGCTGCCGGGCAGATCGAGTTCGAGTTCGAGTTGCCCCCGAAGACCGAGGTGCTTGCGATGACGAACGACGCGGTGTTGGTGAAGGAGCTGGATCAGTTCGATGTGCCGGTGGTGCGACGCCTGGAGTTCGAGAGGCCCGCGGCGGAGTCCTGACGGGCTCTTCCGGGAAACGCCTGGATCGCGGCTGGACACGCCGGAGACGGGTCCACCTGCGGGCTCCACTCGGCGAGGGGATCGCCCTCGTACTCCAGCGACGTGGTCGGGAGGGACTCGCGCCCGTCCGCGGAACTCCGCCGCCCGAGAGCGGCGGACTCGCGTTCCCGGCGGGCTTTCGCGGAGGGCGCGAGGGACGATATGGTACCCCCCGCTCGGGGGCGTGCACTTCACGCGCATCCCCATGAAACACAGCCAGTTGGACCAGGTTTGCCACAATGCGATTCCGCACCACGCGCTCTCGCCTCCTGCCTCTACTCCTGATCGCGGGGGGTGTGCTCGCATGTGACGGAGCACCTCCTACGGCGGCGACGGAGGCGGTCGTCGTGGTCACCGATGTCCTTCCCGACGCGATCGTCGGGGCGGCGTATTCGGAGAGACTCACCGCCACCGGAGGGGAAGGCGCCCTCGACTGGTCGGTGATCCGTGGTCAGTTGCCGCCCGGTCTCTCCGTCGACCAGACGACCGGTCGGATCAGCGGGACGCCCACGGTTCTCGGACCGTTTGCGTTCGAGGTGCAGGCACGCCCCAGGGTGGCCGGCGGGCCGGGGACGCGAAGTCTCGCCATCGTCGTCGTGGCGGAGCCCCTCGCGATCGGCAACGTCAGCCTCCCCAACGGACGGCTGGACTCCATGCTTCGGATCGATCTGCTTTCGTCGGGGGGGTGGGGCGCGAAGGAGTGGTCCGTGGTGTCGGGACGCCTTCCCGGCGGTCTGAGCATCGTGGGAGAGAGCATCGAGGGCGTGCCGAACGAAGTGGGTGACTTCGCCTTCACCCTCCGGCTGTCCGACGCCCATGGCACGCCTCCGGCGGAGCGAGCCCTGACGCTGAGGATCGAGCCGAACCCGGGGTGGGAGACGGTCACCCCGATGCCCTTCGCCGTCCGATCCGCGACGGCCGTGACCTTCGACGATCGGATCTACGTCTTCGGTGGCACCGATCCGTCGGGTGAGCAGACGGGACACACGCAGATCTACGATCCGTCCACCGACAGCTGGAGCCTCGGAGCGGTGATGCCCTCCCCCGGGGACTTCGCGACTTCCGCCGTGTCGTCGCTCGGGATTCACGTGGTGGGAGGCTCCAGGTCCGGAGTCGGTGTGCTCGCGGACCACCGACTCTACGATCCCTCGACCGACCAGTGGACGACGCTGCCCGACCTGCCGGTCGCACTGGGCGGGTCCGCGGCGGAGTACTTCGATGGTCGGGTCTTCGTAGTGGGTGGAGTCGCGGGGTCACGCAGCTACGTCGACTCCAACTACGCATTCGACATCGAAGCCAGCTCGTGGTCGTCCGCAGCAGCCCTTCCGGGCCCGCGCCTCAGCGCCACGAGCGTAGTGGATGGTGATCGAGTCCGGCTCGTTGGAGGGGGTGTCCCGTTCCTGGAGACCACCGCGGAGCACTGGGTCTACGAGCCTCGACTGGATCGATGGTCGGCGGATCCCCCGTTGCCCGCTCAGCGGGAGACGTCCGGCGCCGGGATGGTGAGCGGGCTGTTCTGTGTCTTCGGTGGGCGAACCGCGAGGACCGGGCGCTTCAACACCCCGTACAGCGACACCTTCTGTATCTCGGAGGGGGATTCCGTCTGGACCACCTTCGGGTCGATGCCATCTCCGCGAGCGGAGCTCGCCTTCGCGACGGTGGGGGGGTGGATCTACGCCATCGGCGGGCACGATGAAGGAGATGTGCCGCAGGCTACGGTCCAGCGCTTCGGGGGGTAGGCCTCGAACTCGCGTCGCCATTCGCCCGGGATCAGTCCAGACTCCACATCTTGTTGGAGCGCCGCTTCTGACTGTGCAGGTCGGCGCCCGAGACACGGTCCCAGAATCGCCCCCCGACCTTCTGTTCCGCGTCGTAGGTCGAGACGAGGTAGTCCTCGAGATTTCCCGTGAGCCGCCTGTTCTTCATCTCGAAGGTCCAGAGCTTCAGGCGTCCGCGATTGTCTTCCGCGAGCACGCTCTTCACGAATGCGTGGGGGATGGGGACGTCGATCCCGTACTTGTCGGAGTCGTTCCCGATCGTCTCGACCTTCTGATCGAAGTAGAAGACCGGGGCGGTGAGGACGTAGGTCTCGAGAATGCTCTTCTTGGCGTTCAGTCGTCGGATGGCCATCTCGAGATCCCGCCACATCCGTCGATTGAAGTCGGGCTTCTGCGGGGACATGTTGGAGAGCAGAAACGTCTCGCTGCTCTGAATCTCCAGCTCGTCGTGGTTGGCACTCGCAACGAGGTGCCCACGATCGTATCCGCTCCCCTCGTACGCCTTGAGCCCGGCTCGGAATCGTCGCGGGATGCGTATGTCCGCTCGGAAGTTGTTCGGCCGTTCGGTTTCCCACTCGAAGCGCCGATTCGGGTTCGTGATCTCCAGCACCCACTTGGCCTGCCGGAAGTACCAGGAGTACCCGATCGTGAAGTAGCGACCGGTGAGGATCTCGTCGCACACCGGTGCGCCGTATCGCAGCTCGGGCTGTATCTGGAACGGATCTCTCATCGGTTCTGTCCGGGCCGGGGTTCGTCGGAGCTGGCAGGGCATCTATGCTGCGAAGCGCCGTGCGACTTCGGCAACCGTCACGGCCACCCGGGACTGAGGCGATCGAGACGCCTGAACCGGTCCTCCGGGCGGGCTTTCGGCCGAGACGCCCCTCACGATATGGTTCGCTCCGCAGCGGGGACGCACGCGGAGCGCATCCCGAGTGAGCCCCCCCGATTCGGAAGCCATCGTCGTGATCAAGCGTGCCGCCGGGTTCTCCATCGCGCTGATCGGAGCCGCCCTGTTGCCCGGGTGCGACCAGGAGCGGGCACCCTCTCGGCACACGGTGGCCGACTCCGCGGGTGTCCAACTCGCGTCGGTCGAGCTGGGGGTGGCGGAGCTCGGCTGGTCGGTCGACACCCTGGTCATCATCGGAGGGCAGGAGGCCGGTCCGGGCTCCTTCTACCGGGTGTCGCCGGCGTACGTCGATGTGGTCGGGGACGAGATCTTCGTACTCGACCGAGTGGCCAAGCGGGTCGAGGTCTTCGCGTCGGATGGGTCCTTCAGACGCGCCTTCTCCCGGGAGGGACAGGGCCCCGGGGAGTTGGAGTTCCCGGTCACCCTCTCGGTCGACCGCGCCGGTGTCGAGGTGCTCGATCAGGCAAAGGGGGCGATCCAGCGATTCACGCTGTCGGGCGAGTACCTCGGGGCGGACCCGTACCCCTTCGCGACGATCCACGTGGAGTTCCGGCACTTCGACGTCTTCGAAGGAGATCGAACGCTTTGGCGGAGGGACCGTCGCGTGACCGATGGGGAGAGGAAGGACGGGCTCGTCCTCCAGTCCGACGACGGGGATCACTTCCTGGTCACCCCGACGGCTTCGCCGACCCGTACGGCCGAGTACCCGGAGTGTGGCATGACCTACACGATTCGCCTGCCGCTGTCGGGAAGTCCGAGCTGGTTCCAATCCGACGGAGTCGTCGCGGTTCGAAGCGGGGGCGGGTACCGGGTCGAGGTCTTCCAGGGCGCACAGCTCGCGGGACGGATCACCGCGCCGGAGTACGACCGCGAATTCACCGCGGCGGACGCGGTACGGGCGTTGCGCAGTCGGGAGTACGTCGGGCCCTGCAATACGACGCCCGCCGAGGTCGTGGCCCGGCATGGATACGATCCCAACCCTCCCGCGATCGCGGGGGTGGCGATCGGACCACGCGGCAGGATCTGGGTGAAGCGGGCCGAGAGTGCAGGGGGCTTCGTCGATGTCTTCACCCGCGGATTCGAGCCCCTGGGGAGCCTGCCGAGCAGCTTCCCGTTTCCGATCGCCTTCCTGGACGACGGCCGCGCACTGATCGAGGTCCGCGATGCGATGGACGTGGAACGGGTGGGCGTTGCGCGGATCCGGGAGAACTGAGTGCACCTCCTCTCAGGTTCTCGTGGCAGACGCGTCGACCTGACCGGTGCGCTTCGCGAAGGAGCGCGTCGATGCTCGTTCCGGGAGCGGAGGTGCGCGCGACGTCCGTCGGGTGGTGGCCTCCCGGTCTACTGCCCGTCGTGGACGGTTTGCTGGATACACACGTTGAACTGGTGAACGAAGCGGCGGTCTCCCTGGAGCGCGTCGTGGAGATGCCGGACGTTCGCAACTCGAGCGTGCAAGGCCGCCACCCCCTCCAGGGGAACTCCCGAGGTCAACGACGCCGCCTGGTAGCAGGCGATGATGAACTGGCTGCAGTACGCGTTGCCGAAGTTGCCCTCGACGAACATGTCCCTGCCGGTCCGCTCGTGTTCGGGAAGTCGCGCCCAGTCCGGTAGCGAGTGGAAGGCTCCGGCGGCGTAGCGCCGCGCATTCTCCATGGCCCGACCCGCATCGTGGACGGAGTTGCCCGGGACCACCGAGGACAGCGCCTCCATCTGCGAGTAGCTGATCGCCCCGGTGCTTCCCCACCTCCTCGCGATCTCCGCGGCCCGCACTCCGAGCCCCCGCTGATCATCTCTGAGCGTGAAGGCGTAGTAGCCGCCCGCGCGCAGCCAGTGATTCCGGACACCGTGCGCACCGGACGCCTCGCTGATCTCCTCGGTGTGCGGGCTCGCGGCGACGTCCGCGTTGTGCTGGGCCTGATCGGCCGGGTTGCCGAAGACGATTCCGGACGAGGGGGCCATGGGCATCCGCCCTGCGGCCTGCTTCGTCCACATGACGGCGTGCACCAGCTTCGACTCGCCCAGCTCCGACCCCTTGATCGCCTGGCCGAGTCGGATCGCCGAGTGAGCGCCAGTCGAGTTCGTCCAGGGATGCGAGTCGTCGAGGAGAAGGATGTCGCCCTCCTCGAGTATCTGGGTTCCGAAGACGGCGGCGGGCATGGACGGACTCCTGGGCGGGCGGGTTGCGGCCCTAGATCTACGATGGGCGTCCTCTCGCGTCACGCGCTCGCTCTCCAGCCGGCCTCGGCACGTGTGCTCTCTTGACTCCGCGGAGGGTCAACTCGCCTATTGGCTCAAATAACGAAGCCGGATATGTGGATGGCCGCTCCCCGCTCCCGAGGTCCGGGTCCGACGACCTCGAAGGATCCGGATGAGGGGTGGTTCCTGGCGGTTGTCGGATCCTGACGAAGCGGAGCGTCATGCGTACCAGACCGATCGTGTTCGGAGTGTTCCTGCTGCTCTCGTCGCTTGCGTGCGGGGAGGGGTCTCGCCCCGCACCCTTCTCGGTCGCGGACAGCGCGGGAGTCGCCATCGCCACCAACTCCCCGCAGGCGCTCGAGGAAGCCCCGGCGTGGACGCTCGGGCAGGTCCCGGTGGTCAGCATCGGCGGCGGCGTCAACGCGGCGGATCCGCTCTTTCGGGTGACGGCCGTCCTCCCGGTCGGCGACAGCCTGGTCGCCGTCGGGCTCGGATCTCCCCCGCGCGCCCTCCTCTTCTCCCGATCCGGTGCGCGGGTCTCGGAGCTCGGCCGCCCCGGGGACGGGCCCGGCGAATTCCGCAGCCTCGGGTCGGTGGTCGAGGTAGCCCCCGGGGTGATCGGGGTGTGGGATCCCTACCGCCGGCGCCTGAGCCACTTCGATCTGGAGGCCGTCCACCTGCGGGACCTGGAGCTGACCCGGGTGGTCCCGCCCGCCCCGGGCTCCGTGGGATCGACCGAGGAGACCGCGGGCTATACGCATGTCTTCGCGACGGAGGGAGGCTACGCGGTCTTCTCCGAGGGCGCGCTGGGGCCGGGCCCCGAAACGGGCGCGTACCGCCCGCAACTGCCGTCGGTCTCGCTGAATCGCCGGGGCGAGGTGGAAGGCCGGTACGGCGTCTTTCCGGGGATGGCCGTCGTCGCGCCGTCCGGCCTTCCGCAACCGTTCGGCGCACGCTCGTACGCGACCGTCGTCGGTAATCGACTCGTGGTGGGGACGGGTCACTCGGCGGAGTATCGCATCCTCTCGTCCGGGGGCGCCCTGCTCCGCGTCGTGCGGTGGCCCCACGAGTCGCGACCCGCGGAGGGCGCCTTCCCCGATCGCTGGGCCCGCCTCCGGAGTGAGAGCGCCGGGCTGGCCGAGATCGTCGCCGAGCTTCCCCTCCCGATCCAGCTGCCCACGCACGGGGAGATCGTGTCGGGGGACGACGGGTGGGTCTTCGTGAGCGAGTACCCCGGACCGGTCGGCCTTCTCTCCACCCGTCGAGCCGACGACGCGCCGGAGGTGGCGCGACCGCTGATCCCGGTCCCGGAACGGCGTTGGCTGGTCTTCTCGAGCGAGGGCGAGCTCCGTGCCACACTCGACACCCCGGAGGGGTTCGAGCCCGCGGCCGTCGTCGACGGAGTCATGTGGGGCGTCTTCGAGGACGCTCTCGGGGTCGAGTCCGTTCGGGCGTACCCGATCGTGCGGACGGATGGCGTGAGCTAGACGGCCTTCGTGTGAGTCCCACCGGCTCCGGATAGACTGCTTGACAGCCCTCGATGCGCACCAGACTGTGAGCACGTATCCCCTTGCGGCGTCAATGGTACTCTTAGGGAGAAGCTGGTATGAGATGGCTCATGGGTGCGTGTCTACTGCTGGCGGTGGTGCCCGCCCCGGCGGCTTCGCAGTCTCGACCGTACGGCAATACCGCCCTCCTTCGCGCGGTGGACATGCTGGAGGTCCAGGGGGTGTGTGCGCCGGCCGCGGTCGACTGCGACACGGCGAACACGCGGGCGGTGATGGCCTTCCTGGCGTCTCTAGACCGCCCCCCTCTCGAGCCGCTCCCGACGCCTGATCAGATCGACGCCGCCAGGCGGGACGCGCGGGCGGCGGAGACGGCGGCGGCTCTTCCGACCACCTACGGTGGCGGAGCTCCGAACGCCGCGCTGACGACCCCGCTGACCTTCTCGTCCGCGGCCTTCGCCGTAGCCGACTTCCTGGCGATGCGGGCCAAGGCGGAGTTGGCGCAGAGCGCTCTGCGAGACCTCGCCGCCCTCATTCAGGACGGCGATCTCGCCACCCTCTTTCCGCATGCCGGCGCCGTCCTGCAGGGGGTGGACGAGATCTCGTACCGCACCCTGATGCCCACCGCGAGGGCCGCCCTGATCGAGGACCTTCGGGCTCTCCCGCGGACCCTGTCGAGCGATCTCGACATCTACGGCGACGCCGGCGCGCCCGACGAGGTGCGTCTTCTGTCCATGGTGGCCGACGCCGCCCTCCGCATCGAGGGAGGGGAGGACGCATTGCACGTGCTCTCCGATCCGTTCGGGCTGGAGGCCACCTGGAACGACGCCGCCCTTCAGAGCGGGCTTCAGTTCACGGTTCGGTTCGTCGGAGAGTACCGGGCGGGCAGCTCCATCCAGGGGCCCGCGGGCTTCAACGGCTCACTGCTCGATTACGTCCTGGCCGATCTGGGGCGGGCCCGCGTCTTCGTCTCCGTCCTGGCGATCGATCTGGGCATGGGGAGTCGGATCCCGACGCTCCTCGCAGCGGAGTTCGACGAACTCACCGCCCTGATCGAGTCGCTCGACGCGCTGCGCACGACCGTCCGGCCTCCGGCGGGCATGATGGGCCAGATGCCGGCCCGCCCCGAGGCGTCGGAGATCGTGTCCGCCTCCGTTTCGGTCGTGCGGGCGGCCGTCCCCTTCCTGACGAACGACGCCGACGAACGCGCGGTCCTCAGGGATGAGATCGACACCGCGCACCAGCTGTGGCGAGCCGCACACACCCGGGACTATGCTCGCGTCGTCGTGCTCGCATCGAACCGCCTGATCGAGGCGACGAAGGTGGGAAGCCCTCCGAATCGGGTGCTGGCCTTCGCCGCCTCCGTGGCGAGTGCGGAGGATGCGGACGCCCTGACCGAGGCGTTGGAGGCGTTCGTCGATCCGGTGGGGTCGTTCCGTGCGCGTCGGGCGCAGGGCTCGGGTCCGTCCTTCGCCCTGGTGAGCTACCTGGGGCTCAGCGGAGGTGTCGAAGAGGTCGGAGACCTCGACGGGGTTGCCTTCGGTGGGGCCTTCGCGCCCGTCGGCCTGGAGCTGTCTCTTCCCTTCAAGCCCTTCTCCGGCTCCGTGGGGCTCCTGCTGAGTCCCATCGACCTCGGGACGCTCGTCAGCTATCGGCTCGAGGAAGCCGAGCCCGGGTCGGCGGGGGAGGGTGAGGCGGGGGACAACGTCGACGACACCCCCGACGTGAACCTGCACCACATCTTCTCTCCCTCGGCGTCGCTGGTCTTCGGGATCAGCCAACGGTATCCGCTCAGCGTCGGCTTCGGGGTTCAGCGGGCGCCGGAGCTCCGCTCGCTGGAAGACGGCAGCGCCCGCGTTTCGGCGTGGCGCTACTCGGCCTTCATCGGCGTGGATCTGACCCTTTTCCGCTTCTGACATGGCCTTCGAGCGCTACCCCGCCTTCAGCTTCACGCGCACGGCGCGGCCGAACGAGTTGATCAACTGGGGCCAGCGGTTCACGCACCTTCCGCAGGCGTGGCAGAGGACGCAGGGCGAGGACGTCACGGTGTGTGTCGTGGATACCGGGATCGACGCCGGGCATCCCGACCTCGCTCCGGCGATCGACGACGCCGAGGACTTCGCGGGCAGCGCGAAGGGGCCCGTCGATGAGGTGGGCCACGGGACGCACGTCGCCGGAATCATCGCCGCCCGTGCCGACGGTCGCGGCGTCGTGGGGGTTGCGCCGAAGGTGCGAATCCTGAGTGCCAAGGTGCTGAAGCGCCCGGGGCGACCGGTGTCGTCCCGGGATGTGGCCGCCGCCATCCGCTGGGGCGCCGAGCGAGGCGCTCGTCTGATCTGCCTGAGCATCGTCTGGAAGGGGCCCCCGCACCCGGTCGTGGAGGAGACCATTCGGTCCGTGGCGGATCGGGCGGTCGTGGTCTGTGCAGCGGGGAACCGCGACTTCACGGGGGGCCCGATGGGCTGGCCCGCGCGCTACCCCTCCACCCTGGCCGTGGGCGCGGTGGCGGTCGGCCCGAACGGTCCGGCGCCCTACCCGAACTCGTCGGGGGGGCCCGAGTTGGATCTCGTGGCGCCGGGGTGGGCGATCGTGTCGACGGTGCCCGGCGGCGGGTACGCTCAGTCGAGCGGAACGTCGATGGCGGCGCCCTTCGCCGCGGGTGTACTCGCTCTGGCCGCCTCGGTGATGGGGCCGGGGGCCGTCTTCGACATCGAGACCGTCCGCAGGATCGTGCGCACCAGCTCGACCGATCTGTACGGACCGGGTTGGGACTGGCAGACCGGGTGGGGGCTGGTCGACCCCGTCGACCTCGTGCGGCAGGCCGACGCCGGGGGAGTCGGTCCGCACGGGCGGAGCCGGTAGCGAACGCACCTCGGCGAGGCTCGCCCCTTCGACGGTGGCGCGGGTCCCGGTGGCCCCGGCTCCCGGGCCGAGGATCCCACCGGGACAGCGCTCCGGGAGGGGTGGAGAGCGCCTGGGGAGGGACCATCGAACGCGGGCAATTCGCGTATTGCCTCGATCCGGACGGCAACTCCATCGGGATCTATGCTTAACAGGACACGCTAATGCGACGAGCGGACCGCCTCTTTCAGA